>CANFLM010000010.1 GCA_947447895.1 Hyphomicrobiales bacterium
GCTGCGAGCAGAACCAGCTCAAAGCGATTATCAACTTTTTCGATACAGTCTTCGACCGTCACGCGAGCCATGCGCGCTCCGTTAAGTTAGTGGTTTCGGGACATGAACGGTGCTGATACACGCTTTTGCAGCGCAGTGCAATGTTTTCGCACAGATCCCGAACTTTCTTACACCCCAGCGCTTTGCATGCCCCCATCGATACGCATCGAGTACAAAACAATTCTGTGGTGGCAAGACTTACAGCAAAACCGAAATCCTTGGTTTATAGACAAAGGCGTTCACACACTTTTACGTGCAATTTGTTTGAGTTTGAGCGATTTTTTTAGACAAAATTCGTAAATTTGATTGGATGCCTACTGGCAGAAATGCTATAAAAGCTGATTGATTACAGCATGAGAGTTTTTAATCGTTTTATTCGGTTCCGCCGGCCTGCTTGACAATTTGTTCTTTCAATGAACAAATTCAACCCAAGGTGGAATATGCGCGGTATTTCTATCATTTATTTCGGTGTTTCAGAGATAAGATTTATCGTGTGTTTTTAGCTGAAATCAGAACGACCATTCAACTTGATACCCTCTGGCAAACCAGACATTCTGGATCAGATTTAATCCATTGTTCATTTTAAGGTTATCCCATGCCGCGTGCCGAAAGAACTGCCCTCTTCATTGATGGCGCCAATTTGTATGCCACTGCCAAGGCCCTTGGTTTCGATATTGATTATAAAAGATTGCTGAAAGAGTTTCAGGGTCAGGGCCAGCTTGTACGGGCTTTCTATTATACGGCTCTGATCGAGGATCAGGAATATTCGTCCATCCGCCCGCTGATCGACTGGCTCGATTACAACGGCTATCGGGTGGTGACCAAGCCGACCAAGGAATTTGTCGATTCGCTCGGACGCCGCAAGGTCAAGGGCAATATGGACATCGAACTGGCAATCGACGCGCTCGAGCTGGCTCCCTATATCGACCATATGGTGCTGTTTTCCGGTGATGGCGATTTCCGTTCGCTGGTGGAAGCCATGCAGCGTCGCGGCGTCCGCGTGTCGGTTGTCTCCACCATCACCTCGCAGCCTCCGATGGTCGCCGACGAACTGCGCCGCCAGGCTGACGAGTTCATCGACATCGTCAATCTGACCAACCGTGTCGGTCGCGACGGCGGCAGCGAACGGCAGGAACGCACCCCGCGCGAACGCCGCCCTGTCGAGGACGACAGCCAACACGCTTGAGCCGTTGAGGCCAAAGCGTCATTCCAAGGCTTCATGCTCAAGCCTCATGCCGTGACAAAAACCGGGGATCATCATGACACCATCTGATGATCCCTTTTTAGTGCCTGCGAGCGGCTGTTTGAACGCTCATCGTTCCGATGCGCCGCGCGATTGCCCGCTCTGTCCGCGCCTCAGTGCATTCCGCACCGCCCACCGCAAGGTTCAGGCAGACTGGCACAATGCGCCTGTCCCCTCGTTCGGCGACTATGACGGGCGTTTGCTAATTGTCGGGCTTGCACCGGGTTTGCAGGGCGCCAACCGCACCGGCCGGCCGTTTACCGGTGATTATGCGGGCGATCTGCTCTACAGCACGCTGGACCTTTTCGGCTTTTCTGCAGGGCGGTTTCAGGCCCGCATTGACGACGGCTTGAAACTCACCGATTGCCTGATCACCAATGCGGTGCGCTGCGTGCCGCCCGAAAACAAGCCCACGCCGGAAGAAATCCGGCTGTGCCGCCGCTATCTGGACGCCACGATCGCGGCCATGCCGCATCTGCGTGCGATCATCGCGCTCGGCCGAATTTCACACGAGAGCGTGTTGCGCGCTTTGGGCCAGCCCTTGAAGGCCGCACCGTTCAAACACGGGGTCAGCCACGCGCTGGCAACCGTTGCGGGGCAACCGGTCACGCTGTTCGACAGCTATCACTGCTCACGCTACAACACCAACACGGGTGTTTTGACGACCGCGATGTTCCACGCCGTGTTTCAGGACGTACGCAGCAGGCTGGATGCTATCTGAAATTGCCGAACACCATATCGGGCGCACTGAGATTGTGGCGCGAGGGCACCAGCCGTCCCGCCCATAATTCGGTCACGGCAGCATCGGTGAACGAAAAGATCGGAGCCTCTTTCCACTGAGTGCCGTCTTTGGTGCGCCAGGCCACTTCGGCCATGTCATTGTTGGTTTGGGTGACATACATCGAGCGCAAGGCGGCCAGCGGATAGTTTTTGGGAATATCCTTGTAATCGACATCCAGCACGATGCGGTCCTGATCGATGATCTTGATGGCGATGGTGGCTGAACCGCCGCGCTTGAAGGACAGCGTAAAGACCTTTTTATCCGGATCGAAGCTGATCTCTTTCAGATCGACAATCGGACGGATCTGGGTTTCCACCGGCCCGATCAGGAAGGACGAGCCATAGGCCGACCAGTTCAGATGCGCTGGCGGCAGTGGCCGTGCCCGCCAGTAGCCGTCAGGCGGATAGAACACCAGCACTTCCTCGGCACGCTCCTTGTGCCTGATCCAGAACTGGACGAAATGCAGGCCTGTTTCGACCCGATTGCCGACTTTGACCGGCACCGTACCCGGACGCCAGAACGAGGGATAGGCATAGCCCGTCATCCACATTTCCGGTGTTTCGAAAAACGTCACGCGCTTGGCATCGGTTGCAAAGACCGGATCGGTGTTCATGTCGCAGCTGGTGAAATCGGGCGCATAGCGATCGGCGACGATCATGCCGATATAGGAGGGATGCACGGCCTGCACGGTCATGTGCTTGACATCGTTTGACGAGAGTTCAAGGGCGACATTGTCCTTCTCGGCACAGATTTCGCGCTCGCTCTTGTTCTTGACCTCGACGGACAATTCCTTGCTCTGGTCGGCAGCAAACGCGGCGCAGGACAGAACCGTGACCGCCCCCGCAACACACAAACCCGCAAGCCTCGCCCGAAATCTGGTCATCGCATCCCTCATCACAATCAGCGTTCAGTCGCATTATTTATAGTGGTTTTCAGATAAAACATAAGCCCCTTTTGTGGGCCATCCGCTCAACGCCGTCTGTTCAGCAACCCGTCGAGGTCGCGCAGGATATCGGGCCGGTCGCGCTCCTCGGGAATGGCAAACAACCCCCGTTGTTTCAGCCACAGCCCGAAGGACGGACGGGCGGTCACAACAGCAAAAGGAATGGCCAGCAGATAGCCGGCGGTCAAAGGCAGCGAAGCCAGCAACAAGGTGATATTGCTGGTTGCCAGCACTCCCGTCACCACCAAGCCGAACAGCGTTTGCGGCCACAGTCCGAGGATGGCGGTTTTCCATGACAGGTGATGGGCATCGCGCAGCTGCCCGCTCCAGATCACCGAGCGGCCGAACAACAGCCCGAGCATGAACAGGCTGGTGCCGACAGTCGTGATGCCGCCGAGCAGAAAGCCGAACAGGGCTTCACCCAAACCGCCCAGCCAGAACGGCCTGGCCCCGCCATAGCGTTTGAGCTCTCTGGGCTGCAAGGCAATGTCGATCAGGCCCGCCCATTTGGGAGCCAGACTGGCGAGCAGGAAGACGATGTAGAATCCCCAGGCTCCGGCACTGTTGAAGGCCAGATCGGTGTCGAATTGCTGGGCTTTATGGGCAATCAAGCCGATGGTGGCGACAAAGCCGGGCAGACCGATAAACATCAAAATCGCCCAGACCAGCTGGAACCGGCTGGTCGGATACAGGCCGGGCCAGGTCAGCAAGCGCAGATATTGCAGATTGCCCTGACACCAGCGCAAATCGCGGCGGGTGAATTCCAGCACGGTCGGCGGGTTGTCCTCGTAAGAGCCGACCTCGACCGGCAGCACACGCACTTCAAAACCGGCCTTGCGCATCAGCACCGCTTCGACCTGGTCATGCGACAGGATGGGTCCGCCGAAAGGCGGTTTGCCGCTCAAAACCGGCAAGCCGCAATATTCCATAAAGGGCGCGGTGCGCAACACCGCATTATGTCCCCAGAAGGGGCCGCAATCCGCCGCCCACCATGCCTGCCCCATCGTGTAGGACCGCATGCCGTGGCGCATGCCGAACTGGAAGATGCGGGCAAAGGCGCTGTCACTGGGCGCGCCCACCACCAGACTTTGCAGGATACCCAGTTTCGGCGTGTCCTGCATGATGCGGATCATCCGGCAGATGGTCTCGCCATCCATCAGGCTATCGGCATCGAGAGGCAGCAAAAAGGCATAGTCATTGCCCCAGCGGTCACAGAAATCGGCAACATTTCCAGCCTTGTAGCCGTTGTTTTTAATGCGACGACGATAGATCAGGCTGTCGGGCCGTTCTGCCATGCCCTTCCATGCCGCAAACAGCGCTTCCTCGCGCGCGATAATGGCAGGCTGGTCGCTGTCGCTCAGCACGAAAAACGAGAAACTGGCCCCCTCGCCGGTCGCATCGAGACTTTCCTTGATCACATGCAAACGGGCAAAGGCGCGGGCGGGGTCCTCGTTGCGCAGCGTCATCAGAATGGCGGTCGGCAGGCGCAGCGGTTTGCCCTTATCGCCGGTCTCCAGATAGGGCGCGACCTTGCGCAGGCCGTCTGCCGTGCCGTGCAGCAGCCAGAGGCCGATCATCGCATTCCAGAAACCCAGGACCGTCCACGGCACCGCCAGCATGAAGGCGCAGACAATCGCGCTGTCCACCCAGGACCAGCTGGAGACGCCATAATCGACGGGGCTCAAAATTTGAACCAGCCAGACACCGAATCCTGCCATAGTGCTCAGGTTCAACAGAACCACCACCAGACGGCGGCGCAGGATGTCGCCTCTGGATTGTAACCCTGTTGGCAGCATATCAGGTGAAGACTGCAACGCTTTGATCATGATCGGACATGTTCCATTGACGAAAGAACCCCAAGCTTCACTTAGGGGCAGCACGCATAAAACCGCAACAGGATTGTGGGTCAAGTCGGCTCGCCACTACGCGTTGGAAAAGATGGATCTGCCGGCCCCCGGTCCCGATCAGGCCCTGATCCGCACCGTTTTCAGCGGTGTCAGCCGTGGCACCGAGCGTCTGGTGTTGACCGGTCAGATCCCGCCAAGCGAATACCAGCGGATGCGCGCCCCCTTGCAGCAGGGCGATTTTCCCTTCCCCGTGCTCTATGGCTATGCCAGTTGCGGCGTGGTCGAAGAAGGGCCGGCCCCCATGATCGGGCAGACAGTGTTCTGCCTGCACCCGCATCAGGACCGCTTTGTCGCGCCCCTGTCGATGCTGGCCCCTTTGCCGCCCGCGCTGCCTGCCAAGCGCGGCACGCTGGCGGCCAATATGGAAACCGCGCTGAATGCCCTGTGGGACAGCGGAGCGAGTGCCGGAGACCGGATTGTGGTGATCGGCGGCGGTCTCGTTGGTCTTTTGGTGAGTTTTCTGGTCTGTCGCCTGCCCGGTGCCGAAGTGGTTCTGGTTGATCCGCTCGACCGCAGCGCGCTGGCCCGTTCCTTCGGAGCAGGCTGGCTGACCCCCGAACAGGCCGAAACCCTCGCGGGCTCGGCCGATCTGGTGTTCCATACCTCTGCCAATCCGGCCGGCTTGTCTCTCGCGCTCGAACTGGCCGCCGACGAGGCCAAAATCGTCGAGATGAGCTGGTATGGGCAAAAGCCAGTCTCACTCGCGCTCGGGGAAAGCTTCCATGCGCGCCGATTGCAACTGATCAGCGCACAAGTGGGGCGTATTCCCGCCGACCGCGCTGCCCGCTGGACCTATCAAAGACGCATGGCCAAAGCGATCGATCTGCTCGATGATGCGCGTCTGGATGCGCTGATCACCCACTCCATCGCCTTTGCGGAGGCCCCCGCACAATTACCGGACTTGCTGACATCCGATGCCGTGATTGCTACGGTTCTGACCTACTGACCCCGAAAAGGAATTGCCATGTTTGCCCTTGAAGTTCGTGACCACATCATGATTGCCCACTCGTTCAAGGGCGATTTTTTCGGCCCCGCCCAGAACATGCACGGAGCCACTTTCGTGATCGATGTCGCGTTTTTCCGCGAGACGCTGAACGAATACAATGTCGTGGTCGATATCGGCCGGGCTCACGAGGCCCTGAAAGCGGTGATTGCCCCGATCAACTACCGCAATCTCGACGAGGTCGAGGCCTTCAAGGGCCAGCAGACCACCACCGAATTTCTGGCGCACCATATTTTCAAGGAAATGGCGCTGGCGGCGCGTGAAGGACGCTTGGGGCCGGGTGGCGAAGGCATCTGCAAGATCCGCGTCAGCCTGCACGAATCGCATGTCGCGCGCGCCTGGTGTGAAGGTCAGGTCCATTGAAGACACTGCGGAACAAAGACCTGTTGATCTGACCACGATGTCAGCAGCCCAGCCCATCACCATCGGCTTTGCCATTCCCGGCGATATCATGACGCCGACGGGAGGCTATCGCTATGACCGGATGGTGATGGAAGGGCTTGGGGAATTCGGCATCAAGGTGGTCCATGTTCCTCTGTCTCCCCGCTACCCTGCCCCCGATCCCGCCACCCGGCACGCCACAGCCGCCCTCATCCGCAACACCGCGGTCGATCTCTGGCTGGTTGACGGACTGGCCTTCGGGGCCTTCGGGCCTGTCGAATTGGCCGCCTTCAATCGTCCTGTCATCGCGCTGGTCCATCACGCGCTGAGCGACGAGACCGGGCTTGATCCGGCAACAGCAACAGCCTTGCTGCACTCGGAAAAGCTGGCCCTCGCATCGACCGCGGCCGTGATTGTCACCAGCCCGCAGACAGCTGCACGGTTGTGCGATCTGTTCGGGCTCGAAATCTCAAGGGTCCATGTGGCCGTGCCGGGCGTGATTGCACCCGTCTTGCCGGAGAAAGAGCCGTCGCGGCAGCTCAGGCTGCTGTGTGTGGGCTCTGTCAGCCCGCGCAAAGGCTATGATCTGCTGGTGGAAGCTCTGGCGCCATTAAAAGGACAGGCCTGGCATCTGAACATTGCCGGTCGGCTCGACGATGCGGACACCACCCGGGATTTGCTCCAGCAAATCGAACAGGCTGGACTGGCTCGGTCCGTTACACTGTGCGGGGCCCTCGGGGACGAGGAACTGGCAAACCTGTGGACCAGCCATGATGCCTTGCTGTTTCCCTCGCGCTATGAAGGCTACGGGATGGTGCTGACCGAGGCCCTGGCCCATGGCCTTGCCGTACTGTGCTCGGATCAGGTGCCTGCAGCCGAGGGCCTGCCTGCGCCCGCCGTTATGCGACTTGGCGTGTTGGACCGGCAGGGCTGGACAAGCCAGATTGCGGCATGGCTCGAGACGCCAGAACGGGTCCGCACGGCAAGACAGGCGGCCCGTGATACCGCCCGCACACTACCGCAATGGCGCGATACGGCCGCGCTGATTGCACATATTACTCAAGGGATCACACGATGAGCTGCCCCAGACTGGATGAAGCGAATGACCGGATTTAGTGCTGATTGGCTCGCCTTGCGCGAAGAGGCGGATCACGCCGCCCGCAACGAGGAACTCGGCTTTCAAGTCGCCAGCCATCTGGCGTCCCATGAGTGCCCGCTGATCCTCGATCTGGGTTGTGGCACGGGCTCCAACCTGCGGGCTCTCGCGCCCCTGCTCGGGCTCAAGCAGCATTGGCACCTGATTGATCTCGATGCCGGTCTGCTGGCCCATGCCAAGGCCCAACTGCGCGCCTGGGCCGATTATGCGGAGGTGGTGCATAACGGCCTCGTGCTCTATTGGGGCGAACAGCAGATCACCGTCGACTTTTCACAGACGTATATAGACAAGGACCTCCCTATTCTGTTTAATAAAATACCACAACTCATTACTGCTGCAGCATTTTTTGATCTCGTTTCCGAGCAATGGATTGCGAATTTTGCGCAGCAATTGGTGCAGCATTCGACCGCTTTCTATACGGTGCTGACCTATGACGGCGAGGAACAATGGCACCCGCCCTATCCCGAGGACCGGACAGTTCTGGCCGCCTTCCACCGCCATCAGGGACTGGACAAAAGCTTCGGTCCCGCGGCAGGCCCCAGGGCGACAACCTGCCTGCAACAGGCCTTCTCGCAAGGCGGTTACGAGGTCACAACCGCGCCAAGCCCCTGGCACCTCAATGCGCAGGATCATCCCGAACTGATGCTGGCTTTGGGTCAGGGCATCGGCGAGGCGGCGGCGCATTTTGCCCCGTCTGACGCCATTCATAACTGGACGGACGCCTTGCATTACCGCCGCCATGCGGTCATCGGCCATCTGGACCTCTTTGCAAGGCCTCTAGCGGGCTAGAACATCCGTTCGAACACGCCATCTTTTGCCCTGAAACGGTGATAGAGCGCCATGCCGATATGTCCGCCCACCAGAACGGCGAGCACGATGGCCGCTGTTTCATGCCAGAGGAACAGCAATTTCATCAGGCTTTCGGAGCCCGTCACCTCCCACGGAACCGGAAACAGGCCGAACAGCGTGACGGGCTTGCAGCAGATCGATGTCGCCGCGTAACCGGCAAGCGGGGTCAACACCACGAGCCCGTACAAGGCGCCATGCCCCATTTTGGCCAGCACCTGCACAACCGGATGGAGTTCCTGCTCGTAAGGCGGCGCCCCCTGAACAGCCCTGACAGCCAACCGCACGACGGCCACACCAAAAGCCAGGATGCCCAGCGATTTGTGACCGTCGTAGAACAGGTTGGTTAGCGCCCCCTCACCCATCCGCGTCATGATCAGCCCCAACGGGATCAGGCTGAGGATCAGAAAGGCATGAAGCCAGTGCAGTGATTTTTGCAGGGCCGAATAATGGCTACGCATGAGAAACCGCCTTTCGGACACGTTGTTGTCATTTTTACCCGCTAGGCAGGAGGGATAAAGATGGTCTGATCCAGAAGACCGATCAAGTCGTAATCACACTATCTATTGCGCTGATGTGACCGATCCTTTCGGATCACTGGCCACCTGCCCCCATTCTATGGCATAAGACAAGTGTTGCGGGCGTAACAGACAGATGCCGATTGTTCTTTTAGTTCAACGTGAACCCCGAGATTGACAGTGACCCATCATCCCACGACCCGCCTGCCCAGCAATGCCGATATGGTGGCCGTTGAACGGCTGATTTCAGAGGTCCGTTCGGGCCGCCCTGTATTGATCCGCGATAAAAATCAGCTGATGCTGGCCGCCAGCATCGAAATTCTTGGCGAGGAACTGGCCAAGCGTCTCGATCTGCTCGCCGAAGGGCAAGCCTCCCTGCTGTTGCCTGCCGCACGTTTGCGCCGTTTGGGACTTGAGCGCGAGGCATCGGGTCGTGTCGCTTTGCCCAAAATCGATCTGAACCGGATCGAGATGCTGTCCGTCCGGCTGGATGCACGCATTGATGCGCCGGTTATGGCCGTGACAGCCATCGAACGCGCCGCGCTCGATCTGTCCGCCCTCGCGCTGATTTTGCCCGCCATGCTGGTCATTCCGCTGGCTTCGTCCCCTCATATCATCCCCGATTTGCTGGAAGCCTCGCAGGACGCCATCAGCCAGTATCGGCGCAACCAGGCCACCGACATCTCCCTGATCAGCCGGGCTCCCGTGCCGCTTGAAGGGGCAATGACCGAATTTGTGGTGTTTCGCGGCGGGGAAGGCCTGCGCGATCAGGTGGCGATTGTGATCGGCAAGCCCGATTTCAACGCTGCGGTTCCGGTCCGCCTGCATTCGGCCTGCCTGACGGGCGATCTGTTCGGTTCGCTCAAATGTGATTGTGGCGACCAGTTGCGCGGCACTGTGCGTTTTATGGCCGAAAACGGCGGTGGCGTATTGCTCTATCTGGATCAGGAGGGCCGTGGCAACGGATTATCCAACAAGATCCGCGCCTATTCCCTGCAAGCCAGTGGCTATGACACCTATGAGGCCGACGAGGTGCTGGGCTTCGATCTTGACCAGCGTCGTTTCGACTTTGCTGCGGCCATGCTGGCCCAATTGGGGGTCCAGCAGGTGAAATTGCTGACCAACAACCCTGAAAAAATTGCCGCCATTATCCGTGCCGGCCTGCAAGTGGTGGCCCATGAGCGGGTGATCGGCCGTCCGACAGCAGAAAATGTTCATTATCTGACCTCGAAGCGTGATCGTGCGGGACATCTGATCGATGTTGATGCTATGAATACGCGATTGAACAGTCAGGACTAGTATAAGGGCGGAAGTGGCGTGGAGTCCGAGGGTCGCAAACAAAGCTTTCCGCTTGCCTTGACGCTCGCCCTCTATTTTGGTGCATGGCTCATTCTATCCTGGCCTTTCCTGTCCGGAAAATTCACGATCCCGTGGGACGCCAAAGCGCATTTCTATCCGCAGCTGTCCTTTCTGGCGCAAGCCATCGGCAATCACCAGTGGCCGTTGTGGAACTCCTACACCTTTGCCGGCATGCCGCAGATTGCCGATCCGCAATCGCTGATCTTCTCGCTTCCGCATCTTCTGGTTGCCCTGTTCGATCACAATCCGAGCTTTGTCACGGCGGATGCGATTGTGCTCGGCCTGTTGGGGCTTGGCGGACTGTCGATCGTCATGCTGTTCCGGGATTTCAACTGGCATTGGGGCGGCGCACTGGTTGCCGCTGTGGCCTTCTCGCATGGCGGCTCGGCGGCCTGGCGCATCCAGCATACCGGGCAGATCCTCAGTATTTCATGGTTCGTCATCAGCTTCTGGATACTCAACCGCGCTTTGCTGCATAACAGCCTGCGTTCGGGTGCCGCCGCCGGCTTTGTCGCCGCGATGATGGTGCTGGGTCGCGACCAGATTGCTCTGCTGGGCCTGTATTTTCTGACCCTGACCGTGCTGGTGCACTATTTCAACTCGGATGATCCCAAAGCCGCCTTCAAACGGTCGCTGGGTCCTCTGGCCATGGGCGCCTTGGTGGGAACGGTCATTGTCAGCTTTCCGTTGTTGATGACATGGCTGATGGCCGAAAGCTCAAACCGCCCGATCATCGATTACGAGGATGCAGGACGCGGGTCGATGCATCCGGGGGCTCTGCTGACGCTGCTCATCCCCAATCTTTACGGGGTGGATGGACCACTGGTGATGCATTGGGGCCCCCCCAGTCCGGCGTGGGGGGCGCTCGATTTGTTTATCGCGCGCAATATGAGTGCCCTGTTCATGGGCAGTGTGCCGATGCTGGCGATCATCATGATCGGCTTTGGCCGCCAGGCGTTCAAACACCGACAGTCCTGGACGCTGCTTGGCGGGTTCGTATTGGCCATTCTCTATGCCTTGGGCCGCTATACCCCGCTGTTTGATGCGTTCTACCATCTCCCCGGTACAGATCTGTTCCGGCGTCCGGCCGATGCCACCTACTATATCGGGGCTTTCGGAGCGATGCTGGGTGGTTACTGCCTCTCGCGGGCGCTCGACCATACCCTGCCCGCCCCCAATCCGCTGGCATGGCGGCTGTCTTTGTTGGCTATTGTCGCCTGGTTCACGCTGGCCATCGGGCTCGCGCTGTTCAAACACCAATCCTACACGGCCGAAATGCCGATCCTGCTGGCAGCCGGCTTTTGCATGGTGGCTGTGATCCTGCTGGTGCTGTCGCAACGCGCATTTGGGCCGGTGATCAGCGCGGGGCTGGCCGTGGCGCTGTTTGCTTTGCAGGTGGCGGATGTCAGGGTCAATAATGGCCCCAATGAATCGACCGCCCTGCCACCGTCCAATTTCGATGTGCTGAGGGTCGGATCTCGGGACCGTACCCTGGAGGCGATCAAAGCCTTTTTGAAAGAGGATACCGGACCCGACCGGCGCGACCGGATCGAGGTCATCGGCGTCAATTTCCATTGGCCCAATGCCACGATGGTGCAAAAGCTCGACAATGCTTTGGGCTATAATCCGTTGCGGCTGGCCAATTATGTCGCCGCCACCGGTGCGGGGGACCACACGGCACTGGTCTCGCAGAAAAACTACACTAAATTGCAGCCTTCCTATCATTCCTTGCTGACCGATATGCTCGGCGTGCGATTGATTGTCAGCGCCGCGCCGATGGCCGAATTGGACCCCAATGCGGATCTGGCGGATTTTCCGCTGCTGGAACTGACCAAAGACGCCTATATCTATGAAAATCCGCGCGCTCTACCGCGGGTAATGCTGGTGCCGAAAATCATTGCGGGCGATCAGGACGCCATTCTCGAAACAGGTGAATGGCCGGAGCATTTCGACCCGCAGGCCGAGGTCGTGCTGTCCCCCGAAGACGCAGCAACCGTGCACGCCGGCGGCCTCGGCAATGCCAGCCTGAAAGATTGCGACAGCCAGAAAGTCGAGGTCGATGTCAACGCCCCGTCAGGCGGCGTACTGGTGCTGAACGATGTCTGGCATCCATGGTGGCGGGCCACGGTCGACGGGCAAGAACAGCCGATCATGCGCGCCAATGTGATTTTCCGTGCGGTCGCTGTGCCTCCCGGCCAGCACAAGGTCAGTTTCGTGTTCACCCCGATCCAGGGCGCTCTGGATGAATTGAAGAGCCGCCTGCACAAAGTCGGCAACACGAACCATCATTGATCCGGAATAAGGATCAGAATTTATCGCCGCGCATCACGCGGGCCTTGTCGCGGCCCCAATCGCGTTTCTTCTCGGTCTCTCGCTTGTCGTGCAACTGCTTGCCCTTGGCCAGTGCCAGTTCAAGCTTGGCACGGCCTTTTTCATTGAAATAGAGTTTGAGCGGCACAAGGGTCATGCCCTCGCGCTGCACAGCACCGATCAACCGGTTGACCTGCCGCTTGTGCAGCAACAATTTGCGCGGACGTTTGGGCTCGTGGTTGAAACGGTTGGCCTGCAGATATTCGGGGATGTTGCAGTTGATCAGAAAGATCTCGCCTTTGTGCTCGCCGGCATAACTCTCCCCGATGGTCGCCTTGCCACTGCGCAGCGACTTCACCTCGGTGCCGGTCAGCGCGATGCCCGCCTCGAACGTATCCCCGATCGTGTAGTGAAACCGCGCTTTGCGGTTGTCAGCCACGATCTTGAAATTGGGGTTTTCCTGCTTGGCCATCCGTGATGCGGTTCCGTTCAATCAGTTGACGAGTGCGGCATGCACCATCGCCTGATGGATTTTGGCGCGGGTCGGCGCGGTCAGAGGCACCATCGGCAGACGGACATCCTCGGTGATCATGCCAAGCTGCGACAGGGCGAATTTCGGTCCCGATGGATTGGTCTCGATGAACAAAGCGGTATGAAGCGGCATCAGCCGGTCCTGGATTTTCAGGGCCGTGGCATAATCGCCGTTCAGGCAGGCCGTCTGGAATTCGGCACACAGGCGCGGCGCGACATTCGAACTGACCGAAATGCATCCATGGCCGCCATGTGCCATAAAGCCGAGAGCGGTCGCATCCTCGCCCGACAGCTGGATGAAATCCGGCCCCATGGCTTCGCGCTGCAACGACACACGCGCCAGATTGGCGGTGGCATCCTTGACGCCGGCTATATTCTTCAACTCGTACAAGCGCTTCATAGTATCGACCGACATGTCGATCACCGAGCGTGGGGGGATGTTGTAGATGATGATCGGGATACCGATTGCATCGTTGATCGCCTTGAAATGCTGGTACAGGCCTTCCTGACCGGGCTTGTTGTAATAGGGTGTCACAACCAGCACGGCGTCGGCTCCGGCCTTTTCGGCATGGCGGGCGAAATCCACTGCCTCGATGGTGTTGTTGGAGCCCGCACCGGCGATCACCGGCACGCGGCCCTTGGCTTCCTGGATGCAGGCCTCGACCACGCGCTTGTGCTCGTCATGGCTCAGGGTCGGGCTTTCACCGGTGGTGCCGACAGGAACCAGCCCGTGCGACCCTTCTGTGATCTGCCAGTCAACCAGTTTGCGGAACGCCGGCTCATCCACCTCGCCATTGCGGAAAGGCGTTACCAAAGCCGTATACGAACCGCTGAACTTCACTGTCATAACCCTCTCCCGCTTGATGCTGTGCGCAGCACTATGATCTTTCTGTGTCTGTCATACAGGCTTGACGGCATTCATGAAAGCACAAGATGCAGCCTGACCGGCAGATAGTAGCTTGATGAACCATGTTTTAGCCGCAGATTAGTAATTTTTAAACCATGCAGAAGCATTATATCAGTCTACGTAGCAGATGGAATCACAGGTCACATGCTTTCACGTTCCCCCTTGCGGCTGTTCTTTGTATTGAGCCTCTCCGTCTCGCCGGTGGCTTTGCAGGCCGGCGGGCTCGATAGCCTGTTTGCCTTTACCCAACCGACCAAAAGCGCGTCATTGACCCCGGCCAGCCTGCCGCAGGCTTTGGGCCAGTTTTCCTCGCAAGAGATCAAAGCCCTCAAACGCTCGATCGCCGCCTATAAAGCGGGGGACATCGCGCAGGGCGACGCGATCAGCACCGAATTGGGGCAATCGGTGCCTGGCATCGTGGCCGAATGGGTGGCGATCCGCTCGCAAGCCTCCACGCTCGGCTATACCCGCATCAGCCATTTTCTGGCCGCCTATCCCGAATGGCCGACCCAATCGCTGATGCGCCGGCGCGCCGAAGAAGCGATTGTTGCCGAAAAACAACCCGCCAGTGTCGTGCGCTCGTTCTTTGCCCGCAACAATCCCGCCACACCGGGCGGCGTGCTGATGCTGGCCGATGCGATGATGGCCGAAGGCAAATCGGCGGCCGCCATCGAATTGGTGCGCAACAAATGGGTGTCTGACGGGTTCAATCAGGACCTCGAAACCAAGATTTTGGCCGTATATGGCCAGCACCTCAAACGCGCCGACCACCTCCGCCGGTTCGAGCGCGCCATTTTCAGCGAAGATGCCGATGTCGCCCTGCGCGCGGCCCAGCGGTTGGGGCCTGAAGAAACCGCCATTGCACGCGCCGCCGCAGCGGTTTTCGATAAAAACGGCAATGCCGAAAAGCTGGTTTCGGCCATCCCGCAAAAAGTCCAGAACGAGCCAACAACCCAGTTCCTGCGGATCAAACAATTGCGCCGCGCCGAGCGTTACAGCGAAGCGGCCGCCATTCTGGGGCAGATCAACCATGCCAGCGAGCAGCAGAACGGCACGCCATGGTGGGTCGAACGCCGGCTGATCGCGCGTAAACTGACCGATACCAATCAGGCCGCTTTGGCCTATAAGGTTGCCGCGGGCCACGCCGCCACCACGATACCGGACAAGGTAGAAGCCGAATTTACCGCCGGTTGGATTGCATTGCGCGCTCTGAATCAAGCCGACAGAGCCAGCCACCATTTCGATCAGGCGGCCAATGTCGCCAAAACTCCGATTTCGATTTCCCGAGCCGCCTATTGGCAGGGCCGTGCCGCCGAGGCACAGGGCAAGCAGGCAAGCGGTCATTATCAACGTGCCGCCCAGCATGCCACCACCTATTACGGGCAGTTGGCCCGCGCCAAACTTGGGCAATCGGATGTGACTGTGCCGCCCGGCCCGCAAGGCTCGGTGCAGGCCATCGCCCGCAATCTGGGGGTGCAGGGCGTTGCTGCCCTCTATTCCGCCGATGAGCGGGCTTTGGCGGTCGCCCTCATCAATGATCTCGCCTATAGCCTGCCCGATGCCTCGGCCCTTGATGCCCTGGCCGATCTGACCACTGCCTATGGCGATGCCAATGCGACTTTGACGATTTCCAAAATCGCCACCCAACGCAGTCTGGTGCTCGGCCAGCATGCTTTCCCGGTCTTCGGTATTCCGCAAAAGGCTCTGGATGCGTCACCGATCGAACAGGCCTTTGTCTATGCCATTACCCGGCAGGAAAGTGCCTTTGATCCTTCGGCCACCTCGACCTCGGGGGCCAAGGGCCTGATGCAGTTGATGCCCGCCACCGCCAAGATCGAGGCCGGCAAGGTCGGTGTGGATTTCGATGCCGGACGTTTGACCGATCCGCAATACAATGTGACGCTTGGCGCCAACCATCTCTCCCGCCTGGTCGAGAACTGGAACGGCTCCTACATTCTGGCGATTGCCTCCTATAATGCCGGCCCTGGTAACGCGAAGAAATGGATAGAAGCCTTTGGTGACCCTCGTGATTCCAATGTGGATCCGATTGATTGGGTCGAGAGGATTCCCTTCTCCGAGACACGCAACTATGTCCAGCGCGTGCTTGAAAACCTGCAGGTCTATCGCTCCAAACTCGGCAGCCGACAGGCTTTGCTGATCGAACAGGATATCCGGCGCGGTGCGCGCTGAACACAATGCGGAAGGACCATCGGCATGACTGCTTCTCCTGATTGGCGTGATCTCTATGGCATGACCCAAGACGGAGTGCGCTTGCATGTGCGTGAATATGGCGATGCCAAAAGCCCTTTGATACCAATTGTCTGTCTGCCCGGTCTCACACGCAATGCGGCGGATTTTGACGATTTGTCGCGTTATCTGACCCGTGACATCTCACGCCGTGTACTGGTGCTGGAATCACGCGGACGCGGCGGTTCGGAATGGGCGAAAAAGCCCGAGGATTATTCCATCCCCGTAGAGGTCGGCGACCTCATCCACATGCTCGACATTCTGGCGATCAAACGCGCCATTTTTGTCGGCACCTCGCGCGGTGGATTGCTGACGATGGTGCTGGCCGCGATGCGCCCCGATCTGATCGTGGCCTCCGTGCTCAATGATATCGGTCCTGTGATTGAAACGGCTGGTTTGCTGCGGATCAAATCCTATGTCGGCAAATCGGTCCTGTTGCCTGATTTCTCGGTGGCGACGGCGGCGTTGTCACGCAGTCATGGTCCGTTCTTTCCGGCTCTGTCGGCCGAGGATTGGGACGTGTTTGCTCGCGGCACTTGGAGCGAAGGCGAAGGGGGATTGTCACTGTCCTATGATCCCGCCCTCAGCAGCACCCTGAAAGATTATGATCCCGCAGTCCCTGCCCCCGATTTGTGGCCACTCTGGAACGCTTTGGCGACCAAACCCTGCCTGATTATCCGGGGTGAATTGTCCGATCTGTTCACGGACGAGACGGCACAAAAAATGGCGCAGGGCCATAGCCGCTGCGCCATCCATGTCGTGCCCGGTCAGGGTCATGCGCCTTTGTTGCGCGATCAACCGACCCTGCAGGCGATCGCCGGTTTCATTGAAACCAGCGACGCTGCGTAGGGCTTATTTCTTCAGCTCGCTATAGACGAAATCGACAGCGAGGGTCGCGAGGAAGGTGTTACCGCACCACTTAGAACGGCCCGAACCGCTGGTCAGACCCTTAGGATCGGATGTGATCGTGCCACATTCGGTCTTCGACAGGTCGGTGCCGGAATAACGCAGATCCAGCGATGCCTGCTTGTAGGTATAGGTGATGCCTGCATTCCAGGTGTTGTAATCAGGGTATTTGACAGCGCCGTTTACTCCACCGATATAGGCCTTGGAGGTCCCAAGGAACTGGCGGCCGAATTCACCCGACACAGCGAAATCATATGGCAAGGACACTTTGAAAGTCGCCGAGGTGTAAACATCGGTTGCACCGGTGTTGCCCCAGTTCGGGCTGGCATAGAGGTTGGCGCCCAGAGTGATCTTGTCGGTCACGGCATAGGTTGGCTTCAGGTAGCCTTCGAAATAGTTGGGAACCCCTGGGGTAACAGTGGTTGTACCGTAGGTATTCAGGCCACCTGCACCTGGATAAACGTAATACACTGCGCCGACATCAACTGTCAGCTTGCCGAACACCGGGCGGGCGCCGATGGCCAGATCAACTTCGCCGGCTGGCTTGGTTGGCAGGTCAACCGTGTTGTAAGCGACGTTGGCGTAGAAGATGTCGTTGTAACGACCTTCAAAGTAGCCGGCCGCAGCAGGCTTCATGGCCGAATTCGAAATGCCGCGCGACAGATAGTTGCTTTTCACGCTTGCGCCGAAAGCGAAATCAAACGGAGACACTTCCACAACTGGTGCAGGAGGAGCCTTTTTCTTGTTAGGCAAATCGGAGGCAACGGCCGAACCGGTAACCAGAGCGGTGATAACACCGGCGAGGACGAGTGACTTGGACATGGAAAGCTCCTTTAAGTTCCGTACGGCTCCGAACAAGGAACCTTATGAAGCAAGGTTTGCGACAGTCGGGTGTCAAGATCAAGGCGAAATAACGAGCATTAAAAGCCTAATTATGAGGCAATATAGGTATAAAAACGAATAAAAACAATAAGATAACCCCATGTTGCACAAAAGCAACACGGGGTCAGCAATTCCAGGTTGTGCTCAGTCGAGCTTGAATTTCTCGAATTGGCGGTGTTCGCCCTTGATTTTGCGGACAGTGCCGGTAATCGAGCGGTAGACAAGGGTTTCGGTCTCGATCATGTCCTTGTTAAAACGCACGCCATTCAGCAAGGCCCCGTCTGTCACCCCTGTGGCGGACACGATCACGTCGCCCGAGGCCAGTTCGTTCATCTGGTACTTTTTGTGCGGATCGGTGATTCCCATGGTGCGGGCCCGCTCCACTTTTTCAGGTGTATCGAGAATCAACCGACCCTGCATCTGGCCACCGACACACCGCAAAGCGGCAGCTGCCAACACGCCTTCGGGCGCACCGCCGATTCCGAGATAGATGTCGATGCCGGTTTCGTGCTGCATCGCCGTGAAAATCACGCCCGCAACGTCACCATCGGTAATCAGGCGGATGGATGCACCGGTTTTGCGTACGGCTTCGATCAGATCGGCATGGCGCGGACGATCCATGATCAGGGCGGCAATCTCGCTCGGCTTCACGCCTTTGGCCTTGGCCAGCGCGTTGATATTGTCGGCTGGCGAAGCGTCGAGATCAACGATCCCTTCGGGATAGCCCGGGCCAATAGCGATCTTGTCCATATACACGTCGGGCGCATAGAGCAGCGAGCCGGCCTGGGCCATCGCCATCACGGCAATCGCACCGGGCATGTCTTTGGCGCACAGGGTGGTGCCTTCCAGCGGATCAACGGCAATATCGACCTTGGGCCCCTGCCCGTTGCCGACCTTTTCACCGATGAACAGCATGGGAGCTTCGTCGCGTTCGCCTTCGCCGATCACGATGCGGCCATCAATCTGCAAGCGGTTCAACTCGCGGCGCATCGCATCCACCGCGGCCTGGTCGGCGGCCTTTTCGTCACCATGGCCACGCAACCGCGCCGCCGAAACCGCCGCACGCTCGGTCACGCGGACCAGTTCCATCGACAGGATGCGCTCGATAACCTCGCGGGGATGAACGGTAATATCGTTGCTGTGGGACACTGTGATCACCTTTTTATGACGTTGTTCAGTTGCGTTCGATACGAATCAATTGCGGCTTTTCTGCAATATGCCCATCGCTAAAGACAGCGTCCAGCGCGGCGCGGATGCCTTCTTCCGAGGTGGCATAGGTAATCAGCACCACAGGAACCGCAGCGGATCCCTTGCCTTGATCGGCTGGTTTACGCTGCACAATGCTTTCAAGTGAAATATTGCGTTCGGCCATCCGCGTGGCAATCGAGGCCACAGCCCCCGGACGGTCGAGTACTGACAGGCGCACATAATAGCCGCCCTCATGGCGCTGCATGGGCGCCCGCGGGGCCGCATCGAGCGCATCAACCGGCAGGGCAAAGGTTTCCACCCGCGCGCCGCGCGCCACATCCGCCAGATCCGACAGCACCGAGGAAGCCGTCGCCATTCCGCCTGCACCAGCGCCGACCAGCGTCAGTTCACCGACCGCATCGCCGCTGAGGGTCACCGCATTGGTCACGCCCATCACCTGCGCCAAAGGCGAGGCCCGATCCACCATTGTGGGATGGACGCGCTGTTCGATCCCCGTAGAGGTCCGTTCAGCAACACCCAGCAATTTGATGCGATACCCCAATTCCTCGGCCATTTTCAGATCGAGCGGATCAATCGCATCAATGCCCTCGACATAAATGGCATCGGCATCGATCTCGGTGCCGAAAGCCAGAGAGGACAGCAAAGCCAGTTTGTGCGCGGTATCGAAACCGCCGACATCGAAGGTCGGGTCGGCCTCGGCATAGCCCAGACGTTGCGCGTCACTCAGACAGGCCTGATAGGTCAGCCCTTCCAGTTCCATTCGCGACAGGATGTAATTGCAGGTCCCGTTCAAAATGCCGGAAATACGCGAAATACTGTTGCCGGCCATGGCCTCGCGCAGGGTCTTGATGACTGGTATCCCGCCCGCCACCGCGGCCTCGAAATAAAGCGTGGTCTTGTGCTGTTGGGCTAGTCGGGCGAGGTCCATACCGTGCTTGGCCAGCAAAGCCTTGTTGGCTGTGACGACGGTTTTACCCGCACGGATCGCGGCTTCAACCGCCAGTCGGGCCGGACCTTCATCACCCCCCATCAATTCGACAAACACATCGATCTGGTCGGACTTGGCGAGTGCGACAGGATCGTCGAACCATGCCAGTGCCGAAACATCGATGCCGCGGTCGCGCGTCTTGTCGCGGGCAGCCACCGCTGTCACCACGAGTTGACGGCCTGTGCGTAAAGCCAACCGGTTGTTCTGGCGCTCAATCAACTGGAAAACCGAGGCCCCGACAGTGCCAAGCCCTGCAATCCCGATCCGCAATCTGTGTGTCATCAGTGATCCGAAAGAAAAGAAATGGAAACAGTCATCAGTCGAAACGGCCAAAACCCCCAAAGTTGGGTTCAGTTTTTGGCCGCCAGAGGCATCACATTGTGCAGGGTCTTGTCGGCCGTATCGAAGAAACGCCGGATATTGCGGGCGGCTTGCCGGATCCGTTGCTCGTTTTCAACCAGCGCGATACGGACATAATCATCGCCATGCTCGCCGAAGCCGATGCCGGGTGCGACGGCCACATCGGCCTTTTCAACCAGCAATTTGGAGAATTCAAGGCTGCCCATCTCGCGGAACGGCTCGGGAATCTGGACCCAGGCAAACATCGAGGCCTCGGGTGCGGGAAACTCCCAACCGGCCTTGCTGAAGCTTTCCACCAGCGCATCGCGGCGGTTGCGGTAGACATCGCGCATCTCGCGGATGCAATCCTCGGGTCCGTTCAGCGCTGCGGTGGCCGCCACCTGGATCGGTGTATAGGCCCCGTAATCGAGATAGGATTTGACACGCGACAGAGCCGCCAGCAATTTTTCGTTGCCCACCGCAAAGCCCATGCGCCAGCCGGCCATCGAAAAGGTTTTCGACATCGAGGTGAATTCCACCGTCACATCCATCGCACCGGGCACCTGCAGAACCGAGGGAGGCGGATTGTTGTCATCGAAATAGACCTCGGCATAGGCCAGATCCGAAAGAAGGATCAGATCATGCTTTTTGGCGAAGGCCACCAGATCACGATAGAAATCGAGGCTGGCCACATAGGCGGTCGGATTGGCGGGATAACAGGTCACGAGCGCAATCGGCTTGGGGATCGAATGCATCACAGCGCGCTCGAGCGCACGGAACATCTCTTCATTCGGCTCCGCAGGCACCGAGCGGATCACCCCGCCCGCCATCAGGAAGCCGAAAGCATGGATGGGATAGGACGGATTGGGCACCAGCACCACGTCACCGGGTGCGGTAATGGCTTGCGCCATATTGGCAAAGCCTTCCTTGGAACCAAGAGTGGCAACAACCTGCGTATCGGGATTGAGCGTCACGCCGAAACGCCGCTCGTAATAGGCTGCCTGTGCGCGCCGCAGACCCACGACACCCTTGGAAGCCGAATAACGGTCGGTGCGCGGCTTGCCGACGGTTTCAATCATCTTCTCGATGACATGGCGCGGCGCCGGCAGATCCGGATTGCCCATCCCCAGATCGATGATGTCCGCGCCATTGTTGCGCGCCGCCGCCTTGATCCGATTGACCTGTTCAAACACATAGGGGGGAAGACGTTTGATGCGGTGGAAATCGGCCATGATCCTGAGCTTTCTGGTAGGCGTTTGTGTTCAATCGATGCCAGTGACGAAACGCCCCCGACATAAGGGGTAAATAGGGATGTGCGCTATTAGCATATCGAATGCCTGCTGGCATCCATCCTCTGGCAACGTCGTGAGTGAACTGTTACCAGCGGGCTCCGCCTGCTGGTTTTGGCGGCAACTGATTATTGTTTGGCGGCTTCCCCGGCCTTTTCGGATTTGCGGGCGGTGGATTCCAGCTCGTTGCGCAGATTTTTAACGCCGGCCTCGTCGCGCACCTTCAACTTGCCGTTTTCAGGTGTAATACCGACCGGCATATAATCGCCTTTGGGACCGCGCGCCGCTTTGACAAAATCCTTGGGCTCGACCGCAGGAGTGGCCACACCGACCTTCTCGGCCACAGAATGGAACATCATGCCATCGGACGCATTGGGGCCATTGGTGGATTGGCAAGCGGCCAATGATGTGGTCACAATGGCCAGGGCAAAAATTCTACACACAGGGCGACGCAGCATCAGGGGGCCTCCAAAGGTTGCAGACAGATGATGCAAATCTTTACACCATCTTCGGCACTAACGCGTTAATATGCTGAAAATGCGCTGACGAAAAGCGCTGAGATCGGATGGACGGAACAAACTGCCGGGAAAAGGGTATGATGCAACGGGTATGTTTGTGAATTAGGGGGATGGCAATGGCACGGACGACGACAAAAAAGGCGGCAAAAAGTCCCAAAAATGCGGAAAAACCGGCCAAAAAGCCTGTTCAACCTGCCGTTTCCGTCAAAAAACCGACTGCCAAACCGGCACCTGAAAAACCCAAGTCCAAAGCGGCCCAGGCCCCTGTCGCTCCCGTCAAAGCGGCGGCGAAGCGGACAGCAAAACCTGTCATGGCCACCGAATCTCCTGCCCCCAAGGCCAAATCAAAGCCAAAAACCAAACCGGACACCGGATCCGGTGCGCAGGCTGAAAAGCCCAAGGCGGAAACCCGGCAAGACAAGGCCGGTCAGGCGACCCATGATCATGCCATGCCCGATCTTGAAGCGCTCACCACCAATACCGCGATGTTGATGGAAGAAATGGGTCGCGCCACAGCCGCATCGATGAAGCCGATCGAGGAAGGCCGCGCTCCCTCGCAGCCGCCCGAAGAAATCAGCGATATGGCCAAAACCTTCGGTCTGGTGGTCGAACAGCTGGTCAATGACCCGCAACGTCTGGTATTGGCGCAGACCTCGCTGACCCGCGACTTCATGAATCTGTGGGCGGGCACCGTCAAACGCATGAATGGCGAAGAGTCCCCGCCTTCCATCATCCCTGATCCGACCGACCGCCGCTTCAAGGATCCGGAATGGTCGAGCAATCCGGTGTTCGATTTTATAAAGCAGGCCTATCTGATCACCACCCGCTGGGCCGAGGATGTGGTGGCCCATACCGAAGGCGTCGATGACCACACCCGCCACAAGGCCGAATTCTACCTGCGGCAGGTCGCCTCCGCCCTTGCTCCGACCAATTTCGTGGCTACCAACCCCGAATTGATCCGCGAGACGATGAATTCCAATGGCGAAAATCTGGTGCGCGGCATGAAAATGCTCGCCGAGGATATCGAGGCCGGCAAAGGCACGCTGAAATTGCGCCAGTCGGACAGTTCCAAATTCCAGGTCGGGGTCAATCTGGCCACCACGCCGGGTAAGGTCGTGTTCCGCAACGACCTGTTCGAGCTGATCCAGTACACCCCCACCACCGAGACCGTCTACAAGCGCCCTTTGCTGATTGTGCCGCCCTGGATCAACAAGTTCTATATCCTTGATCTGACACCGGAAAAGAGCTTCATCAACTGGGCCGTATCGCAAGGATTGACGGTTTTTGTGATCTCGTGGGTCAATCCCGACGAGCGGCAAGCCAAAAAGAGCTTTACCGATTACATGCAGGAAGGCGTGCTGACCGCGCTTGACCAGATCGAGGAGATTTGCGGCGAGAAAGAGTTTACCGCCATCGGCTATTGCGTGGGTGGCACGCTGCTGTCCGTCACGCTTGCCTATATGGCGGCCGTGGGCGACAAGCGGATCGCCAGTGCGACCCTGTTCACCACACAGGTCGATTTTACCTATGCGGGCGATCTCAAAGTCTTTGCCGACGAGGAGCAGATCCGGTCCATCGAGGACAAGATGGTCGAGCGCGGCTATCTCGAAGGTTCGAGCATGGCCTCAGCCTTCAACATGCTGCGCCCCAATGATCTGATCTGGCCCTATGTGGTCAATGTCTATCTCAAGGGACAGAACCCCTTTCCGTTCGACCTGCTGTTCTGGAATTCCGATTCCACCCGCATGCCGGCGGCCAACCACTCCTTCTATCTGCGCTCCTGCTATCTCGAAAACCGTCTCTCGAAGGGCGAGATGGAAATTGCCGGCGAGACACTCGATCTGGGCAAGGTCAAGGTGCCGATTTTCAATCTGGCCGCCCGCGAGGACCATATTGCGCCGGCCAAGTCGGTGTTTCTGGGCTCGCGCTTTTTCGGCGGGCCGGTGGAATATGTGCTGGCGGGATCGGGCCATATTGCCGGTGTCGTCAACCCTGTCAGCAAGCCGAAATACCAGTATTGGACGGGTGGCAAGCCCGTCGGCTCGCTCGACAAATGGATTGCCGAGGCCAAGGAGCATCCGGGCACCTGGTGGCCCTACTGGATGCAATGGATCGCCAAGCAGGCTCCGGCCAAGGTCAAAGCCCGCAAACCCGGCGGCAGCCGCAAACCGCTGGCCGACGCACCCGGCACCTATGTGATGATGAAGGCCTGATCAGGGCGCGGATTGAGGGATTTCATAGCCGTCAGGCGGCATGGGCCACCCCCGACACCAGCAGTGTCATGCCCGCCCCTGCAGCGGGTCCGCATGTCTTTGCTGCTCCATTGAAACCCAAGACGTCAATGGCCGGAACAAGTCCGGCCATGACGGCTTGGAGTGGATGGCGCCTCTCACCCCAGAAACCGGAAGCTCAACGCTTTTGCGGCAGGCCTGCCTTGCCTGCCGGCTGGTCGAAGCGGTAGGTCAGTCCCAGAGCCACAATATCGATGCGGGTTTTGACCCTGGTGGACAGCGTGTCGAAGCCTGAAGCGGCCAACACCGGATTGTAGACGGAATTGCTGGCGTCGATTGTCACCTTGGTGGCCATGGGAAACACGTGCAAATAGGCCAGATCGAGCGTCATCGCTTCGGTTATTTTATACCCCGCGCCGAAAGACGTCCAAATCCGGTTATTGTCCGGCAAACGGATATTGCGCGTGGTTGCCTTCAAGGGGCTGCTTTCAAAGGAAACACCGCCGCGCAGGGTCCATTCCGGTGTATAGGCATATTCTGCCCCCATCGAGACAAACCAGTTGTCATTATATTTCAGCGGGACATTGGGCTGGAGCGGATGCGGTTGTCCGTTCGACTGCAATGTCACAGCAGGCGAGCCGAGCCGGCTCCAATCCGTCCATTCATAACTGGCCATCAGCGTCCACCGGTCCGACACCGTCTGGCGCAGGCTGATCATGAGGCTTTGCGGCAAGGTCAACGACATCCGGATCGGCTGGTTGGCGGCAGCCAGCGGAGCCCCGAAGAAGTCACCCTTCAACTTCTCCTGCACCTCGGAACGGTAGCCAATCCCGATATCGGTGCCTGTGAAGGGCGAGAGGGTGAAACCGGCCGAAAAACCAACGCCGACACCGTCACCCTGCAGGCCAATGATCCCCCATTGCGAAGGTGCCGACGCAGCCGGAATGGCACTCACATATTTGGATTTGAATTGCATCACGCGCAATCCCGCACCAAACGACACCATCTCGCTCCAGCGATAGCCCAGCATCGGGGCCACCTCGAGCGAGTTGACCTTGGTCGTGCTGCCATAGGCGCGGCCGACATAATTGTCGTCCATCTTGGTAGCCAACCCGTAAGGCGCAGTCACACTTATCCCCAACCACACCGTCTCGTTCAACTGGTAGGTCAGAAATGAAGCCGGAACCACCGCATCAAGGCCGATATCACCACTTTTGGAACTCCCGCCAAAACCCGCGCCAATGGCGCCGTAGCCCGCACCGGTTCCGGTCCGGTTGGTATGTTCGGAGTAAGGGGCAATGCCAGTGAGGTTGAACGAGCCCTGAAACCCCGAAAACTGCGTGATGGTCGCCGGATTGAAAGTGATCGATCCGAGACCCGCGGCACCGGCGGCCGTGCCCGCAAACGACAGCGCCTCACCGGCCGCACTGTGCTCGCGCAAGGCAAAGGCTCCGGCCTGAACCCGCTCGCCCGACATCGATAAGAGAAAAGCCAAAACAGAGAGCCCGAGCAGCGGCTTGCCAAAAAGCATTTTGCCAAGCCGCGATGGACCGCGCATCAAAAAACACGTCATCCCAACAATCCTGATAAAACAAAAATAGGTACAATACGAACACAACGCTTAATTCAAAAATTATATAACAAAGATTTGGAAGAATAAAGCAAGAATAGCTGTCCCGGGCTTCCATTGCTTCAAAAAGTCAATTCCGGCAGCGGATTGGCCTTCCCTCCGTCGGGATTGGGCGGATCTGCACATTGTCCAAAAGAAAGGCCATAGAAGGCTTGCCTCCCGGCCCCGCACGGGCCAAACTAAAGTTCTAGGGAGAATCCCTGATACGAGAGCAGGAAACACGATGAAACTTGTACGTTATGGTAAAGCGGGTGCCGAAAAACCCGGCCTGATTGATTCCGACGGTACGATCCGCGATCTGTCCGCCCATGTGAAGGACTTTGCAGGCGATGCCCTGCTGCCTGCCAACATCAAGAAATTGGCGGCCCTCGACCCCAAGAGCCTTCCGGCCGTGGCCGCTGGCACACGTTTGGGATCTTGCGTGCCGAAGCCCGGCAATTTCATCGCTGTCGGTCTCAATTTCGCCGATCACGCGGCTGAAACCAACAACCCCATTCCTGCCGAACCGATTTTGTTCAACAAGGCGCCCAACACCATCCAGGGTCCTGATGACGATGTGATCATTCCGCCAGGCTCGCTGAAAACCGATTGGGAAGTGGAATTGGCTTTCGTGATCGGCCAGCCCGGCTACCGGATTTCCGAAGCCGATGCCGCCAACCATATTGCCGGCTATTTCATCTGCAACGACGTCTCCGAGCGCGCCTACCAGATCGAGCGGTCCGGCCAGTGGATGAAGGGCAAGAGCCTGCCGACCTTCGGACCCGTCGGTCCTTGGCTGGTCACACCCGATGAAGCGGGCGACGTGCAGAACCTGAAAATGTGGCTGAAGCTGAACGATCAATATGTGCAGAACGGCTCATCCAAGACGATGATCTTCAACTGCCAGTTCCTCGTGCACTATATCTCGCAATTCATGCATCTCGATGCAGGCGACATCATCACCACCGGCACACCTCCAGGTGTGGGCCTCGGCATGAAGCCACCATTGTTCCTCAAGGGCGGCGATACGATGGAAGTCGGCATCGAAGGCCTCGGTGTGCAGCACCAGCACGTGAAGCAGGCCTGATAAGGCCCTGCAATTCCATAACAATCAGGCCGCCTTCGGGCGGCCTGATCTGTTTTTTGGAATGTGCCTAGAGACCCAGCATCAACTGCAGGTTTTGCACCGCAGCCCCAGATGCGCCTTTGCCCAGATTATCGAGACGGGCCACCAGCACCGCCTGCCCGCGGGCCTGATTGCCATAGACCCGCAATTCCATCACATCACTGTCGTTGAGGGCTTCGGCCTCGATCCGGCCGGCTTTGACGCTGGCATCGTCATTGGCAATTACTTTGACCAGCTTTGCACCTTCATAGGCTTTGGCCAGCACGCCTTGCAAATCAACGATCTTGACCTGTCCGTGCAGCGTGTCGAGATGCAGAGGCACCGAGACCAGCATGCCCTGGCGGAAATGTCCGACCGAGGGCACAAAAATCGGCCGCCGTGTCAGACCGCTATAAAGCTGCAATTCGGCGATATGCTTGTGTTCGAGACCGAGGCCGTAAAGCTCGAAATTCGGGGCGCGGCCTTCTTCGTGATCGGCAATCATGCTTTTGCCCCCGCCCGAATAGCCCGACACCGCATTGACGGTCACCGGAAAATCCTTGGCCATCATTCCCGCCTCGATCAAGGGCCGGATCAATGCAATCGCACCCGTGGGATAACAGCCGGGATTGGACACGCGCTTGGCCTTGCGGATCGCATCGGCCTGCCCCGCTGCCATTTCGGCTAAGCCATAGGTCCAGCCCTCGGCCACCCGATGGGCGGTCGAGGCATCCAGCAGCACTGGGGCTTTTTCACCAAGCTCAGCCGCCAGCGCCACGGTTTCCTTGGCCGCATCATCCGGCAGGCAGAGGATCACCGCATCCACCTCGGCCATCAGGGCTTGGCGGGCGGCGGGATCCTTGCGGTGGGCGGCATCAATGCTGCGCAGTTCGACAGTGCCCAAAGCCAGCAAGCGTTCGCGAATCCCCAGGCCTGTGGTGCCTGCTTCGCCATCGATAAACACTGTCTTTGCCATGATGCACTCCCATCAATCCGGCGGTTGAACGGTCGGTCGGCGCTCCATTGACACCTGGATTGCAACCGTTGTGTGACATGCGGTCAGTTGGCGGGCCAGTCAAGCGTTTCGCATGGATTTCATGCAGGCAATGCCAAATGTTTGCGCAGGTGTGGCACGATTGCTGCAACACGGCAGTCCCCGATCATCTGGCCTGATCCCGAATCCTCCGATAGATTGGCCCTATCATTTGCCCCTATGGAAAAGAGACCGTCATGTTCAACACTCCCCGCTCCCGCCGCGGCATGGTCACATCCCCGCACCATCTGGCCAGCGAGGCAGGATTGCGGGTGTTGCGCGAGGGCGGCAATGCCATCGAGGCCACCATCGCCATGGCATCCATGTTGGCCGTCGTCTATCCGCACATGACGGCGATTGGCGGCGACGGTTTCTGGCTCGTCAGCGCCCCCGGCCATGATCCCGTCGCCATCGATGCCTGCGGCGGCGCAGCCGGAGCCGCAACACCGGATTTCTATGCCAAGCACGGGCACCAGACGATCCCGTGGCGCGGGCCTTTGGCGGCCAATACGGTGGCAGGCACAGTGTCGGGCTGGGGCGAGGCTCTGGCGTTGAGCAGCGAGATGGGCGGCACCCTGCCGTTGTCGCGTCTGCTGGAAGATGCTGTCTGGTCGGCCGAACACGGTTTTCCCGTCACCCGCAGCCAGCAGGAATTGACGGCAGAGAAGCAACCCGAATTGCAGGACCAGCCGAATTTCGCCAAAACCTTTCTGGCCGGCAACCAACCGCCGCGTGAAGGCACGTGGATGACACTGCCCGCTTTGGGCCAGACGCTGCGCCGCATCGGCCGCGATGGTCCCGAGGATTTCTATCGCGGCGCGCTGGCCCGCGACATCGCCGCCGATCTCGCATCTTGCGGCTCGCCTGTGGCTTTGGCCGATCTCAACGCCCATCATGCCCAACGGCGCAAGGCCCTCTCGGTGCAAGTCTCGGGCGCGCGCGTGTTCAACTTCCCGCCGCCGACCCAAGGTCTGTCCTCCTTGATGATTCTGGCGCTGTTCGATCGCCTGAAAGTGCGCGAGGCCGAGAGCTTTGCCCATATTCACGGCATGGTGGAGGCCATCAAGCAGGCCTTCATCGTCCGCGACAGGATCATTGGGGATCCCGCCTCGATGACCGAGGATCCGCAAACCTATCTTCAGGATGGCATGCTGGATGAACTGGCATCCCGCATCGATCCCGCCAAGGCCTTGCCATGGCCGCATGTGGCCCAAAAGGGCGACACGGTCTGGTTGGGGGCCATCGATGCGAAAGGCGTGGCTGTCAGTTTCATCCAAAGCATCTATTTCGAATTCGGTTCGGGCTGTGTGATGCCGCAAACCGGCTTTGTCTGGCAAAATCGCGGCGCGAGCTTTGCTTTGTCTGGCACCGGCCCCCGCGTGATCGGGGCCGGGCGCAAGCCGTTCCACACTCTCAATCCGGCAATGGCCCTGTTCAGGGACGGGCGGCGGATGGTATACGGCACGATGGGTGGCGAAGGCCAGCCGCAAACGCAAGCCGCCCTGTTCTCGCGCTATGCGCTGTTCGGTCAGGGCTTGCAGGAAGCCGTCACCGCGCCGCGCTGGCTGCTGGGCAAGACCTGGGGCGACCAGAGCATCACGCTGAAACTCGAAAATCGCTTCGACCCCGCCCTTGTAGCAGCCCTGAAGGCCGCAGGCCACGACATCGAATTGCTGCCCGCCTTCACCTCGACCATGGGCCATGCCGGAGCGGTCGTCCAGCACACATCAGGCCCGCAAAGCGGCCTGTTCGAGGGCGCAACCGATCCCCGCAGCGACGGCGCGGCGATCGGATTTTAAAAGAATTGGCCTGACATTTTGCAGCCCTTTTGCGGCGCCAGCCATGGTTCGCCACCACAAAGGGGGTATCAGAGCCGTGGTTGAGGTTTCATCACATGGCCAGGATGGGCAAGACCGCGCCTCATCTGGCCATCCATGACTTGGCCATCCATGACTTGGCCATCCATGACATGGCCATCCATGACTTGGCCATCCATGACATGGCCATCCATGACATGGACCTGCACCGAAGCTGAAGTTTTCTTAAATACCGGATCACTCTCATCAGGCCCAGAAAGCAAGACCTTTCAAAAGTGTAAATGAACAGTTGCTTTCACTATTGTTTCATGGTCACTACCTTTCAATCGCATATAAACTATGCCTTTTGTGTTGTTGCGTTGGGGGAAGTCCATGTCTGAGCAGTTAAAATCTCATGGTGCGGGATCAGTGAAAGCGTCTGATCTGTTTGTCAAAGCACTGGAAAATGAGGGTGTCGAATATATCTTTGCCGTTCCGGGCGAAGAAAATCTCGATCTGCTCGACAGCCTGCGCACCTCGAGCATCAAGCTGGTTCTGACCCGCCACGAACAGGGCGCAGCCTTCATGGCCGCCACTTACGGACGTTTGACCGGCAAAGCCGGTGTCTGCATGGCCACACTCGGCCCGGGGGCTACCAATTTCGCCACGCCCGCCGCCTATGCCCATCTGGGCGGTTTCCCGCTGATCATGATCACCGGCCAGAAGCCGATCAAGAAATCCAAGCAGGGCCAATTCCAGATTGTCGATATTGTCGGCCTCTTCAAGCCGATCTGCAAACTGTCGAAACAGATTGTCTCGGGCAATTCCATTCCCTCGCTGGTCCGCGAGGCGTTCCGTCTGGCAGAGGAAGAACGTCCCGGCGCGGTGCTGCTCGAGCTGCCAGAAGATGTCGCCGCCGAAATGACCGATGCCGATCTGATCCCGCCGCATCGCCGCTATTATGCCGTGGCCGATGATGCCGTGCTCGATCTGGCCGCCGATCTGATCAAGGCGTCGAAATTCCCGCTGGTGCTGGTGGGTGCGGGTGCAAACCGCCAACACGCCCGCGAAGCAATCTCGAATTTCATCGAGACCACCCAGATCCCGTTCTTCACCACCCAGATGGGCAAAGGCGTGGTGGACGAGGATTCGCCGCTGTTTCTGGGCACTGCCGCCCTCTCGGATGACGATTATCTGCACCGCTACATCCACCACTCCGATCTGATCATCAATATCGGTCATGATGTGGTCGAAAAGCCGCCTTTCTTCATGGAAAAGGGCGGACAGAAGGTCATCCATATCAATTACAAATCCGCGCAGGTCGATCCCGTCTATTTCCCGCAGGTGGAAGTGGTCGGCGATCTGGCCCTGTCGATCGACCATCTGGGCAAGAAACTGGTCCACAAGACCAACTTCGATCTGACCCTGTTCAAGGAGGTCAAGGCCGACGTGCACACCAAAATCTATCAGGGTTGCGAGGATGGCCACTTCCCGATCGTGCCGCAACGCATCGTCAACGATATCCGCTCGGTGATGGGCGAACACGACATTATCGCGCTCGATAACGGGGTCTACAAGATCTGGTTTGCCCGCAACTACCACACCCACCAGCCCAACACGATCCTGCTCGACAATGCGCTGGCGACCATGGGTGCGGGCCTGCCTTCGGCCATGCTGGCCGCCTTGATCCATCCCGAGCGTCGGGTCATGGCGATCTGCGGTGATGGCGGCTTCATGATGAATTCGCAGGAATTGGAAACCGCCCTGCGCCTCAAGCTCAATCTGGTGGTGATGGTGCTCAATGACGGCTCCTATGGCATGATCCGCTGGAAACAGGCCGGTGGCGGCCATCCCGATTGGGGTCTGGAATTCGGCAATCCCGATTTTGTCGCCTATGCCAAAAGCTATGGCGCCCACGGCCATCGGGTCGAAAGTGCCGAACAGCTCAAATCCACCCTCAACAGCGCATTCAATGCCGGTGGCGTGCATCTGATCGATGTGCCGGTCGATTATTCGAACAACAAGAAATTGCTGATCGACGATCTGCGCAAAAACCACAAAGTCCATTGAGCGGGAGCTGGATCACATCATGTTAGAGGTCACAAACCCGTTCGATCATTCGGTGATCGGTCACGTTGAATGGCGTACCTGGGCGCAGATCGACCATGATCTGTCGGTTGCCCACGCCCTTCATGCCAACAAATCCTCATGGTTGCCGCTGCACCAGCGCGCCGCCATTTTGAAGAAAACCGCGGCTTTGATGGCCGCGCGTTTCGAGGAACTGGCCTTTCTGATCGCCAATGAAGGCGGCAAACCGCTGGTGGATGCCCGCGTCGAGGTGGCCCGTGCCATTGACGGCGTGGAACTCTGCGTCAAGGAATTGAGCCATCTCGATGGCCGCCAGATTCCGATGGACCTGACACCGGCCGGCGCCAACAAGCTGGCTTTCACATTCAAGGAGCCGATCGGACCCGTGGTGGCCGTGTCGGCCTTCAACCATCCGTTGAACCTGATCGTCCATCAGGTCGCGCCTGCGGTGGCGACCGGTTGTCCGGTGCTGGTCAAACCGGCCGATGACACGCCGCTGTCCTGCGAGATTTTTGTCAAACTGCTCTACGAAGCCGGTTTGCCGGAGGAATGGTGCCGGTTTGTGCCTTGCGATCTGGCCACCGCCGAGCAGATGGTCACCGATCCGCGCGTCGCCTTTTTCAGCTTTATCGGTTCGGCCAAAGTCGGCTGGATGCTGCGGTCCAAACTGGCGGCCGGCACCCGTTGCGCGCTTGAGCATGGCGGTGCGGCACCGGTGATCGTCGATGACGGGGCCGATCTGTCCATGATGATCCCCAAGCTGATCAAGGGCGGTTTCTACCATTCGGGACAGGTCTGCGTATCGGTCCAGCGCATCTTTGCGCCCAAGGCCCAGGCCGAACAGATTGCCGGACTGCTGGCCGAAAGCGCCAAAAAGCTGGTGGTCGGCAATGCGATCCACCAGACCACCGATTGCGGCCCGCTGATCCGCCCGCGCGAGGTCGACCGTGTCGCGACATGGATCGACGAGGCCAAGGCGGCGGGTGCGACCGTCCTGTGCGGCGGCGCCAAATTGTCCGACACCACCTATGCACCGACCGTGCTGCTCAACCCGCCAGCCGATGCCAAAGTCTCGAAGATGGAAATTTTCGGTCCTGCGGTCTGTGTCTATGGCTATGACTCAATCGACGAGGCCGTGTTAGCTGCCAACAGCCTGCCCTTCGCTTTCCAGGCCTCGGTCTTTACCCCGCATATGGCAACGGCTTTGCGTGTTGGCCATGCGCTCGATGCATCCGCCGTGATGATCAACGAACACACGGCCTTCCGCACCGACTGGATGCCGTTTGCCGGTCGCCGCCAATCGGGTTATGGCATCGGCGGCATCGGCTATACGATGCGCGACATGTGCGAGGAAAAAATGATGGTGTTTGCGGGCTGATTGCCCCTCACCCATAGGCACAAAAAAGCCCGCTAGAAGCGGGCTTTTTCATGAGCCTTTGAGAGCCTGTCAGGCCGCGGCCGCTGTGGCCGAACGGAACGAATGGGCATCGGCCCGGTTCCAAGCCGTGGTATAGCGGGCATCGGCCGTGCCGTTGAGCAAGGCACCGGACTGCAGTTCCGGATAGAGATCGGCAAAGGTCTTGACCTCGCTTTGCGAAATCCGGCGGGAAATATGCTCACGATGGAAATCACTCGGATGTTCGAGACCCGCAGCTGCCGTCAATTCGGACAGGGCATGCAGGGTGTTGTTATGGAAATGCGCCACGCGGTTGGCCTTGTCGGGCACGACAAGCGCGCGCTGGCGGCTCTTGTCCTGTGTCGCAACGCCGGTCGGGCAGCGGTCGGTGTGGCAGGATTGCGACTGGATGCAGCCGATGGCGAACATGAAGCCGCGCGCCGCATTGCACCAATCTGCCCCCAGAGCCATAGCCCGGGTGATGTCGAATGCCGAAGCAATCTTGCCGCTGGCACCGATTTTGATGCGGTCACGCACACCGATGCCGACCAGCGTGTTATGGACAAAACTCAGGCCTTCACGCAATGGACGGCCGATATGGTCCATGAATTCCATCGGCGCGGCACCCGTGCCGCCTTCCGAACCATCGACCACGATAAAATCGGGGTAAATGTTGGTTTCCAGCATGGCCTTGCAGATCGCCATGAATTCCCATTCATGCCCGATGCACAGCTTGAAGCCCGCAGGCTTGCCACCCGACAGGCGGCGCATTTCACCAATGAACTTCATCATCTCGACCGGTGTCGAAAAGGCCGAATGGCCGGACGGTGACACGCAATCCTGCCCCATCGGCACGCCGCGGGTCTCGGAGATTTCGGCGCTCACTTTGGCCGCAGGCAGTACGCCGCCATGGCCGGGTTTGGCGCCTTGAGACAGCTTCAACTCGACCATTTTCACTTGCGGATTGGCCGCTGTTTTCGCAAAAGCCTCCGGCGAGAAGGTGCCATCGAGATTGCGGGCCCCGAAATAGCCGGAACCGATTTCCCAGATGATGTCGCCGCCGCCGGCCTTGTGATAGGGGCTGAAACCGCCCTCGCCGGTATCATGGGCAAACTTGCCGAGTGCCGCACCCTTGTTGAGCGCGTGGATGGCATTGGGGCTCAGTGCACCAAAGCTCATCGCCGAAATGTTGAACACCGAAGCGCTGTATGGATGCTCGCAATCGGGACCGCCAATGGTGATGCGGAAATCATCGGGCTGGGCATTGGTGGGCTTCATCGAATGGTTGAGCCATTCGAAACCGTCGGCATAGACATCGTAATTGGTCCCGAACGGACGCTTGTCGAGCACGCCCTTGGCGCGCTGGTAGACCACAGCGCGTTTGTCGCGCGAGAACGGCATGGAGTGCTTTTCATCCTCGAAGAAATATTGCCGCATTTCGGGGCGGATTTCCTCAAGCAAAAAGCGGATATGGGCGGCAATCGGATAATTACGCAAAATGGCATGGTGGGTCTGGAAATAGTCATGCAGGCCAAGAGCAGAAAAGCCGCCGCTGACAATCAGCAGAACAAGCAAAGCCGGATGGGCAGGCAGATAATTCAGCCCCACCAGCGAGCCCGCAAACAACGAAAGCGCCAAGGTCAGACAGATAAACCGCGGTTGAAACGGCATCAACAAAACAGACATCACTTAAACTCCCCCCACACACACTCCACTGAATGAACCCTTCAGCTTCCCCGCCATAATAGACGCGCAAACCCGACGAGACAATCACTGATCCTCGATTATGATAATAGAGACATCCGGAATCAGCCCACAATCGGGCATCTTGATCCCGTATCTGTGATAGAATGATGAAATGGTTATGGCTCTGGCGTTGCCTCTTGGGACACACACTGCATCAAAGAGACTGATCAAGGTTCAATAGGAAAGCCCCCTCACCGATGTCCTATAAAATCAAACCCAAATCCAATAAGACAACACAGGTGCGGATAGGCCAGCGTACCGTGATGGCGCAAGGCATCGAGACGCGCTTCTGGGCCGATTTCTACCATCAATGTATGGTGATGACCTGGCCACAATTCTTCTTGGGGTTTGGGGGTATTTTTCTGGCCATCAACACGCTGTTTGCCGTGCTATATCTGTTCGGTCACGAGCCGGTCGCCAATATCCGGCCCGACCATCCCGAAGATCTGTTTTTCTTTTCCATAGAAACACTGGCCACCGTCGGTTACGGCGATATGCACCCGCAAACCACCTATGGCCATACCGTGGCCACGCTGGAAATTTTTACCGGCATGTTTCTGATCGCGGTGATGACCGGATTGGTGTTCAACCGCTTCTCGCGCCCGCGCGCCCGGATCCTGTTTGCCAGAGCTCCGGTGATCGGCCAGCATAATGGCCTGCCGACCTTCATGCTGCGCATGGCCAATGAACGCCACACCGTGATCAGCGAGGCGACAGCCGCACTATGGGTGTCCTTGCTGGAAACCACGCAGGAAGGGGTGCGGATGCGCCGTTTCCATGAATTGCGGCTGGAACGCGATCAAAACCCGTTGTTTGCCCTTAGCTGGACCATTTTCCACGCCATCGACCCCTCAAGTCCGCTTTACGCGATGACCGAGGCCGACCTGCAAAAAAGCGAGGCGCTGTTTGTCGTCACCTTCAGCGGCACCGATGATACGGCCAGCCAATCCCTCAATGCCCGGCACACCTATGGCTGGCAGGATATCCGCTGGCATCACCGATACCGCGATATTCTGCACACCGACAAGGACGGCCAGTCCCATATCGATTACCGCTATTTCCACGACACGCAGAAACAGGACAAGCCTGCGTCCCCACCCCTGTCAGGGCGCGGTAGGTGAGAAACGGCTGATCAGTATATTGGCGCCGATGCCAACAGCGATCAGCACACAACCGCCGGTGATGACACTGGCCCCGAACCCGATGCTATGGATGCTGACGCCATAGATCATCGGCCCGACCGATTGCCCCATATAGAACGAGAACGCATGCAGTGCGAAGCACGAGGCACGCGCCGAAGGGGCCAGTTCCGTGACCTCGGTCTGGATGGAATTATGCATCAGGAAGAAGCCGATCCCCAGCGCGATCATCGACACGGCCGTGCCGACCCAGCTGATGGTTAGGCCCAGGCTCATCAAGGCCAATCCAGCCAGAATACCCCCTGCCCGCATCATCTGCGGACGGGTGGCGAATTTCAGAATGACCGGAACCATGATCGTATAGAGCAAACCGCCCAGACCTAGCCCCGCAATGGCAAAACCTGCCTCGCGCAAGCCGCCCAGCTGGTTTTCCTGCATCACATTGCCGATAAACGGCGTTACGCCGTAAATGGCCGCGCCTTCGAGGCACACAGCCGAAAAACACACATAGGAGCGCGGATTGCGCAGCACCAGCCGATAGCGGCTGATCGCGTCGGGAATATTGATCGGCTGGCTCGGCTGTTCGGAACGTGGCAGCCACATCCACCCCACCAGAGCCGCCAGACAGGCCAATCCTGCACAAAGACCCAAAACGCCCCGCCAGCCGATCATTTCAGCAATGATCCCGGCCGCACTCGCCCCGACCAACTGGCCGATCAATGTGGCCCCCAAAAAGCGGCTTAACGCCACCTGCCGCACGGCCAGAGCAAAAGTGTCGCCGATCAGGGCGAAAGAAATCGGCAAAATCCCCGCTCCGGCTATGCCCGCAAAAATACGGAACCAGAACAGCGAGGTCAGATTGGGCGCCAGCGCACAGGCCAGCAGACAAACCGCCAGCACGGCAATCGAAATCCTGATCAGCAGGCTTTTGCCCAGCGCATCCCCGACCGGGCCCAAAAGAGGCTGGCTGAAGCTGAACGGCATTGTATAGGCCGATGCCAACAAAGCGACAATCGCGACAGGTGCCGCAAAATCGACCGCAATGGCCGTGACCAGCGGATCGACAATCCGGCCTGCCATGGCTCCGGCAAATCCGCATAAAGATAAAACCAGAAGCAGCACAGTTGACCAACACTTTTTAGAGGACGGGATTTAAAACTCAAATCACAACAGATTTAAAAACAGATTTAAAAACCTGAAAAATTCGATTTAGCCATTTTCAGAAATCACTATGCGCAAAACGGAGCTCAATTAAAATAGACGTAAAATGAATGACTGCCCTGCAGCGAATGACTGTCGCGCTGCAAGGCCTCACTTTAAATCCGACCCATCAGGTCACCCAAGGTCGATCAGGCTTTCGGAGCCACATTCTGTGCGGTCTGGCCGAACAGGATTTTACGGCTCTCGTCATTGACCGATGGCACGGTCGAAATGGCCGCCCCTTTGGCATAGGCCGTCACCACGGCAGGGCGCACCTTGAGGGCTTCGAACCAGCGTTTGATATTGGGGAATTCATCCAGATTCTGTCCCTGGCGCTCGTGCTGCACGATCCACGGATAGCACGCCATGTCGGCGATGCTGAGGCTATCGGCAATATAGTCACGCCCCTCGAGACGGCGGTTCAGCACGCCGTAAAGGCGGTTGGTTTCCTTCACATAGCGCTCGATCGCGTAAGGAATTTTTTCCGGTGCGTAGATCGAGAAGTGGTGGTTCTGACCGGCCATCGGACCCAGACCGCCCATCTGCCAGAACAGCCATTCCAGCGTGGAAACGCGCGAGCGCAGATCCTTGGAGATAAACTGTCCGGTTTTTTCGGCCAGATACAGCAGGATCGCACCGGACTCGAAGACCGAGACCGCAGCCCCGCCATCGGCCGGATTGTGATCGACAATCGCAGGCATCCTGTTATTGGGGCCGATCTTCAAAAAGTCGGGATTGAATTGCTCGCCCTTGCCGATATTCACCGGATGGATGGTATAGGGCAAACCCGCCTCTTCCAGAAAAATCGTGATCTTGTGGCCATTCGGTGTCGGCCAATAATAAAGGTCAATCATCGCTCGGGTCCTTCTGGGGTTAATGCTGCTATCAGCCGGATATCGGGCTGATTGATGAACAATCCGGATAGCACCCTAACACACGATTCTTGAACGGTACCAGTTGGCCCTTGCCCCGACAGACGGCATTCGAACCCCGTATATATGCATCCCAATGCAGGGTTGGTGATCAATAAATATGACGGAATTCTGACAGATCCTGCAAACCATTCTGATGGATAGCCAGGTCTGAGCGATGGCTTCCTCGAAACAATCGGGCCTGAAGGGTAGCCGGAATGGCAGGTCACGCGATGTCCGATAAAGGGGCCTCGTCACTTCTCACCCAGACCGAAAAGCCCCTAGAACGGCTGTGGCGATGCCCTCGCGACCACGCCTCATGACCGCCTCCTGATGCTTGTCTTGGCCATGTGACCGCCGACATGCCCGCCCTTTCACGTCTGCAAAACCGCCCGAAATCGGACCAAATTTCTGTGGAATCTTTTGGAACCCACGGCTTTCGGTCTAAATTTGCACTATTCAATCCGCGTAATTTACATATAAAACAGGTTGCATAACCAGCAAAATAAAACGAGGAGTAATGAGCTGTAAAATTATACAATCGATCCAATTTCACATCAAACCACATTGAAAAATAAATATAATTTAAAACAATAAAAAACAATCAACAGAATTTGATATAAAGCATCAATAGATTTTTTGTTTTGATAAAAAACACAAATTTCAACCATAAGGTGAAATAATCTAAAATTGATGCAACTGATAGCAAATGACAAAACTTATACACAGGGCGGAATAGGCGATTCAAAAACCGATAAAACTCAATAGAATCAATGGTATTTGATAAAAATTAACAAAGGCTTATCCACAGGCTGCCGAAAATCGGGTTGTTGGGTCTTGTATGACGTTTGATCCATGTGGCAGCTCCCACTTCCGACAGGTCTTAAAGGCAAGTTGGGGATGGCAAAAGCGGGCTCGATCAACGGCACAACAGGGGATCAGCAGCACGGCCTCGCAGGCACCAAAAGCACCGAGAATCATTCATGTTTTTTGATGTTGCTGCTGGGTGGCCGGCAGAAGCCGAATGGTCTCCGAAGGACTTATCCACAGTGACGGAAATTTGACATCTCTGGCCTGCGGCATCCCGCCCGGATCCCGGAACGCCGCGAGGGCCGGTGCGGGACGACTCACGGGACGGCAAAACTGGACCCGAATAAACGACCGCTGAGCGGGCTTGGAGATTTTTTCCGGATCGGACTTCACAGATTCAAAACCGGCCCTCCAGAGGCTTTCTTTGTGCGATGGAGCTGCCGCAGCGCCCCCTGGCTGATTGCGGAACGGCCGGGATGGTTGTTTGGATGTTGAAAGACCACCGAGGAGGAAAACGACAGCTGCAAATCGACAAGGGACGATCGAGGCAGCCCATCCCATATGCAAGGTGGCCTGGCCAGGCGGGAAAGTGGACAGTCCGGTCGACGACCACCGCAGCCTCCGGCAAAGTCACGTGAAAATCCTTGAAGTTTGACGCATTGAACATCCGGTCGAACGGCCCTCTGTCACCTGCAAATTCATACGAAACCGATGCCCGAGGACGGTCCGAACCAGCAGGCAATGAGACAAAGCCCCGCATAAGACGAAAACACTGGTCTTGGTGAGATCATGGCATAAGTAAAATCTGGACAAGGCATTGATATAAATGGATATTTTTATGAAGATGGCAGATCCGGTTATTTCCTGCCTCCGTTGAAGCAGATCGATACATATTTTTCATTCAGATAAATATTAATTTTCGTATTTTATTGTTTATTATCAATGTTTTTTTATAAAAAATTACAATAATTCAATAATTATAAACCAAAATACATCCACAAAACAGGTCAAATCGGTCAACCGTCTCCATATAAAAATTATGGCGTATTCGTAAATATAATTGTAAAGAGACTGAAAATATTGATTTTTTATATAATTTATATATATGCACGAAATAGATCCCCAAATTACTCGAAAACTACACCTCCCCCCGCCTGATGCGCTGATCTACCCACGAGATAGCCTGTCAGCAACCACCCCGGCAACCACTTCGGCACAGGCTTTCGTCCCCTGTTGTGACAAACGGTGGGGACAAGTCGGTTGGCTTCCTTGAAATCCTGCAAAAAAAGATTTCACTCGCGGGCCGTACAGGGTAGAAAATAGGCATGAGCTAAAACGTTGGGTTGCAAGGCCTGACATGGTATTTTCGATATCCCAGACCCTTTAGATATCAACATGGCGAATGGTCAGATGACAGTGGCACAGTTGCGCGAGCAAATCCTGCGGAAGACGGCCGAGCTTGAAGGCTTGGAGTCTGAAATCAAGAACGAATTGCGTAACGACATCGAGCGCAAGCTTCGGGAAGCCAACCTGACACTACAGGATATTTTTCCTGATATGTTCAATGCCGGCAAGCGCGGCAAACAGCGGGCATCGGCTCTGCCCCGCTTCCGGCATCCTGATACGGGCGAGGAATGGTCCGGACGGGGCCGCATGCCCCGCTGGGTGCAGGACGTCACGCTGATCGAGAACCTGAGCATCGAAGCCTTCCGCGCTTCCGCCCGCTACAAGATCCAGAGCTAAGCCGCAGAGGGGCCAGTGAGCCCCTATTCGCGCATCAGGCCGATGGGCCAATCCGACGGGCCATTTCGCGCTCTCCCCGATCGCCTTCACTTATGCCTTGAGCGCGCCCCCCCCACCCTATTGGGCAGTAAAGCCACTTGGAGCCAGGCAGGCACATGGCCGGTGTTTTTAATGGCCCAAGCCAACAGGTTTTAATTTTGATTTTATAAACCGGTTTAGACAACCGGTTTCAGCCTATTAAATTTTAATTAACCAATCGGACTTTGTTTTGCCAATCTCCAGCTTGCTGGCATTGAAACAGAGGTCATCCGGCACCCCCCGGTGAGAAAAACATTTCATATCATAGGGAGGAATATAGTGGCCGCTGAGAGATATTCTTGAAGGCCAAATGCATATTGGAAAAGGCGGTTTCATAAAAAAGATCCATTGTCACTCATAAATAGTGATCAATTCTGGCTTTTTCACAGAAAGTTTCTGACGAGAAGGCAATTTGATTAGGAAACTGAAAAATCCATCATTATCAATACGTTGTTGTGAAATCACCGATGAAATAAATCCAAAAAAATCAAATATGCTTCCGTCTTTTACAAAAACAAGAAATTATCACATTCATTTCTTATAATGAGAACAATAAAAACTACAAATCGACCCATCCCTATCGATAAAATTTTTGTGTAAAACAGCGTTGGATACTCGCAATTTTTGACATTATGGATGAGAAAAAAATATTAAGAGATAAAATAGATTGTGATGGTAGCCTGGATTGCTCGAGCCTATCGATAAAAATATCAGCAAATTCAAAGATTTATCAATTTTCTAACAATTCAAAGAGATAATATGGTTGATCTCCTTCAAAAAAAATTACTCTGATAGAGAATTGAGACAAAAACACATGGAATGCTGCAACCAATTTAATCCCAGGCAATCTGGATATATTATTTTCAAAAGCTATTAAAAAAACGGCTCATTTAAATGTTTTGTTCAGCATGTCGCTCAAATCACCTTCTGCGAATTTTTTATAAAGATTGATATAATTATCTCCAGTGATTTCTGCTATTTCAAAAAGGGATAATCCATTTTTAATTTTTAAAACAATTCCCATTGTCTTGAAATCATCAAAACCCAAATTCCTATTTGATTTATCGATTTTTAACTCGTCCATCATTTTTTTAAGATAATAAAAATAGGTGTTATTTTCAATAATTGAATTTTCCATTTGATTGCAAAAAACATAATGACTCTTATCAGTGAATTTAGAATAGGTTTTAACATGAAAAAACAAGTGCCCTTCCCTAGCGGAAATGACACGTATTTTTTTTCCTGTGTTAATTGTTAGGCGAGCAGTTAATTCTTGGTCTTTAACAATTAAATTGACGTCTTCCCATTTCATATTTTTCAATTCAGAAAAGCTCAATAAAAAATTGCTTTGAATGAAAATAAAATCACGGATTACACGGCGGTAATAACCGTCTTTGTCATTAATGGCGGTATCAGGCCACTTTTTTAATGCAGCTTGAATTCTAAAAAATTCTAGCGGAGTAATTCCTTTTTTACGTTTTTTTTCTGATTGAACCTGAACATCAAAAGAAATGTTTTTTTCATTATTGAAGTAATAACGGTTGCACCAGTTCAGAAACAGCTTGATTGAATTCACTTCATTTTTAATTGTTATTGCAGAAATTGTCTTCTCGCTGTTTGAACGAAAAGCCGGATAAAAATTCATTGATTCAGGTGAAAACAAATTGGCAATAGAAACAAGACCCTTTTTACGGTCTCCGCTCCCGACAAAATTAACAAAGTGTTTCTTTATCTGAATTTCGATAACCGTATAACGGTTACTGGAAATTTCTTGATTCAAAATTCGTTCACGTTGAAATGTCAGAAAATTATCAACCAATTCAGAGAAAGTATAAATATTATCCGGTATTTTAACGGCTTCGATCGCTTCAAACATCCGCAGCACAGAAAGAGCCTCTGAAAGGGCGTCTTCAAAATCGGTATGATTCAATTCTTTTTTAATAATCTTTTTTTGCAGGTGATCTTTATAACGTAAAATCCAATTTTCATTCATTCGAATTCTAAAAAGAGACCCTGCCCCTTCAAGCAATTTATATTCTTCAATAATGGATTTCTGGCTGATCCGTTTTTTCAGCATGACACTCACAATTCAACGCAAAGATAGACACATGAATTATCGGGAGTGCGGGTTAATATGAGCTTAAATTTAAAAAAAATGGTGCAAATCTCGAATTGACATGATGGCCTGGATCAACCCAATTCGTTGCAAAAATTAATCTTCATCGCTCCAGTTAAAGTGATTGTTGAGCATGAGCGCGGCTCATAATCTGGATGAAGAAATCCTTCCACAGCTCATGTAACAGTTGAGGCTCCCCCCTGACACGGCGGGAAGAGCAAAGCGGGCATGTAAGCCCACAGCCGCCACCTGGGGGGGGGATGGCTTGCACAAAAAAAACGGATCATGAGCCGCAGCCCAGATCCGTTCCTGATACGACAATTCAAGTTTTGGGCGACGAGAGAGCCCGAAAACGAAAGGCCTGAAGGCCCTATAGCCCCTAGATTTTGACCTTCTGCAAGGCCTCAAGCTCCAATTGCTCCTCGGTCTTTTCGACTTTGGGGAAGAGCAAGGAATAGATAGGAGCCAGTTCTTCCTCGTCTTCGGGGCGCCATGTGATAGGCTTGAGAGGAGCAATGCCGTTGGACAAGGCGAAGGCATAGGACTTCATGCGGCGGACCAGCATATAGACACGGGCAAGCTCTTTGGGCTTGTGCTTCAACAAGCCTCCCAAAAACGGTCTTTTATTGCGTGGCTCGCGGGCATTTTCAAAATTGCTGACAAAAAACATGAAAGACAGCAAAAACAGATCGATATTGGAGATTTTGATCGAACCGAAGAACTGCGTCACACGTGCCATGGCATCATGCAGGTCGGCTTCCAGATCTTTATCATCATAAAGGGTACTGAAAACCCGGGTCAGTTCCGGCACCACTTTTTCTGCGGGGAGCTGCATCACGAGGTAATAGCGCACAGCCTGGGTTGCGATGATCTCAAACACAAATTGCGGCGGGGCCTTGGTGCCCGTCATCTTTTGAGTGGTATCTTCATTCTCGGCCATAATATGCTTAACCCGCTACGCTCTCTACAATTTATTGTCTATCAAGCACACACATGTGCCAGTCAAACTACGATGCCGACTTGCGCCATTTGTTGAACCATTCAGCAGAACGATCCTGAACTTCCTTGATGTCGGCCGGTTGAAGTGATTTGACAAGGGCATCACGCCGTCTTTTTGCATCCGTTCGTCCTGAGGCCACCGCTATCGAGGCCCAGAAATAAGCTTCTTTGGGATCTTCAAACCCGAAATCAGGAGCATAACTCACGGAAAGCATGACCAGAGACTTGTTTTCGCCCCCTTCGGCCGAACGGGTCAGTTTTTCCCTGATCCAGTCCATGACCAGTTTGGTCGTATCCGCGTCGAGCGATTTGATCATCATCACCCGCGCTGGCATGGCCTTGGGATATCCTCCCAGGGCAGCGAGAGTGACCCAACGCAGGGAAAATTCGAAATTCTGAGGCACATTCACGCCATGCCAGTAGAATATACCTAGATTGAATTGCGATTCCGGCTCGCCCTGTTCAGCACCGGCTTGGGCTGCAGCCAAAGCCTTTTTGAGATCACCCGCGACGATGGCACCCGAGACAGTGTCTTTGGGCGCATCGGCCTGCGCCTGCACATAAGACACATTCAAAGACAACACGGCCCCGACAAAGAGTTTCACAAATAAATTCGTGAACCCAAAGTGCTTTAACAGAGGAGTGCGCGCCATCATATGAATCATCAACCAAACAACACAATTTACAGGGAATCGATAACACAAGAATGCCTAAAAAACCATGCTTGTGTGCACTTTATTGGATAAGATCTCATCATACACTTGAGCCAACGCGCATTCACAATGAATGTGTCTTGGACAAGGACATTGGCAACTGCGAACCTGCGAGCCAATTATCATACAATATCAGATATTTATCTGTTTTTTCTTGCAAAGAGATTACAGTTGCTGATGCCAGAAAAACCCGGGATTAACAGAAAGGGTTCTATTCTCCATCCCCGTCCCTTCAAGCATTCCTGAGCAGATGCGAGACCGATTGAACCCAAGGCCCGATCGCATGCCTTGTTTTCACACGATCCAATGCTCGACTGGCGATAGTCCGGCGCATGTCACGATCGGCTGCAAGGCGGTCCAGTGCAGTCGTCAATTGTTCAATAATATCAGGGTTAAACTGGTGCATGGAGGCGTAATCGTCACGCCACCAGCCCGTTTCCGGATCGTGATGGTAGACCTGCTCTCGACGTCCGGTGACCACCAGAGCGGTTTCAAGATCGCTGACATATTCCTCGTATCCGGGGGCATCGCTACAGATCAATACAGCGCCGCAGCGCATAGCACGGAGAACCGAGTAGGAATGCAGTCCGGCTGCGGGAAGGGCAAACACATCCGCCTGGCAGAGATAAGAAAATAACTCTTTATTATCAATACCCTGCTCGACCCACTCAACACCTTGCATCAACTCGGGATGAACCTGTTCAAAGGCATCGCGGCCTGTCGATATAATGGTTAGAACTGAATCAGGATGGTTTTCCCGGTGTCTGCTGAACGCCACAAGAAGATCATGCCCGCCTCTGAAGAGAAAACTGGTTCCAGCCCCATGTGCTGAATTCGTAAAAACGATGCGGAGCCCGGCTTTGTCTGTTGTGGTTTCGAGCTTTTCTTTGATTGCGACATCAAGTTCGGGGGGGATTTCTACCCCGAGCGGCACATAATGCACTTTGGCTGCGATGATATCGCTCGCGAAGCTTTTACAAATTGTCTCAATGCTCGATTGGATATGGGTAAAAATGGCCCTGCAAGCATCGGACTCCAACCGGGATTTGACCATATGGAAGATCAATTCGTTCCGTAAATTCACGTTGCGGTTATAACCATGCAGCAAGAAGGGATAAAACAGGGTTGTGAGGCTCTCGAAATGCAGGATGAAAGGCATTTGAGACAGGTGTAGCGGGGCTGTGTGGTGAAAAACAATTGGCGTATGCTGGCTTTGTCCATGGATTCTGGCTTGGGCAGCCACATCCCTTGTTTCGATATATTGCGCCAGATAATTCTGCAAAGCTTGGGTCGGGATGTCGGGCGAATGGCCAAAACGTCTGCCAACCATGTACCCCTCCATCACAACCTGCGTGGAAATATGGTCCATATCTGCTTTGGTAAAAGCCGTTTCCTCATCAGGAAACAGAAATTTGATGTCATCGGGCGCGTTCCCGAGTAATCCCGAAAACAATGGATGATTGCCGTTAATGGCTTGATAAAACGACATTTTCCAAGGAATGAGAACTGCTTTCATCGATCCTCTATTCTGCCTGTTCTGTCAATGCCATGCTTGCTCATCCAGCCTGTTGAAAAGGGCTAGGGGCTAACTGTCAAGCCAATCCGGAAATTATACTGGGCCAGATCACCAACAGTCATGCGATCGGATCAGTTCATGGGCCCACTCAATTGAAAATTGATGTGATCTATCAGTTATTTCTGCATGAATTATAATTGACCCCTCTGTCAAACAGCGATAAGTAAAAAAGCTTAGTTGAATGCGTTTATCAGGTCATAATATGAGTTCTTTTTTACATGTTGGGTGCTGGCATCACACTAAACACGGATTAAAGGGATTTAATTCTGATGCTTGGGATGAAATCCGGTTCGATATCGATGAAAGCGTCGCCCCCGATATTGTCGGCACGCTATCGGATATGTCAGCGGTCAATTCAGCCAGTGTCGATGCAATTTATTCTTCCCACAATATCGAGCATATTTATGCCCATGAAGTGCCGATTACTGTCCGAGAATTCTATCGTGTATTGAAGGATGACGGATTTGTGATCATCACCTGCCCCGACCTGCAATCACTGGCCGAAGCAGTGGCGCAGGACCGGCTCAATGATCCTCTTTATATGTCACCCACCGGCCCGATCAGCCCGATCGATATCATCTATGGCCATCGCGGCTACATCGAGCAGGGCAATCCCTATATGGCGCACAAAACCGGCTTCACCTATACGACACTGGCCACTGTTTTCCTTCAAAACGGCTTTGCCAAAGTCATCGGTGGCCGCAATCTGCAGCCCTATGCCCTCTGGATGATCGCGCTCAAGCATGACCGGAGCGAAGAGGATATCGCGGCGATGGTGGCCACCTATCTCCCTTGAGGGACCGAGTGAGATAATGACAAAAACGGTCAACTACTTCGTTCATTTTCATAAAGATTTTCCGCATGCGCGTGACAGCACATGGGTGATCCCGACCATCTATGAAAACAAGCCCGGACTGGTTGGGAATGCTGTTTGCCTCAGTACCCATTCCCCCTCCATCCGCGCCCTGTTTCATGACTTCGAGCCTCTGGATGATGACAGGATCGGCTATCTGAGCCAGACCATCGCGACCGAATACTGGATTCTCAACCATCTGAAAGATGTAGATTATGTCGGGGTGACAGGCTATCGCCGCTATCCGCATTTCCGGCATGACAGAACCAATCAGGCCGAAGGATTTGGTGCGCCTGCAACGCCAGAGAATATTGCGACACTGACCCATGACAGCCACCTGGCACTGATCAATGGGATTCTTGAGACTTATGAAGCGATTACAATCCGCAAAATCCATTGCGGCGGATCGGTCAAAAGCCAGTTCCTCGAAACCCAGCGTGAAGAGGTCTGGAACCATTTCATCGACAGCATTGCGACCGTTGTTCCCGAATATAAACGCTGGCTCGGCTGGTTCGAACTGGAAAACCAGTGCCATTTTTGCGGGCCGATGGGACTGACGCCTCTGCCGATGTTCAAAGATTATGCGGATATGTATATCCGCATCATTGCCGACATCCTGAGATGGCTGGATCATCCCTTTTTGTGTCTCGACGATCATGCCCAGGCCAGAACAGACCGCTGGATCGGCTATCTGGCCGAGCGGTTCTATCCGTTCTTTCTTTTCGTCAACAATGTCAAAACCTACCAGGTCCCGATGATTTTGCTGACCGATCCGCCCTCTTGAGGCGTTCAAACGGTTAAACCACAATATCGACGATTTTGCTTAGAGCTCAGACACTATTGATGATAATGAGGTTGAACTATGGTTTTCATGCCTGAGTGAGCAAGGCCATGAAGGGTCTATCGCGTTTCAAATGGGCATGATCCTGTTTTATGCCAGAGTGCTGCCGGAGGAGTGAGTTTGGCCAATCCTGCAAATACAATGATCAGCGCCATGATCGACCAGGCCCTGAAAGATCACGGGGCCGGACGCCAGGAGCAGGCCATGGCTGGATTTCAAACCGTGCTGCAGCACGACTCCGGCAATGTGGTCGCCCTCTATATGCTCGGCGCGATGCATACCGAGCGAGAACAATACCAGGCGGCCTTGCAGTATTTGAACCATGCCATCGCAGTGAACGGGCAGTTTGCCCAATCCTATCAAGCCCGTTCGGTGATCTATTCCAAGCTTGGACATTACAAATCGGCTTTTCATGACACCCAAACGGCGCTTCGGCTGGATCCGCATCTGGACGAGGCACGCAAAAACTATGAAACTTTGCAATTATTGGCTGAAAACACTGCACCATCAAAGACTTCTGTCACTTTGCCAGTCAAGGCTACCCCATTGAGCCTTGTCGATCTGATCGAGCAAACCAATCGGGCTTCCACCTTGCCGCAGATGGAGCAGACGATCCGGCATTTTCAGGATTTTCTGATGAATGGTGAGGCCAGCCAAGCCCATCTGGCACTGTTTTCAATCGGCGTGCTTCACCATAAACTCAACCGAAACCATGATGCCGAGGCCTATTTCCGCCACGCTTTGCTGGTCAAACCCGACTTTTTCGCCTGTCACCTCAATTTGGGCCTGTTGCTTGAACGCAATAATCGGAGCGAACAAGCCGTGGCCCAATGGGAGCAGGCCTTGCAGCTACCGGCCATCAATTTACCGGAGCATGGCGATGACAAGCTGAAAATCACCACAAATCTTGGGCGTTTGCTCGAGGTTCTTAATGAGTATGAAAGGGCTGAAAACGCCTTGAGGGAAGCCCTCAGACTTGATCCCGATAACGGACCAGTACTGCATCACTGGATCCATTTGCGGCAAAAGCAATGCCGTTGGCCGATCACCGAAGGGCTTGACCGGCCGGACAGGGATGTTCTCGCCAACGCCTCTCCCATAGCAATGCTCGGTTTGAGTGATGACCCTGCCGCGCAGTTGTCCGCAGGCCGCCATTTTGTCGAAACCAAGGTGGAAAGCCACCCAAGGATGGTGCCGTTCCGGCATGATTACGGGCACCAAAAGTTACGGATCGGCTATCTCTCTTCCAATCTCAGCATGCATGCCGTGTCGCTTCTGACCGTAGAATTGTATGAAACACATGACCGCAACCTGTTTGAAACACACGCTTTTTGTTGGAGTCCGGAGGACGGGACACCATTCCGGCAGCGCGTCAAATCCGCCTTTGACCATGTCCATCTGGTCGGCGGGCTGACCGACGAACAGACAGCCGAGCTGATCAGGTCCAAAGAAATAGATATTGTTGTTGATCTTCAGGGTCTTACATCGGGTGCCAGACCCAATATCGTCGCGCGTGGACCGGCGCCTGTTCAGGTCGCCTATCTGGGTTATCCCGGCCCTTCCGCCCTCCCCTATGTCGATTATATCGTGGCGGATTCCTTTATCATGTCACCCGAATTATGCCTGCATTTCACCGAAAAACCGCTTTATCTCCCCAGTTTGTTCCAGGTCAGCGACCGCAAACGTCAAATTTCGGCAGTGCCGCCTCGTTCGCAATTCGGCTTTGACGAGGGCGACTTCATATTCTGTGCCTTCAACAATAATCACAAATTTACGCCTGAATTATTTGGAAGCTGGATGCGAATATTGCGGGCCACTCCCCATAGCGTGTTGTGGTTGCTTGAAGATAATCCATGGTCGAAGGCCAATCTGCTGGCTGCGGCTGCGGCCCATGGCATCGCCAAACAGCGGCTTCGCTTCGCCGGACGCATCACGCCGGCCGATTATCTCGCGCGGTTCGCTGTCGCGGATTTGTTTTTAGATACAATGCCTTACAATGCAGGTACTACCGCCAATGACGCCCTTTGGGCCGGCCTGCCCTTGCTGACTTTGTCGGGGCATACCTATGTATCGCGTATGGCTGGAAGCTTGCTCAAAAGCATAGGCCTTGAGGAGCTGATCACCTTCGATGCCGAGACTTACGAAAAAACCGCCATTCGATTGGCAGAAAATCCGAATGAAATCAAGATATTGAGAGACCGGATTCATACGGCAAAAGAGCAAGGAAAACTGTTTAACACCGACACATTTACCCGTGAATTCGAAGCCGCTTTGCTGGCGGTTTTGAAGGGCTCAGTTTGATCGACTGCGATCGACCAAACCTGCAGCCATTGGCCCTTTCCTGTCGCTTGTAAAAAAGCGGCAAAAATTAGCTTTTTCTTAAGTAAATCATATACAAACGATGATTCTGGCTCTAATATAAAAACGAACATGATTGGGCTTTTTCTGCATTTCCGGCGGGCTAACCAGCGGTAACAGCCGAATAAGTCTCGATCATGGTGTTGGCGTATGAGTTGTTGTATCTGGAATTTGTGAGATTGATCTTGATGTTTTGCGTATCTCACAAATATAGATCCGCTATTGTTGAGAGGCCGTGATGGTCACAATCAACAACAACATCACCATATTGACGCCCAATACAATTTCGAATTCACAAAACTCTAATTCGACTTCGAAAACTATTGCGGAATTGTCGATTGCGGATATCAAATCCCTTTCGACAACGCAAATTGCCAGCCTGACAACTGCACAGATCAGCGAGCTGTCAACGGCCCAAATTATGGGTTTCAGCACCGACCAGATCACGGCTTTGTCGACCGCTCAGATCCCCGCGCTGACAACCGCCCAACTGGCGGCGCTGGACGACAATCAGGTCGACGCCCTGAGCGGTACCCAGATTTCAGCGCTGACAATGGGCCAGACCTCGACTTTCCTGAGGCGGGAAACCGGGGGATCGGGCTCAGACACCACCGTTTTGCCCCCGATTACCCAGAAAATCGCTCGGCAGGGCTATTTTCCCGACAGCCAGATTGAATTGCTCTCCTACCTGTCGCAAACGCCGCTCACGGTTGCGGCATCCACTGCCCCCCAGCCTGCCTTGGAGCAGGGACTGGTGGCATCAGCCATTCAGGGCCTGAGCCGTCAGGATCTTTCAGGGCTTGTGCCGGCCAGTTCCTCAGCTCCGAAACCCTTCGAAACGGCCAAAGCTGTGGCCTTTGTGGACGACCAAATCGCCAATAGCGATGTCCTGATCCGGGATTTGCAGGCCAAGGGCATCACCACCTTCGTCATCGACCACAACGGCGATGGCCTGACACAGATGGCCAACGATGTCCGCGGCATGAACGACATCAGCGCTATCCACGTGTTTTCTCATGCCAATTCGGGCATGTTGAGCATCGGTTCAGGGGCTGTGGACCAGACCACCCTCGCGACCCATGCCAGCCAGTTGCAGCAAATCGGCCAAAGCCTGACTGGCTCGGGTGATATCCTGCTCTACGGCTGCGATGTGGCTGCCAATCAGGCTGGCCATGATTTTATGGCTGCTCTGGCGCAGGCTACCGGAGCCGACATTGCGGCCTCGCTGGACGAGACTGGCACCAAAACACTGGGTGGCAACTGGGTTCTCGAAAGTTCGGTTGGCTCGGTGGAAAGCCAGTCGCTGGTGTTCGACAATTTTCAGGGCGTCCTGCTGACCCCGACAAGCGTGGCCTCAAGCTGGACCTCATCCGACATTGCCGGCATTTCCAACAGCGAAATCGCCGCTTTGTCGACCGATCAGGTGACCAGCCTGGGCAGCAATATCCGCCTGTTGTCGGCCTCGCAGATCACCAGCCTCAACAACACCCAGATCAAGGCCCTGACCACAGCGCAGGTGGTGGCGCTGACCACCATGCAGGTGTCATCGCTCACCAACAGCCAGCTGGCCGCCTTCAAAACCGAACAAGTGGTCAAAATCGCCACGGACGATGTGGCTGCGCTCCAAACTTCGCAGGTTACAGCGTTCACCTCCGAGCAGCTGGCGGCGCTGACGACCGTCCAGTTGCGCGCCATTTCGACGAGCCAGTTTGTCAATTTCAGCCCGAGCCAGATCAGCGTTTTCAAATCATCGCAGATTTCGCACCTGAAACCCCAACTGATCTCGGTGCTGACCAGTGCCCAGATCACCGCTCTGACAAGCCAGCAAATTGCTTCTTTCACGACAGCAGGCGTATCGAATTTCAATTCCACGCAGGTCACCGCGCTAAAATCCTCGCAAGTGGCAGCGTTGGGGACGATCCAGATCAGATCGCTCAAATCCAGCCAGCTTTCAGCTCTGCTGACCGAGCAGATCAGCGGTTTGAGCCGTCTGCAGATCAAGTCGCTGACCTCATCGCAAATGGCCAGCATCCAGACCAACAGCATTCTGGCCTTCAACACCGAGCAAATATCATCGCTGACACAAGCGCAAATCAGGGTTTTGAACACCGCCGTGTTCAATGCATTCAGCAGCGCCCAATTTGCAGCCATCTCGCAAAGCCAGATCGCGGCCCTGACAACAAGCCAGTTTTCGGTTATTTTACAAAATAATTTCAACGCTCTCAGCACAAGCCAGATCACGGCTTTGTCGCTGGCCGATGTGGCGATTTTGTCTTCGGCCCAATTGAGGGCCATGGGGTCGGACCAGATCTCGGCGCTGACCGGGTCGCAATTGCGGGTGCTGGCCAGCAACAAGATTGCCGCCCTGACCACAAGCCAGATCGTCAATTTCGGTACCCGCCAGATTGCGGCCCTCAATTTCAGCCAACTTGGCGCGCTGACAACAAACCATATCCAGGCCCTCAGAAGCGATCAGATCGGGGCCCTCTCAGCGGCCCAAGCCAGCGGATTGACGACAGCCCAGATTGCAGCGCTCAACTCGACGCAGGCCAGCGTTCTAACCACCCGTCTGTTTGCCGCTCTGTCCTCACAACAGGTCGCATCTCTGTCGAGCAATGTGATTTCGGCTCTGAGCACTTCGGACTTGGCGGCCTTGCGGCTTGACCAGCTGGCTGCAATGAATGCCGGTCAGATTTCGTCCCTGACAACCGGCCAGATCTCGGTCGTGGCGACACAAAACATCGCCAGTCTGTCCTCGGATCAGCTTCTGGCCCTCAATGCCACGCTGGTGCGGGCCTTGCGCACCAGCCAAATCACGGCTTTGGCGCCCGAACAGCTGCAGGTCATGTCGACGGCACAAATCAGCGGTCTGACCTCGAACCAGCTTGCGGTGTTTAGCGCCGACCAGACCACCGCGCTCAATACCACGCAGATTGCATCCCTCTCGACGGCGGCGATCGGCGGCCTGTCAGCCGAGAATGTTGCCACCCTGACCAGCGACAAGATCGCGGCCCTGACCAATGACGAGATTACCGCGCTCAAATCACACCAGATCGCGGCCCTTTCACCCGATCAGATTCTGTCCCTGACCACCGGCCAAATCACCGCGCTGACCACAAGCCAGATCACACAGCTCTCGCCCGAGCAGGTGATGGCCTTGAAAACCTCGCATATCGACGCTCTGTCGACGACAAACTTTTCGTCATTGACGACGCAAGATATTGTGGCTCTGACCAATGAACAGATCAGCTCGCTGAATTACGGCAGTCTGGCCGCTCTCAAGACCAACCAGATTGCGGTCCTCAGCCCCACCCAGATGACGGCTTTGAGCAGCACCCAGTTCAGATTGCTCAATTCCAGCCAGATCAGGGCGCTGACCACAGACCAGATCACTTCGCTCACCACCGATCAGCTCAATGCCCTGACCTCGACACAAATCTCCTCGCTCAAAACCAGCCAGATCACTGTGCTGTCGGCAGGACAGGTGGCCGCACTCAATACGGCGCAAATTGCGGCCCTGACCACCGCCCAGATGGCGAGCCTGACCGTTGAACAGGCCAGCGCCCTGTCAACCAGCCAACTGGCCTCATTGGTCCCCTCGAATGTGATGGCGCTCAACAGTGCCGATCTCAATGCCTTGTCGCCCGAACAGTTGGCGTCGCTGACGACAGCCCAGATTGCGGTTCTCAAAACCGACCAGATCGCCACTTTGTCGCAGTCGCAACTGTCAGCCCTGACCACCAAGCAGGTTGCGGCCCTGACCACGACGCAGGTTAAAATCCTCAGCGGCGACCAATTGAGTTCCCTGACAACCAGCCAGTTGCGCAGCCTCTCAACCAATAATATCGCGGCTTTGACGACGAGTGGCCTCGGCTCTTTGTCCAATGATCAGATTGCGGCGCTCAACAGCGACCAAATCGTCGCATTGCGGTCCTCGCAAATCAGCGTCTTGACCCAGGAACAGCTGACGGCCCTGACAACGCCGCAAATTGCGGCCATTTCCACCACACAGATCCGATCATTGACGCTGGATCAGATGACCGCCCTGACCAGTGGCCAAATCTCGGCCCTCAATACGGGACAGTTGAATGCGCTCAGGAGCAACCAGATTGCCGTTCTGAGCAACAACCAGATCGCTGCCCTGACCACGACCCAAATCAGCCAGATGGCCAGCAACCAGATTGCCAGCCTTTCTCCTGACCAGATCAGCACCCTGTCGACCGGGCAACTGCATGCGTTGAGCCTGTCCGATATTTCGGTCCTTTCCAATGCCGACATGGCCGCCCTTGACCGCTCGCAGCTCCAATCGCTGAGCACGCAACAGATCAGCGCGTTGAAATCAACGCAGATTTCCGCGCTAACAGCCGATCAGGCAACCTATCTGACCACGGCCCATATCGCGGCTTTGAACAGTGCACAGGTACGGTCGCTGACGCAGGACCAGATCGTCGCAATGGCGACCGATCAGATTGCCGCTTTCACATCGACACAGGTGACAAGCCTCAAAACCAGCCAGATTTCTGTATTTGCGCCCCCGCAAATTTCAGCGATGACCACAGCACAGGTCGCAGCCCTTAGCACGGCACAAGTGGCGGTTTTGAGACCTGATCAGGCCGCCGCGTTCAGCACCGCCCAGATCGCGGTCTTGTCGACGGCCGATTATGCCGCTTTTGCCGCCGCCGATATTGCGGCTTTGTCCGCCGACCAGATCGTCGCCTTTGGTTCGGCCGGTATTGCTGCGCTGAAGACAACCCAGATTCTGTCTTTGACGCCCGAGCACTTTAC
>CANFLM010000011.1 GCA_947447895.1 Hyphomicrobiales bacterium
CTGGCCAATGTGTCGGTCAAATGGATGGATTTTGCCAATGGCGGCGCCCAGCAGGATGCGCTGATTTCCGGCAATGTCGACATCATCAACACCGGCACCGGCCCCTTGCTGTTGCTGTGGGACCGCACCAAAGGCGGCATCAAGGGGATTGTTGCCAGTTCGGCAGGCCCGCTGGTGTTTGTCAGCCGCGATCCCAAGATTAAAACCCTGAACGATCTGGCCGCCGGCGACAAGATCGCGGTGCCGACCGTGCGGGTGTCGACCCAGGCCATTTTGCTGCAAATTGCCGCCAGCCAGATGTTCGGCCCCGACCAGTGGAACCGCTTTGACACGATGACCGTGCAGATGGGCCATCCCGATGGCGTCATTGCCATGAACAATGCCAGCCATGAAGTCAAAAACCACTTTGCCGCCCCGCCCTTCCAGTATTACGAATTGGGCAAGATCGAGGGTGCGCATGCAGTGACAACCTCGGCCGCAATTTTGGGCAGTCCTTTGTCGCAAGGCCAGTTCTTCACCTCGACCAAATTTGCCGACGCCAATCCTAAAATCATCCAGGCCGTGCGTGCTGCCGCCGAAGAGGCCAAAGCCTATATCGAGACCCATACCCGCGAGGCCGTCGAGATCTATCGCGAGGTGACCAAGGACAAAACCCCGACCGACGAGATTCTCGAAATTCTCAAGCAGCCGGGCATGATGGACTGGAACCTCTATCCGCAAGGCACCATGAAATTCGCCCAGCATCTGCACCGGATCGGCACGCTCAAAACCATGCCTGCCTCATGGAAAGACTATTATCTGCCGATCGCCCACGATCTGCCGGGGAACTGAACGGATGAAACCTTTGCTTGAGGTAGATGGCGTCACTTTGCGCTATAAAATCCCGGGATCGGTGATCACCGCCACCGAGCAGGTCAGTTTCCAGGTCAATGAAGGCGACCGTTTCGTGCTGCTCGGTCCCTCTGGCTGCGGCAAGTCGACCTTGCTGAAGGCCGTAGGCGGCTATCTGAAACCCTCCGAGGGCCGCATCAGCATCAAGGACCGCACGGTCACCGAACCGGGACCGGACCGGATGATGGTGTTTCAGGAATTCGACCAGCTGTTGCCGTGGAAAACCGTTCTCGACAATGTCACCTTCCCGCTGATGAACGCGCATGGCCTGTCGGCCAGCGAGGCGCGGGCCAAAGCGGAGGCCGCCATCGACAAGGTGCATCTGACGCGCGCCATGCACAGCTATCCGCATACGCTGTCGGGCGGAATGAAACAGCGCGTGGCGATTGCCCGGGGCATGGCCATGGAACCCGACATCCTGCTGATGGACGAGCCCTTTGCCGCCCTTGATGCGCTGACACGCCGGACCTGTCAGGACGAACTGCTGCGCTTGTGGGAGGAGACCCGCTTCACGGTGCTGTTTGTGACCCATTCCATTGCCGAGGCGATCAAGATCGGCAACCGGATCCTGCTGCTGTCACCGCATCCGGGCCGCGTCAAAGCCGAAATCATCGATGTCGACAAGGTCTCGGCCACCGATGGATCGGCCGGACGGCTCGAAAAGCAGATCCACGAGTTGCTCTTTGCTGAAACAGACCCTGCGGAGGCGCATTGATGAGCGATCCCCATTCCGTGGCTCCGGCCCGCATCATCATGCGGGACAATCACGCCCCGTTGACACACCCTGTCGAAGAAAAACTCGGGTTCCTGACCACGTTGTGGGATGACGGGTTTGTCCGCAAGGCGGTGATCCTGATCGTGCTGGCCCTCATCTGGGAGGCCTATGGCCGGATTTTGAACAATCCTTTGCTGTTTCCCACCTTCAGTGAAACCATGCAGGCGGTGGTTGAACGGATCCAGGACGGCACCCTGCCCGCCCGCGCCTGGGCTTCGATCCAGGTTCTGCTGATGGGCTACGGGGTCGGCGTGGTGATGGCGGGCAGCCTGACCATTCTGGCGATCAATACCCGTCTGGGCTCGGATTTTCTCGAAACCATGACCGGCATGTTCTCGCCGCTTCCCGCCATCGCGCTGTTGCCGCTGGCGCTGATCTGGTTCGGATTGGGGAATGGCTCGCTGGTGTTCATTCTGGTCCATTCGGTGTTGTGGCCTGTCGCGCTCAACACCCATTCGGGCTTCCGCTCGGTCTCGCAGACCTTGCGGATGGTCGGCCGCAATTACGGGTTGAAGGGCTTTGCCTATATTTTCAAGATCCTGATCCCTGCGGCCTTCCCCTCGATCCTGACCGGTCTGAAAATCGGCTGGGCCTTTGCCTGGCGCACGCTGGTGGCGGCCGAACTGGTATTCGGCGTGTCATCGGGCAAAGGCGGGCTGGGCTGGTTCATTTTCGAGAACCGCAATCTGCTGGAAATCCCCAATGTCTTTGCCGGATTGCTGACCGTCATCGTGATCGGGCTGATTGTCGAAAACCTGATTTTCAGAACCATCGAACGCAAAACTGTCATGAGATGGGGCTTGCAAAGCTAAAGCTCCTCTCAGTTCATTTCCTCTCATCAATCGAGGCATCACATGCGTATCAAACCAGAAAACCTCCGTTCGGCCCGTTGGTTCGGCCCTGACGATTTCCGCTCGTTCGGCCACCGCTCGCGCATGAACCAGATGGGCTATACGGCCGAGGAATATGCCGGCAAGCCGGTGATTGCGATCATCAATACCTGGTCGGATTTCAATCAGTGCCATGCTCATTTCAAGCAGCGCGTCGACGATGTGAAGCGCGGTATTTTACAGGCTGGCGGGTTCCCGGTCGAATTGCCGGCCATTTCACTGTCGGAAAGCACGGTCAAGCCGACCACCATGCTCTACCGCAATTTCCTGGCGATGGAGACCGAAGAGCTGATCCGGTCGCAACCGGTCGATGGTGTGGTGCTGATGGGCGGCTGCGACAAGACCACGCCCGGCCTGTTGCTGGGCGCGACCAGCGCGGGCGTGCCCGCCATCTTTGTGCCCGCAGGCCCGATGCTGCGCGGCAACTGGCACGGCAAGGTGCTGGGCTCGGGCTCGGATGCCTTCAAATATTGGGACGAGCGGCGCGCCGGCAATATCTCGCAAAAGGATTGGGGCGAGATGGAAGTCGGCATTGCCCGCTCCTATGGCGTCTGCATGACCATGGGCACGGCGTCGACCATGACGGCACTGGCTGACGCGCTCGGCATGACACTGCCCGGCACGTCCTCGATCCCAGCCGCCGATTCCAACCATATCCGCATGTGCTCGGCCGCTGGCCGCCGCATCGTCGACATGGTGTGGGAAGATCTGACCCCCGCCAAGATCCAGACTGAAGCCGCCTTCCGCAATGCGATTGTGGTGGCCATGGCGATGGGCTGTTCGACCAATGCCGTGATCCATCTCCTGGCCATGGCCAAGCGGGCCGGTCATGCCATCGGCCTGCCGGATTTCGACGCCGCCAGCCGCATTGTGCCGGTGATCGCCAATGTCAGACCCTCGGGCGACCAGTATCTGATGGAAGATTTCTATTATGCCGGCGGCCTGCTCGGCATGATGACGCGTCTGGTCAAATTCCTCGATCTCGGCCAGATCAATGCCTCCGGCAAAACATGGGCCGAGAGCCTCGAAGGCGCGCAGATTTTCAATGATGACGTCATCCGCACGCTCGACAATGCCATCTATCAGGAAGGCGCGCTGGCGGTTCTCAAAGGCAATCTGGCCCCCGACGGCTGTGTGATGAAGCCTTCGGCCGCCGCGCCGCATCTGCTCAAACATTCCGGCCCCGCGCTGGTGTTCGACGATTATCCCGCACTCAAGGCCGCTGTCGACCGCGATGACCTCGATGTCACCCCCGATCACGTGCTGGTCCTGCGCAATGCCGGTCCTTTGGGCGGACCCGGCATGCCCGAATGGGGCATGTTGCCGATCCCCAAAAAGCTGATCAAGCAAGGGGTGCGCGACATGCTGCGCATTTCCGATGCGCGGATGAGCGGCACCTCCTACGGCGCCTGCATCCTGCATGTGGCCCCTGAATCCTATGTCGGCGGTCCGCTGGCTCTGGTGCAGACCGGCGACATCATCAGCGTCGATGTGGTGGCACGCACCCTCAATCTGGATGTGCCGGAGGAGGAACTGGCCCGCCGCCGCGCGGCCCTGAAGCCCCCGAAAGTCCATTACGAGCGCGGCTATGGCTGGATGTTCTCCCGCCACATCAAGCAGGCCGATCAGGGCTGCGATTTCGACTTCCTTGAAACTGATTTTGGCGCACCGGTCTCCGAACCGGTCATCTTCTGAACGGATATCCCCATGCTCGACACACAGACACGCGACCAACTCAAGACCGTCAGCACCGCCACCCTGTGCACCGCTTTGTTCAAACGCGGCTTGCGCAACCAGTTCATCCAGAACGTGCATCCGGTCGGCCAGAGCCAGACCGAAAACATGGTGGGTGAGGCCTTCACCCTGCGCTATATTCCGGCGCGCGAGGATTTGAACCCGATCACGGTGTTCCAGAACCAAGCCCATCCGCAACGCAAGGCGGTCGAGGATTGCCCGCCCGGCGCGGTGATGGTGATCGACAGCCGCAAGGATGCCCGCGCCGCCTCGGCCGGCTCCATCCTTGTCAGCCGCCTGATGGTGCGCGGCGTGGCCGGCATCGTCACCGATGGCGGTTTCCGCGACAGCCCCGAAATCGGCGCTCTGGCGATCCCCGCCTATCACCAGCGTCCCTCCGCACCCACCAACCTGACCATCCATCAGGCGCTCGACATCAATGTGCCGATCGGTTGCGGCGATGTTGCAGTGTTTCCCGGTGACGTGATGGTCGGCGACAAGGAAGGCGTAGTGGTCATTCCCGCCGAAATCGCCGGCGAGATTGCTGCGGAAGCCGTGGAAATGACCGCCTTCGAGGATTTCGTGACCGAAGAAGTCCTCAAAGGCCGCTCGATCCTCGGCCTCTATCCTCCGACACTGGACCAGAGCAAGCAGGATTTCGAGGCATGGCGCAAGGCGAACAAACGGTAAGCGGAGAGGCTTTCTCAAAAGGCATTAGAAAAGCAAAAGCCCCGCTGGCAACAGCGGGGCTTTTAAATGAGGAGGCCAAAAGAGATCAGCCCTGCTGGCGTTTGTTCCAGTAATAGCTTGCCGTGCCGACAATGCCTCGGCGGAAGGTCATGACGCACAGGACAAAGATCGCGCCTTGCACCACCAGCACCCAGGAACCGAGCTCGGCCAGATAGTTTTCCATCGAGACGATCACGAAGGCCCCGACGGCTGGTCCGAAAATGGTTCCCACGCCGCCCAGCAGGGTCATCAGCACCACTTCGCCCGACATTTGCCAGGTCACATCGGTCAGGCTGGCCAGTTGGAACACCAGGGCCTTGATCGAGCCTGCAAGCCCTGCCAGGGTCGCCGACAGGATGAAAGCCGCCAGTTTGTATTGTTCGGCCTTGTAGCCCAGCGAGATGGCACGCGCCTCGTTCTCGCGGACCGCCCGCAGCACCTGACCGAAGGGCGAATGGATGATGCGGTGGATCATCACAAAAGCGACAAAGAACACCACCGCGACAAACACATACATCGCCATATCGGATTTGAGGCTGATCAGCCCGAACAGGGATCCGCGCGGCACAGACTGGATGCCGTCCTCGCCACCGGTGAACTTGGCCTGCAGACAGAAGAAAAACACCATCTGGGCAAAGGCCAGCGTGATATTGGCAAAATAGATGCCGCGCGAGCGGATCGTCAACATACCGATCACCGCACCAAGTCCCATGGCGACCAGTGTGCCGAAGGCAATCGCCAGTTCGGGCGTCAGCCCCCAGACCTTGGCGGCATGGGCCGAAGAATAGCTCGCCATGCCCAAAAAGGCCGCATGGCCGAAACTCAGCAGGCCGGTAAAGCCCAGCAGGATGTTAAAGGCACAGGCAAACAGCGCAAAGCACAGCGCCTTCATCAGAAAGACCGGATAGATCAAAGACGGACCGATGATCAGGCACACGGCCAGCGCGATGAATGGAACCACGCTCGTGGTGCCGTTGACGGGCGATGCCTCGGAATGGGACACAGGTTGCGTGCTCATCTCAGGAGCTCCTCCCGAACAGGCCGGTTGGGCGGATCAGCAAAACGATCGCCATAATCACAAAAATCACGGTACTCGAGGCTTCCGGATAGAAGACCTTGGTCAGCCCTTCGGCCACGCCCAAAGCGAAGCCGGTAATGATCGACCCCAGAATGGAGCCCATCCCGCCGATCACCACCACCGCAAACACCACAATGATGATATTGGATCCCATCAGGGGATTGACCTGATAGATGGGCGCGGCCAGCACACCCGCCAAAGCCGCCAGACCCACGCCGAAACCATAGGTCAGGGTGATCATGCGCGAAACATTGATGCCGAAAGCCTGTACCAGCGCCGGATTCTCTGTTGCTGCACGCAAATAGGAACCCAGACGGGTGTGTTCGATCGCGTACCAGGTGCCAAGGCAGACCACCAGCGAGAAACTGATCACCCATGCGCGGTAGTTGGGAAGGAACATGAAACCGAGATTGGTGCCACCCGTCAATTCGGCAGGGGGGCGATAGGGCAGACCGGAGGAGCCGAATTTCTGGCGGAACAGGCCCTCGAAGATCAGCGCGAGGCCGAAGGTCAGCAACAGCCCGTAAAGATGATCGAGATCACGCAGGCGCGAGAGCATGAACCGCTCGATCAGCACCCCGAGTGCGCCCGTGACAATCGGTGAAATCACCAAAGCCCACCAATAGCCGACACCCAGATAATTCAACAGCATCCACGCCACAAAGGCGCCGATCATATACAGCGCGCCGTGTGTGAAATTGATAATATTCAACATGCCAAAAATCACCGCCAGACCAAGGCTGAGCATGGCATAAAACGCCCCGTTGATCAGGCCGATCAGCAGTTGGCCGAACAGGGCTTGCGAGGTGATTCCCAAAATTTCAAACATGAATGCGTCTCTTTCGGCGCAAGATGGACCGGGATCCGGCAGCGGCAGGTCCCCCCGCCTCTGCCAGACCCCGTGTGGTTTTGCTTAGTTCACCAGAGGGCAGTTGCCCTCTTTCAGAGGACGGAACGCCTCATTGGCCGGAATGGTGGTCAGGATCTTGTAGTAATCCCAAGGCTTCTTGGATTCGGAAGGCTTCTTGACCTCGACCAGATAGACCGGATGGGTCTTGCGGCCGTCCTGACGGACTTCGCCCTTGCCCATGACGGTGTCATCGGTCGGCAGTTCCTTCATCTTCTTCACAACGGCAGCACCGTCGGCCTTGCTTTTCACAGCTTCGACAGCCTTCAGGTAATGGATCACGCTGGAATAGACGCCCGCATGGATCTTGCCGGGATATTTACCACCATTCTGGGCCGCAAAGCGGGCCGCGAATTTACGGGTATCGTCGTTGAGATCCCAATACCACGCATCGGTAAAGGTCAGGCCTTGCGCGACCTGCAGGCCGAGGCCATGCACGTCGTTCACGTCGACCAGCAGACCTGCCAGCTTCTGGCCGGCCTGTGTGATGCCGAATTCAGCCGCGCCCTTGATGGAGTTGGTGGTATCGCCGCCGGCATTGGCCAGGCCGATCACCTTGGCCTTGGAGGCCTGTGCCTGCAGCAGGAAGGACGAGAAATCCTGGTTGTTCAGTGGCACACGCACGTTGCCGACCACCTTGCCGCCTTCTTTCTTGACGACTTCCATCGTGTCGCGCTCGAGCGCATAACCGAAGGCATAATCGGCTGTCAGGAAGAACCAGCTATCGCCGCCCTGCTTCACCATCGCCTTGCCTGTGCCATTGGCAAGCATCCAGGTGTCATAGGCCCAATGGATGGTGTTGGGGGTGCATTTCGGTCCGGTCAAATCAGAGGTTGCCGCACCGGAATTCAGAAAGATCTTGTTTTTTTCTTTGGTGATATCACTGACTGCCAATGCAACTGCCGAGTTCGGCACATCCAAAATCACATCCACGCCGTCCTGATCATACCATTGCCGGGCAATGCTGGCGCCGACATCGGCCTTGTTCTGGTGGTCGCCGCCAATGACGTCAACCTTCATGCCCTTGGCTGCCGCACCGAAATCCTCGATGGCCAGCTTGGCTGCGATCACCGAACCAGGACCCGACAAATCGGCGTAAAGACCCGACATATCCGACAACACGCCGAGCTTGATGGGCGGGCCGCTATACTGGGCAAAAGCGGGTGCCGCCATTGCCGTCATGAAAGCCGTCGCAACGGCCAGTTTCTTGATCAATGTCATGGTGTTTTCTCCCTCACAATAAACTGCTGCCCGCGTGCTCCGCGGATCAGACACCCAAATACTCGTTCAATTTGTCGACATGCTGTTCGAGATGGGCATTGTCGATTTCGTCGATCACCTTACCGCCTTCCATCACATAATAGCGGTCCGCGACAGTGGCGGCGAAACGGAAGTTCTGTTCGACCAGCAAAATCGTAAAACCCGCCTCTTTCAGACGGCTGATCGTGCGGCTGATCTGCTGGATGATGACCGGTGCCAGACCTTCTGTCGGCTCGTCGAGCAGCAACAGGCGCGCGCCGGTACGCAAAATGCGACCGATGGCCAGCATCTGCTGTTCACCGCCGGAGAGTTTGGTCCCTTGCGAGGTAATCCGCTCTTTCAGATTGGGAAACAGCGTGAAAATCTCCTCGACCGACAGGCCTCCCGGCTGGACGGTCGGCGGCAGCAACAGGTTTTCCTCGACATTTAGCGAGGAAAAAATGCCGCGCTCTTCGGGACAGATGGCAATGCCTGCTTTGGCGATCCGGTTGGATGGCCAGTTGATCGTCTCATGGCCATTGAAAGAGATCGAGCCCTCGCGCTCGGCCACCATGCCCATGATGGATTTGATTGTCGTGGTTTTGCCCGCACCATTGCGCCCGAGCAAAGTCACGACCTCACCCTGCCGCACTTCGATATCGACACCGTGCAGAATATGGGATTCGCCATACCAGGCCTGAAGCCCGCTGACCTTCAACATAGCAGACTTATCCATGGGCCGTCCCCAAATAGGCTTCGATCACACGCGGATCGGACGACACGGTCTTGTATTCGCCCTCGGCCAGCACCTCGCCGCGCGCCAGCACCGTGATGGTGTCCGACAGGCCCGACACCACCGACAGATTATGCTCGACCATCAACACGGTCTTGTTATGGGCCACGCGTTTGACCAGAGCCGAAATCCGCTCGACATCCTCATGCGTCATGCCCGCAGTCGGTTCGTCGAGGAGAATCATTTCGGGATCGAGCGCGAGGGTTGTGGCAATTTCCAGAGCGCGCTTGCGGCCATAGGCCAGCTCGGCAGCCTGCTTGTCCTGAAGATCCAGCAAACCGACATCGGCCAGCAACGCGCGGGCCTGATCGTCATATTGCGACAGCAGGCTTTCCGAACGCCAGAAATCGAAGGAGCCGCCGCGCTTGCGCTGCAAGGCGATCCGCACATTTTCCAGCACCGTGAAATGCGGAAAAACCGCCGATATCTGGAAAGAGCGGACCAGCCCGAGGCGGGCCACATCGGCCGGCGCGAATTGGGTAATGTCGCGTCCGTTATAGAAGATCTCGCCGCTGGTCGGCTGCAGAAACTTGGTCAGCAGGTTGAAGCAGGTGGTTTTGCCAGCGCCATTGGGGCCAATGATGGCGTGGATGGTTCCGCGCCGCACCTTGATATTCACACCCTTTACAGCCACGAATCCTTTGAATTCTTTCGTGAGTGACCGAGTTTCCAGAATGATGTCGTTATCGTGCCCCATTGATACCTTCAAATTAGCTATTTTTTGAGGTTACAGATTTGAAATCCGGTCAATTTATCGAGCTATCAATTGATTGATTGCCTGACCAGCCAAACGCCCCCGCCCGCATCGTACTTTTTCAAGTTTTCTCGTTCTTGGATCGTAATCTGCACACTCTTTGTCGCATTGTAAATCGTTGTTATCGACCAAAGTGGAAGAAAGACGCTTTATTCAGTATAAATAATTGTAAAATAATGTTTATTTTTCTGAAATCTCTTGTGTTGTATGCACCATGATACTTGCAAGGATATGACGCCCGTTTGCCCATGACAACGCCGATGGCGGATTGACTCTCGCGCCGCTCTCCGCAAAACTGACTTATATGTCAGTCAGGATCGATATTCGGTTTTGTCTGGAAAAATCCTGCCTCTCAAAACGGGCATCCAGAATTCGGAGCACGGCCTTGCACAGTTACGATATCATTGTCATCGGCGGCGGCGGCACAGGCCTGATGGCGGCCTATGCGGCAGCCAGCGAGGGAAGCTCGGTTCTGGTCCTGGAAAAAGGCCCGGCTCTGGGCGGCACCACCGCGATGTCGGTGGGCACGGTTGCCGCATCCAACACCGAATTGCAACGCCAGGCCGGTATTGTCGGCGATACGCCCGACGCACATTTCGAGGATATGGGTCTGTTCAACAAGACCTTGGCCAATCGTGACAATCTGGCCTTGCGGCGCATCTTGGTCGATCATGCGCCGGAGACGATCGAGATCCTGACCCGTCTGGGTGTCGTGTTTATGGGCCCACTGCCCGAGCCGCCGCATCGGGTCCCGCGCCTGCATGCGATCCTGCCGCATTCACGCGGCTTTATCGTGCACCTCTCCAAAGCCTGCGCCGATCTGGGTGTGGTGATGCAGACACGTGCGACAGTGACGGCACTGATACAATCGGGCGAGCGGGTGACCGGCGTCGAAGTGGCTGTCGAGGACGGGCCCACACAACAGCTCACAGCCCGCAAAGGGGTGATCATCGCATCAGGCGATTTCAGCGCCGCCCCGTTGGAATACAAGCGGCATCATATGAGCGGCCCGCTGCTCGATATCGGCGGCATCAACGCCCTGAGTACAGGGGACGGGCAGGCCATGGGCGAGGCCATCGGCAGCAAGGTCGTCAACGGCGATCTGGCCTGGGGACCGGAAATCCGCTTTCTCGCCCCGCCCAATCCGAGCATCATCTCGAAATTGCCGACCTGGCCCGGACTGGCCAAGCTGATGGTCTGGGCCATGAAAGTGGTGCCAGCAGTGCTGATGCGACCGTTTCTGCTCGGTTTTGTCACCACCTTTCTGGCCCCGTCCCACAACCTGTTCCACAAAGGGGCCATCCTGATCAACCAGCAGGGCGAACGCTTCTGCGACGAACTCGACAGGCCGCAGGATCACATCGGCAGGCAGTCCCCCGCCTCCGGCTGGATCGTGTTCGGGCACGAGGTTGCAAGGCAATTCGATCAATGGCCGAACTTCATTTCGACCGCACCGGGCGTCGGCTATGCCTATCTGCCCGATTACGAGAATTCACGCCGCGACGTCGTCAAAAAGGCCGACACGCTGGCCGAACTGGCTCAAACCATCGGCGTCCCTCTGCCAGCCCTAGAGGCTTCCTTGCAGGACCACAATGACACGCTGGTGCGCAACCCCGCGCTGTCGCCGATCCACCAAGGCCCGTTCTATGCCCTCGGTCCGGCGATTTCATGGATTGTGTTCAGCGAAGGCGGGTTGAGTATCGACACCGAATTCAGAGTGCTGGATGCGCAAGACCAGCCGATCCCGGGCCTGTTTGCGGCGGGATCCTCGGGTCAGGGCGGCATCATTCTCAACGGCCATGGCCACCATCTGGGCTGGGCGTTTACGTCTGGCCGACTGGCAGGAAAACGGACGGCGCAAGAGGAGATTGCTGTGGCATGAATCGGTGGGCGACACCACAATTTCCCCGTTCGATCTCCCCGCGGAAAGGCAAAGCAGAATGATTTATGAAGAGCGCGATTACCGCATCAAGGCAGGCAAGCTGAAAACCTTTGTCGATCATTACGAACAATCGGGACTGGCCATCCAGAAAAAGCATCTGGGCACCTTTATCGGCTATTTCGTGTCGGAAATCGGCGAACTGAACCATGTGGTCGCGTTGTGGGGCTATCAGGATCTGAACGACCGGCTGGCGCGGCGAGCCGCGATGATGGCCGACCCCGACTGGCAGGCCTATCTCGCTTTGGTGGACGGGCTGATTGACCTGCAAAACAGCCGCATCCTGTTGCCGACCGGCTTTTCACCCTTGCAATAGGACATTGACATGCCCACCCGCTTCGAAACGACCACACCGGACGGCGCCTGCCTGCAGGTCCAGCATTGGACCAACCCGAATAAGCAGGCCAGCCCCATCCTGCTGGTCAGCGGCTTGGGTGGCACCGCCGGGTTCTGGAAGCCGGTGGTCGAGGCCCTGCATTCCCATCATGCCCTGATCAGCTTCGACCAGCGCGGCATCGGGGCCAGCAGTCGCGGGCAGGCACCGGTCACAATCACCCAACTGGCGCGCGATTGCCTTCACCTGATGGACGCGCTCGATATCGAACGCGTCACGGTGATCGGCCATTCAACCGGCGGCTGTATCGCGCAGGACCTGGCGGTGCTGGCACCCGACAGGGTCGAGGCGCTGGTGCTCAGCGCGACATGGCTGCAGGCCGATCCCTATATCAAGGCCCTGTTTGGCCACCGCCGCACCATGCTGACACAAAACCCCGCCGCCTATGCGGGCTTGGGTGCCATCATGGGCTATGCGCCGCAATGGCTGTCGGCCCATTGGCATGTCTATGACGCCGCCATGCGGCAGGTCCCCGAAACACAGGCCGCGCAGACCATCATTGCCGAGCGCATCGACGCGCTGCTGGCCTATGACGGCTCCGGCATTCTCAGGCAGATCGGGTGCCCGACGCTGGTTGTCGGCAGCGCCGATGATGCCATTATCCCTTTCACCCAACAGATCGCCTTGCACAAAGCCCTGCAAAGCCATGCGCAAGGGAAAGCAGGACAGGCCCGTCTGCATGATTTCGGGCATGGCGGGCATTTCTTTCCCGTCAGCCGCACCAGTGATTTTTGCTCGGTGGTGACGCAATGGCTCGGGGACGTGTTATGACCTCCCCCCCGCTGGCCCTGATCGGTTTCGGTGCCATCGCGCGTGATGTCGCGGGCCTGCTGTTCGAGCAGGGGGTCACGGATCATCTGCATGTGTTGCGCCGTGGCGACCAGACCGCACAGGACAGCCTGCCTGCGCCCCTGCATGCGCTGGCCGATCCAACTGCCCTCATTACGCTTCGCCCTGCCCTGGTGATCGAAGCGGCGGGGCACGAGGCGGTCCGTCATGTTGTTCCGCTCTGTCTCGAGCAAAGCCTGCCGGTGTTGATATCCTCGGTCGGCGCACTGCATGATCAGGCCTTGTTCGACCGGCTGATCGGGCTTGCGCGGCGCCATGCGACCAAGCTGATCCTGCCCTCGGGGGCCATTGGTGCGCTCGATTATGTCCGCGCCGCACGCATGGCCGGACAGGTGGAAATCACCTATGAATCCCGCAAAAGCCCGTCGGCCTGGATCGAGGAATTGCAGGCGCGCGGCTTGACGCCAGAGGACCTTGAGCAACCGCTCATCCTGTTTGAGGGCTCGGCCCGCGATGCTGCCAAACGCTACCCTGCCAATCTCAATGTGGCGGCCACGCTGGCCATTGCCGGCTGCGGGTTTGACGGCACCCGCGTCAAGGTCATCATCGACCCCGCATTACAGGGCAATTCCCACACGATCACGGTGACAAGCGATCACGGGCAGATGGAGATCTGTCTCGCCAATGCCGCCTCGCCCGCCAATCCGAAAAGCTCATGGATCGTCGGCAAAAGCGTGGTCGCCGCCGTGCAAAACTACCTGTCGCCCTGCATGATGCTGTAGGGACGGCCCGCTTGACAAACCCCTGCCGTCAACAATACTGACATAGGTGTCAGGACCACCGCTGCCCCGCCAGACCTTCCGCATCACAAGGGATCCCCCATGAAACGTCTTCACGGCAAAAAGGCCATTATCACCGGTGCTGCCACGGGTATCGGCAAAGCCATTGCGCTGCAAATGGCCAGCGAGGGCTGTGACATCGCCATGCTCGAACTGGATGTGGCAACCGCCGAAGAGACCGCTGCAGCCGTGCGGGCCCTGGGCCAAACAGCCATTGTCGCGGCCTGCGATATCCGCAAGCCGGACCAGATCAAATCCGCCTCGCAGGAAGTGCTGCAACAGCTCGGCCATTGCGATATTCTGGTCAACAATGCCGGCATCTGCCGCTTCGGTTTCGTGCTGGAGATGGACGAGCATGACTGGTCCGAACAGTTCCGCATCAATGTCGACGGCACGTTCCATGTCACCCGCGCCATTGTGCCGCAGATGGTGTCGCGCAAATCGGGCAGTGTGATCAATCTCGCCTCATGGATGGGTAAAAATGCTGTGGCCAATTACAGTGGCTATTGTGCCACCAAATTCGCCGTGATTGCGCTCACCCAATCACTGGCTTGCGAGGTCGGCCCATCCGGCGTCCGGGTCAATGCGCTGGCCCCCGGGCTGATCGTCAACACGGTGATGCGCGACGAGGCCGAGGTCTATATGAAGGCGCGCGGCCTGCCGACCGCAGCCGACCGCGAAGGCAATATCCCGCTGCGCCGCGCCGGCACACCGGAAGAGATCGCCAAGGTCGCGGTGTTTCTGGCCTCCGACGAGGCCTCCTATATCACCGGCGAGGCCATCAATATCACGGGCGGATCGTGGAACGTCTGACGTTTTGAATCGAGCTTGACCCCATCAGAGACAGCATCATGCCCGCCACCGCCGAGAATACTGTGCCAACCCTGTTGCAACCGGCCCAATTGGGGCCGGTGCAATTGCGCAACCGCGTCATCATGGCACCGATGACCACCCGCCATGCCGATGCCGAGGGGTTTGTCACAGCGGACACCATTGCCTATTTCCAGGCCCGTGCCCGCGGTGGCGTCGGACTGGTCACGGTTGAAATGGCGGCACCCGAAAAGGTCGGCAAGCACCGCAACAATGAATTGGGCCTGTATGATGACCGCTTCCTGCCCGGTCTGACCGAGCTGGTCGCGGCCATCCATGCCGAAGGCGCCAAAGCCTCGATCCAGATCGGTCATGGCGGCGGCCATACCCGCTTCGATATTTGCGGCGAAGAGCCGATTGCGCCTTCAGCCCTACCGCACAGCGTCCATGAGGGACACACCGAGATCATCGTGCCGCAAGCCATGACGCTGGAGCGGATCAGACAGACCCAGACCAGCTTTGTCGAAGCCGCTTTGCGCGCCCGCAAGGCCGGTTTCGACGCGGTGGAAATCCACGCCGCTCATGGCTATCTGATTTCGCAATTCATGGCACCGGGCGAAAATATCCGTGAGGATGGCTATGGCGGCCCGCTCGAAAACCGCGCGCGCTTTGCCATTGAAATCATGGCGATGACCAAAGCCGCCGTGCCCGATCTGGCCGTGACCTTCCGCATGAACGGCGATGATTTCTTTCCCGGCGGCATCGACATCAAGGACGCCGTTGAAATTGCCGTCTGGGCGGCCGGGCAAGGCGCGGATGCCATTCATGTCACCGGTGGCCATTATCGTTCGCTTCCCACTGCCTCCATCATGATCCCGCCGATGGCCACCGGCCCGACGCCGTTTCTGGCCTTTGCCAAAGCCATCAAGCAACGTGTCAGTGTGCCGGTGATCACTGTCGGCCGCTTCGGCGACCCCAAAGACGCGATGGCGGTGATCGACAACGGCTTTGCCGATTTTGTCGCCCTTGGCCGTCCCTTGCTGGCGGATGCCGATTGGGTCAACAAGGCCGGACGCAACGAACAGGTGCGGCTGTGTCTGGCCTGCAATTCCTGCGTCGACGGCATGCGCGACGGCAAAAAGCTGCATTGCCTCGTCAATCCTGTCACCGGACGAGAGCGCGATTTCGCGCAACGCCATCCGGCCCGTTCCGGCCAGACGATTGCGGTGATCGGCGGAGGGCCTGCGGGGCTGAATTATGCCCTGCTGGCGGCCAAAACCAACAGCGTCACCCTGTTCGAGAAAAACGACCAGCTGGGCGGCGGCTTTGTCTGGGCGGGTCTGGCTCCCAAGTTCCAGACCGTCGAAGCCCGTCCCGAACCGCTGCTGAACCATATCGAAGGGCTGAAAACCGCCTTGCTGGCCGCCGGTGTCACCATCCGAACCGGATGCGATCCCTTGGCCAAACCCTCTGTTTTGCTGGCGTTCGACCATGTCGTGGTCGCCACGGGTGCACGTTACCGGTTCGGGCTGGGCTGGCTCATCGAATATGCCTTGCAGGCCGGCTGGCTCAAGCAAGGCTGGCTGAAGAGACTGGCCAGTTCGGAATGGATCCGCCAGGCTTTCTATTACGACTGGCGCGAGGGACGCGGGATCGATCATGATACACGTCTGGGCGCACACCCTTCCGTGGACGTGCTGGGTGATGCACGCCAGGCGGGCAAAAGCGAGCAGGCCATTCTGGCGGCCTATGATGCCGCTCTCAAAGCATGAGGGAGAAACGATGACAGCATCTCCGGCTCCGTCCCCCGCCACAATGCGCGACAGGATCAAGGATCTGACAACCCGTTTGCTGATCAAGAACGGCTATCAGGGGTTCCGTTTCCGCGATGTGGCCGCGCCGCTGCAATCAACCCGCGCCAATATCCATTATTATTTCGGCAACAAGGAAAAACTCGTCAACGAAGTGGTGTGCGAATATATGGCCGCGACCATTGCGCGCATGGCCGAGGGCTGGAACGATCCTGACAAGAGCCTCGAGGATAAAATCCGCTGGATGATGGAATCCAACCGCCAGCGCTATCTGCAATCCAACCCCACCGGACAGACCGCCCATCCGTGGAGCCTGATTGCCCGCATGCGGCTGGAGCGCGACCATATCGGCGAGGAGGCGCGCAAAGCCACGCTGGGTTTCAGCGAAGACCTCGAACGGCTGGTGCGCAACGGCATCATGGCCGCCATGGCCAAGGGCGAATTGCGGGCCGAAACACCGGTTGACGATGTCACCCTGCAACTGGTTGCCATTGCCAACAGCGCCGATCCGATCACCCAGGATGACGGCAGTTTCGACCGTCTCGAACAGCTTTATCTGGCCTTTGCCCGCATCATCGCCCATGCTTACGGGCACAAACCTGCCATCTAGAGAATAGAAAACCGTCATGAGCCTTGAATCTGTCCGCGCATTCTTTGCCGAAAAAGCCCCCGACATCCACATCATCGAACTGGCCGACAGCACGGCCACCGTCGAACTGGCGGCCAAGGGCCACGGTGTTGCCCCCGCACAGATCGCCAAAACCCTGTCGGTCCGGGTCGGCGAACGGCGGTTCCTGATTGTCACCTGCGGCATCGGCAGGCTCGACAACAAGAAAGCCAAAACCGTATTCGGCGGCAAGGTCAGCATGCTGGGGGCCGAAGAGGTGCTGGACATCACCAGCCATCCGGTCGGCGGCGTCTGCCCGTTCGGCCTGCCCCAAGACCTGCCAATCTATTGTGACATATCGCTGAAAGCCTTTGACGAGGTGGTCCCGGCCGCTGGCTCCACCCATTCGGCCGTCAGAATACCACCGTTGCGGATGGCCGAACTGGTCGGCGCGCAGTGGGTGGATGTCTGCCAGACACCGGACGCGGTGTGAGTGGCGTCTACTCCATCACAATCGGCACGGTCAGCTTGTAGCCGTATTTGCGCACGGCCTTGATGGCCGGCGCAGCACCGCCAACTTCGCTGATTTTGCGGCGCAGATGGGTCATGCGCACTTCCAGACTGGCATCGGAAATCGTATCGGCCTCGCCCACCAGATTGGCGATGATCTGCCAGCGTTCCAGCACTTGGCCCGGCGCCATCATCAAGGCGCTCAGCGTCAGAATTTCCGATTGGGTCAGCATGGCCTTGCCCGCAGGCCCCGACAGCGTCATGCGCTGCCCGTCAAGGCGCAGACTGTCGGTCTGTCCGTCCTGATCCTGCCGGGTCCTCCGGGCAAAGGCGGTGATGACAGCCAGCAATTCCTCGGGGTCCACCGGCTTGGACAGATAGAAATCGGCGCCGCTGTCATAGCCTGTCATTTTATCGCTGAGGCTGCTGCGGGCCGTGGCCATGACGATGCCGACGCGCGGATGCGCGTGCCGGATGCGGCGGGCCAGACTGAGACCATCCTCGCCGGGCAGGTTGAGATCGATCACATAGAGGTCGGTCAGCGCATGTTTTTGCTCGTCATCGACATCTTCGGCACAGAAAAAGCCGGTGGCCTTGTGGCCGTTCTGGCAGAGCAGATCCACCAGAATTTCACGCAAGGTATCGTGATCCTCGACAACGACAATGTTCAACCCTGTTGTCATGGCTAGAACCCCACCCCTGCCGACAGCCAGATGCGATCAAGCTGTCTGGTTCCGTCCTGATCATGTCCGTCGGGCTTGGGCAGCGGATTGCTGCCGATGCGGTGCGCCCAGGTGAGCTTGATTGTGGAGTTGTAATCGCCCCGCCAGACCAGCGACAGGCCAAGTCCTTTGTAAAACAATGTATTTTTAGCAGGGGCACCCGAATAGCGGTTGTCCATATTCTGCTGGACCAGACCGGTATCGATAAAGGCGACAGCCTCGAACCCATAAGGGAGTTGCTGGCGTGCTTCCACCGTGGCCGTCACGCCCGAACTGCCGCCTCCCTCGCTCGACGGATAGGCCCTGACACCGGACGAGCCACCCAGAAACAGTTTCTCGGAGGAATCCAGATTGTTGAAGGCATATTGGGCCGCCACATTGGCAAACAGCGTCAATTCCTCGGTCACAGTCTGGCTGCGCGAGGCGCTGATCTTGAATTTGGAAAAGGCCCCGTGGGTATGGGCGGCAGCGGCATCGCTGGCCTTGTTGGGCGAGCCGTCCAGATTGACACGCCCCAGATGATAGCTGACCGAGGCGGTGTTGACGCCACCGCCGCCCAACTGGTCGAACTTATTGGCCGTCAGCCCCGCATTGATCGCATCGGTGCGGTATTGGCTGGTGGTGATATGATTGCCCAGATTGTCGAAACTGCGGCCGTCATAGCCCAGCGTGGCATAGACATTGAACGAACGGGTGCGCAGAACAGGATGGTTCACTTCCAGTCCGACCGTGCTGGATGTGCCCTCGATATGGGCGGCTTTGAATTCGGGTGCGACCAGTTGATAGGTCATCATGCTGGCTGATGCGGTGACTTTGGTGCCGGAGGCAGTGACCGGCACCGTCAGGCTGAACCGGCCATAATCGCTGCCATCGCTATGCATGGCATTGGCCGACAGCAACTCGCCATTGCCGGTCGGGCTCTCGGCGCTGAGGTCGGCATTCAACCGCTTGGTTCCGGTGGAGCGCGAGCCGCCATTGTCGAGCGTGGCATTGCCCTTGAGGATCGGCTTGTCGCGGGCCAGCAAAACGAATTCGCTTTCGCCATCGGTCCGCCCCTCGCGCAAGCCCCCCGATACGCTGACGCCCGGCAGATCCTCGATCAGCAACAGGCCGCGATCCAGATCATAGACATTGACCAGCCGGCCCGGCGGCAAGGCTTGCTCGATCCGGTTCAGCAACAGATCAAGCCGTGTCCGGCTTTGCGTCGCCTCGTCCATCACAGCACCGGTAAAGCGCGACTCGACGATATGGAACAGGACAATGCCGCCTTTGACCACCTGTTTGGGGATTGTGGCGGCTGCGACATAGCCCCTCTCGCGATAGACGAGCGCCAGAGCGGCAGCGGCATTCTGCAATTCGCCGAAGGTCAGCGGGCGGTTGAGATAGGGCTCGACCACCCTGGCCAGCACATCCGAGCGGACCGCCGTATTGCCGGAAAAGGTGAATTGCCTGACCAGCAGTGTTTCGCCCTGCCCCTGCAGCAGTTCGATCTTGGGCGGAGCGGGCGGCGGACCGACCGTCGGCAGTTTGGGCGGAGGCAGCGAGCGTTCGATCTGGTTGAGCAATGATCCGGCATCGGGCGTAAAGCCCTGCGCCCTGGCCTGCCCGAACAGACCCGACAGCACAGCCAGCAGAAGGGTTGCAACCAGCGCAAAGACGCAGCGCGGCAGCCCTAAGGCTCCCCTCCGTTCTTTCCCCTGATGCCACCGTTTCAACACGCTTCTGCTACTCTCACACCACAACACAACGGACACGACTTGAGAGGCCATTGCCGCATGGCATCGAAATGCCCGCGCGCAAAGCCCCATTAACCCATCCAAAAACTACCAGTCGCACCAGACCAGAGCAATTGGAGCAGAGCGGCTAAACGGAAACATCGTTAAGGAAGACAAGGACTTAAAGGAATAACAGCCACTTAGGTGCCCGCCCGCCTTGCCGATTGGTGTGGATAAAAATTTAAACCGGGACGAAAACAGGCCCGTCATCCGCCCGAAAAGCGGGAAACCCTTGCAAACGATTTGGAAATCGACCGCGATGGAAACTGGACGCGACAGCCTTCACGACCCCTGAAGAGGGGCCGTGGCCGTCGCCAAGATGTCAGGCTTTCCGGCTGGACTAGCTGTGTAAGCCCGGAGCTTCCTGTCCTGTGCTGGCCACATATTCGGTATAGCCACCGCCATATTGGTGCACGCCGTCAGCTGTCAGTTCCAACACCCGATTGGACAGAGCCGCCAGAAAATGCCGGTCATGCGAGACAAACAGCATGGTGCCCTCATAGTGCGACAAAGCCTCGATCAGCATTTCCTTGGTGGCCATGTCGAGATGGTTGGTCGGTTCGTCCAGTACCAGAAAATTGGGCGGGTCATAGAGCATTTTGGCCATCACCAGACGGGCCTTCTCGCCGCCCGACAGCACCCGGCATTTCTTTTCGACATCATCGCCGGAAAAGCCGAAACAGCCCGCCAAAGCGCGCAGCGAGCCCTGACCGGCTTGCGGAAAGGAATCTTCCAAGGATTCAAACACTGTCCGCTCGCCATCCAGCACTTCCATGGCGTGCTGGGCGAAATAGCCCAGCTTCACACTGCCACCCAAGGCCACCGACCCGTCATCGGGTTCGGTCGAACCGGTCACCAGTTTCAGCAAGGTCGATTTGCCCGCGCCATTGACGCCCATCACGCACCAGCGTTCTCTGCGGCGCACCTGGAAATCCAGTCCGTCATAGATGCTGCGCTGGCCATAGCGTTTGTGGACGTTTTTAAGGCTGACCACATCCTCGCCCGAGCGCGGCGCCGGTGGAAATTCGAAAGACACGCTCTGGCGGCGTTTGGGCGGCTCGACGCGGTCGATCTTTTCGAGCTTCTTGACGCGGCTCTGCACCTGCGCGGCATGCGAGGCGCGGGCCTTGAACCGTTCGATAAATTTGATTTCCTTGGCCAGCATCGCCTGCTGGCGTTCGAACTGCGCCTGCTGCTGCTTCTCGTTCATGGCGCGCTGCTGCTCGTAGAACTCGTAATCACCCGAATAGGTGGTCAGCTCGCCCCCGTCGATCTCGATGATTTTGGTCACAATCCGGTTCATGAATTCGCGGTCATGCGAGGTCAGCATCAAGGCGCCCTCATAACCCTTCAGGAATTGCTCGAGCCAGATCAGGCTTTCAAGGTCGAGATGGTTGCTCGGCTCATCGAGCAGCATGGCATCGGGGCGCATCAAGAGAATACGCGCCAGCGCGACGCGCATTTTCCAGCCCCCAGACAGGGCACCGACATCCCCCTCCATCATCTCTTGCGAAAAGCTCAAGCCGGCCAGCACTTCGCGCGCCCGTCCGTCGAGGGCATAGCCGCCCAATTCCTCGAAGCGGCCCTGCACCTCGCCGTAACGCTCGATGATCTCGTCCATCCTGTCGAGCTGGTCGGGATCGGCCATGGCCTCCTCGAGAGCCTTCAGCTCGGCGGCCACTTCGGCCACCGGTCCCGCACCATCCATGACTTCGGCGACCGCAGAGCGGCCCGACATTTCACCGACATCCTGCGAGAAATAACCGATGGTAATGCCACGATCGGTACCGACGTGGCCCTCATCGGGCAGCTCCTGACCGGTCATCATCCTGAACAACGTGGTTTTGCCCGCGCCATTGGGACCGACAAGGCCGACCTTCTCGCCCCTCAAAAGCGCCGCCGAAGCCTCGATAAACAGGATCTGGTGGCCGTTCTGTTTGCTGATATTCTCAAGTCGAATCATGGCGAAAACACACTCTCAATCATTCTGCGCGCCCTTATGGCATGGGGCGGGCGATCAGGCCACAGCCTTTAAGCCGGAAAGACCCTTCAGCCGACCAGATCCCAATATTGGCGGGGGCCGAACCGCTCGGCCAGAAAATCCACAAAGGCCCGCACTTTTGGCGACAGGTGCCGTGGAGTCGGATAGACCGCATTCAGCGACAGGGTTTGCGGCATATAGGCATCGAGCACCGTCACCAGCATACCGCTTTGCAGATCCGCACCGACGATGAATGTCGGCAGGCTGGTCAGCCCCATGCCTTTCAAAGCCGCGACCCGCAAGGCATCGCCATTATTGGCGCTGATGCGTCCTCGCACCTCGACAGGCCATGGTTTGGCAGGAGCGGAGGGGCCGGGCAAGGTCTGGAACTGCCATTCATTGGCCATCGCCATATTGCTGTTGAGCAGACAGCGATGCTGTTTGAGATCGGCGGGGGTCTCGGGCACACCATATTGCTGCAGATAGGCGGGGCTGGCGCAGATGACCCGCCGGATCGGCCCCAGCTTTTTGGCGATCAGCGACGAATCCACCATGCCGCCGATCCGCACCGCGACGTCGAAGCCCTCATCGACCAGATCGACAAAACGGTCATTCATCACCAGATCGACCGAGACATCGGGATAGCGGTTGAGAAAATCTGGCAGGGCCTGTGCCAGATGCAGAAAGCCGAAGCTCATCGGCGCATTGACGCGCAAGCGGCCTCTCGGGGATTCCTGCAACCGGGTCACCGCCCGATTGGCCTCCTCGAAATCGGCCAGTATCCGCGCAGTACGTTCAAAATAGCTCATCCCCGCTTCGGTCAGCGCCAAAGTGCGGGTGGAGCGGTGGAACAAGCGCGCCCCCAATTCGGCCTCCAACGCGCTGATATGCCGGCTCACCGCCGATTTCGACAGGCCCAACCGGTCGGCAGCCTCGGTAAAGGACTTGGTTTCCGCAACTTTCACAAAGGCCTCGAGCGCCGACATCCGGTCCATCATTGCTGTCCTCATTGTTGCTAATTTAGCAACATATTGATGATTAATGAGTATATTGTTTCTATTTATCAAACAACATAATTTCACTCCAGAAACAGGCGCAACACTGCAGCCTGTTGACCCGATCGATCATGTGAAGGATTTCAACCATGACCAACGCCACTCTGGCCGATGCCACCCCCGCTTCTGCTTCTGTGCCCTCAACCCCGAAGCCGATCATTCCGGTCCTTCATGGCCTGGCCACGCTGTTCTCGCCGCTTGCCGAACCACTGGTGCGGGTGACGGCCGGTCTGCTGCTGGTTCCGCATGGCGCGCAAAAACTGTTCGGCCTGTTTGGCGGCTATGGTCTGGAAGCCACCGGCCAGTTTTTCGCCAGCAAGCTGGGCCTGCCGGCGTCCTTCGCCCTTCTGGCCGGACTGATCGAATGTGTCGGCGGCCTGATGCTGGCTCTCGGCCTCGCCACCCGCGCCGTAGCGGTTCTGGTGTTCGGTGTTATGGCCGTGGCTGTGGTGTCCGTGCATCTGCCCAACGGCTTTTTCTGGACCAGCGGCGGCTATGAATATCCCCTGCTCTGGGCGGTTGTGGCCTTGTCCTATGCCCTTCGCGGCGGCGGACGGTTTTCGCTGGACCGCCTGATCGGCTACGAATTCTGATCCGACCCTTGCTGCGGGAGCGGACATACCGTCTCCTCCCGCCGGTCGCCCTCCGAGATTGGCTGTTTTGCTCAAAAAGGTCTGCCATGTCCCTCACCCTTCGCCCCTCGCAAGCTCGCGGCCATGCCAATCACGGCTGGCTCGACAGCTATCACAGCTTTTCCTTTGCCGGTTATCATGACCCCGACCACATGAATTTCGGTCCGTTGCGGGTCATCAACGAGGACCGCATCCAGCCCGGCATGGGGTTCGGCACCCATGGCCACCGCGACATGGAGATCATCTCCTACGTGCTGGAAGGCGAGCTGGAACACAAGGACGACATCGGCAACGGCTCGATCATCCGTCCCGGTGACATCCAGATCATGTCGGCCGGCACGGGGATCCGGCACAGCGAATTCAACCCCTCGCAGGTCAACCCCGCCTATTTCCTGCAAATCTGGCTGATGCCCGACCGCGAGGGCCACGCCCCGCGCTATGACCAGAAACATTTCACTGCGGCCGACAAAACCGGTCGGTTACGGCTGATCGCCTCCCCCGATGGCCGCGACGGTTCAGGCCAGATCCATCAAAATGCCTTGATTTACGCGACAATCCTCCACAAGGGGCACAGCCTGTCCCACGACATCGCGCAGGGGCGCTCCGTCTGGGTGCAAATGCTGCGCGGTCATCTGAACGTCAACGGAACGGATCTGCGCGCCGGAGATGCCCTTGCCTTGGAAAACGAGGCTGTCGTGTCCCTGATCTCCGGGGAAGACAAGTCCGAATGCCTGATTTTCGACCTGCCCCTATAACCGTCTGAAACTCCGAGAGGAAATTGCCATGACAAAAGTTCTCGTCCTGTATTATTCGAGCTACGGCCATATCGAAACCATGGCCTCTGCAGTGGCTGAAGGTGTGCGCGAGGCCGGCGCCGAAGCCGTCATCAAGCGTGTGCCGGAACTGGTGCCCGAAGACGTCGCCAAGAGCATCCATTTCAAGCTCGACCAGGCCGCCCCGATTGCCACTGTCGATGAATTGCCCGATTACGATGCCATCATCATCGGCGTACCGACCCGTTTCGGCAATATGCCGGCCCAGATGAAAAACTTCCTCGACCAGACCGGCGGCCTGTGGTTCCAGGGCAAGCTGATCGGCAAAGTCGGCAGCGTGTTCACCTCCAGCGCCACCCAGCATGGCGGGCAGGAAAGCACCATCTTGTCCACCCACACCGTGTTGCTCCATCACGGCATGGTGATTGTCGGCCTGCCCTATTCCTTTGCGGGCCAGATGGACAATTCGGCTGTCACGGGCGGCAGTCCCTATGGCGCCACCACCATTGCCAATGGCGACGGCTCGCGCCAGCCCTCCGACAATGAACTGGCCGGCGCACGTTTCCAGGGCAAGCATGTGGCCGCTATTGCTGCCAAGCTCAAGGCCTGACACGACACGAAAGCCCCGAGACAACATCGACAAGACAGGAACCGTGGCCAAGGCCACGGTTTTTTATGTCCAAGTGTATCTCCGCAATGACCTGTGAAATCCCCGCAACAATCAATAATGGTGCAACGCAACAACCAAATCATCTCCGATTTTGTGTGTCGAGATAGAGATCTTCAATAGACAATCTTTGCATTTACTCCCATTCTAGACGCACAAGACCATGCGGTGTCTGACGATACCGCTTCACCTGAGATCAAGCCCCGAGGAACCTGTTTGATGACTTCTTCCATTTTCAAGGGCGTTGTCCCTGCCTTGATGACGCCTTGCAAGGCCGACCGCACACCCGATTTTGTCGCCCTCGTCAAAATGGGCAAAAAGATGATGGCTGACGGCATGAATGGCGTTGTCTATTGCGGCTCGATGGGGGACTGGCCCCTGTTGACCGACGAGCAGCGGATGGAAGGGGTCGAGCATCTGGTCAAAGCCGGGGTTCCGGTCATTGTCGGCACCGGTGCCCAGAACCCGCATCGGGCCAGCGCACTGGCTGCCCATGCCAAAAAGGTCGGAGCCAGCGGCTTGATGGTCATTCCGCGCGTGCTGTCACGCGGGTCGTCGGTCGCCGCCCAACGCGCCCACTTCGAAGGCGTGCTCGAAGCGGCGGTCGATCTGCCTTCGGTGATCTATAACAGCCCCTATTACGGCTTTGAAACCAAGGCCGATCTGTTCTTCGATCTGCGCCGGCGTTATCCGCACCTGATCGGTTTCAAGGAATTCGGCGGCGCGGCCTCGCTGCGCTATGCCGCAGAACACATCACCGGCCATGATGACACCGTTACGCTGATGGTCGGGGTCGATACGCAGGTGTTCCACGGCTATGTGAATTGCGGCGCGGTGGGTGCCATTACCGGCATCGGCAATGTGCTGCCCAAAGAAGTCTTGCATCTGGTCGCCTTGTGCGAAAAAGCCGCCACCGGCGATGCCACGGCCCGCCGTCAGGCCCTGGAGCTGGAACAGGCCCTGGCCATGCTGTCCTCCTTCGATGAAGGGGTCGATCTGGTGCTGTTCTACAAATATCTGATGGTGCTGGAAGGCCACCCCGAATACAGCCTGCATTTCAACAGCACCGACCAGTTGACCGCCAGCCAGCAAACCTATGCCCGCGACCAGCTGACGCTGTTCAAGACCTGGTATCAGAGCTGGTCGGCCCACAAGGCCTGAGCCGCGAGATTGAAAGTCCAGACCGATGAAAGTGATCGACTCCCATACCGAGGGTGAACCGACCCGCCTGATCATCGACGGGGGACCGGACCTTGGGTCCGGGCCGCTGTCGGAACGGCTGCAGCGTATGATGCGCGACCATGACAATGTGCGCTCGTTCGCTGTCAACGAACCGCGCGGCTATGACGCGTTGGTCGGTGCCCTGTTGTGCGAGCCCCATGACAAAACCTGTGCGGCGGGTGTGATTTTCTTCAACAATGGTGGCTATCTCGGCATGTGCGGGCATGGCACCATCGGCACGGCGGTCACGCTGGCGCATATGGGACGGATCGGTCCGGGCACGCACAGGTTCGAAACACCGGTGGGCATTGTCTCGGTCGAATTGATCGACCGCAACGAGGTGCTGATCGAAAACGTCGCCAGCTATCGCACGCACAAAGATGTCACCGTCGTTGTGCCCGGCCTCGGGCCTGTCACCGGCGATGTCGCCTATGGCGGCAACTGGTTCTTTCTGGTGCAGCAATCGCCCTTCGCCCTCGAGATGGGCAATATCAACGCGCTGACCCAAGCCGCGCAAGCGGTGTCGGATGCGCTGGCCGCAAACGGCATCACTGGCGCACAGGGCGAACCGGTCGACCATATCGAGTTTTTCGGACCGCCGGTTTCGCCCGAAGGCCATAGCCGCAATTATGTGCTGTGTTCGGGCGGAGCCTATGACCGTTCGCCCTGCGGTACCGGCACCAGTGCCAAACTGGCCTGTCTGGCCGCAGACGGCAAATTGCTGCCCGGACAGGATTGGGTGCAGGAAAGCATTATCGGCAGCCGCTTCATCGCCCGTTACCGGATGGACCAGGATCAGGTGATCCCCTCCATCCGTGGTCGTGCCTATGTGGTCGGCGAAGCGACCCTTTTGCGCGATCCGCTCGACCCGTTTGCCGACGGCTTGCGCTGAACCTTTTAATCCACCGTGGCCATCAGATCGGCATTGCCGCCAGCGGCCGCCGTGTTGATGGTGATGGTCTGCTCGGTCACAAAGCGCATCAGATAATGCGGGCCACCCGCCTTCGGACCGGTTCCCGACAGGCCACAGCCCCCGAACGGTTGCGTGCCCACCACCGCGCCGATCATGGTGCGGTTGACGTAGCAATTGCCGATCGGCAGGGTTTTCGTGACTTTCTCGATCACGCTGTCGATGCGTGAATGGATGCCCAGCGTCAGGCCGTAGCCCAGTCCCGCCAAATCCTCCAGCACGGCATCCAGCGCATCGGCCTTGAAGCGCACAATTTGCAGCACGGGGCCGAAAATCTCCTCGCCGGCCTGCCCGATGCGGTCGATCTCGAACAGATGCGGGGCCACGAACGATCCCTGGCGTGGTGCCTCTCCGGCATGGACCAGACGGCCATGCTGTTTCAGCCCGTCGATCTGCGCCATGATATTGGCCCTGGCCTCGGCATCGATCACCGGACCGATATGGGTGGACAGGGTTTCGGGGTTACCCAGATGCAGGGTCTCCACCGCCCCCTTGATCATCGCCAGCAGGCTGTCGGCGACATCCTCCTGCACGCACAGCAGCCGCAGCGCCGAACAGCGTTGCCCCGCCGAACGGAAAGCCGAGACCACCACATCGTCGCAAACCTGCTCGTTCAAAGCGGTGGCATCGACCAGCATGGCGTTGATGCCACCGGTTTCAGCAATTAACGGCACAATCGGTCCCGCTTTGGCAGCAAGACTCTGGTTGATCAGGCGGGCCGTCTGCGTCGAGCCGGTAAACACCACACCCGCGACGGCGGGATGCTCGACCAGAGCGGCGCCGATCCGGCCATCCCCGACCACCAGATGCAGGGCGGAAGGCTCGACACCGGCCTCGATCAACAGGCTGGTGGCAGCAAAAGCCACCAGCGGGGTCTGTTCGGCAGGCTTGGCGACAACCGCATTGCCCGCCACCAAAGCCGAAACCACCTGCCCCAAAAAGATCGCCAGAGGAAAATTCCACGGGCTGATCGCCACAAACACCCCGCGCGGGCGCAAACGCAACCGGTTGCTTTCGCCTGTCGGGCCGGGCATCACCTGCTCATGAGCCAGACTGCGCTCGGCCTCTTGGGCATAATAGCGGCAGAAATCGACAGCCTCGCGCAGTTCCGCCAAAGCATCATCAAGCGTCTTGCCAGCCTCGCGCTGCAACAGCGACAGAAACAGGCCGCGCCGGCTCTCCAGCAAATCCGCAGCCCGCCGCATCACATCAGCCCGCTTGGCAACAGAAACCTGCTGCCAGCGTCCAAAACCCTTGGATGCGGCCTGCATGGCGTGACGCGCCATTTCCCCGCTGGCCTCTTTGACCTCGCCGATGATGGCACTCGGGTCTTGCGGGCTGGCGAGCCGCCGCACCTGACCGGCCTGTTTGATGCCATTGACCAGTGAAGCGGCTTCGCGCGAGGCGATCGCGGCACCGGCCTTGACCTCGGCCAACAAGGCCTTGAGGCTGGCCTCGTGGCCGAATTCGACCCCCGAGGAATTGCGCCGCCCCGCCCCGTAAAGATCGACCGGCAGCGCGAGAGAACGGTGGCGGGCCTGCTCGGGCGAGCCGATCAGGGCTTGCGGCCTGCGCAACAGGGTTTCGACCGGCACCGACGCATCGGCCGAGACCGACACGAACGAGGAATTGGCGCCGTTTTCGAGCAAGCGGCGCACCAGATAGGCCAGCAAATCCCGATAGCCGCCCACAGGCGCATAGGTGCGGCAAGCCAGTTGCGGATGGAGGGTCAGCAGCCGGCGATACAGCGTATCGCCCATGCCGTGCAGCCGCTGGAATTCAAAACCGTCAAACCCTCCCGCATCGGCAAGAACGGTCGCAACCGTCAGCGCATTGTGGGTGGCAAATTGCGGATAGAGCCGCGGACGTGCCGCGAGCAAGCGGCGTGCACAGGCCTCATAGGCCAAATCTGTCATGGCCTTGCGGGTAAAGACCGGAAAATCAGGCAAGCCACGCTCCTGCGCGCGTTTGACCTCGGTGTCCCAATAGGCCCCTTTGACCAGCCGCACCATCATGGTGCGGTCAAGCCTGCATGCCAATGTGTCGCACCAGTCGATCACCTCCATCGCCCGCTTCTGATAGGCCTGGATGGCAAGCCCGAACCCGCTCCAGCCCGCAAGCGACGGATCGGAAAAGACGGCTCCTATCACATCCAGCGACAATTCGAGCCGGTCGGCTTCTTCCGCATCGACCGTAAAGTTCAGGTTATAGGCCTTGGCCGCCCGCGCCAGCTCAAGCACGATCGGGCACAACTCGTCCATCACCTGTGCATGGGCGGTCGCCTCGTAGCGCGGATGCAGGGCCGACAATTTGACCGAGATCCCGGGCCTGTCCGGCAAAGGCTTGCTGCCGGCGGCCTTGCCGATGGCCTCGATGGCCGCATGGTAGGAGGCCCGATATTGGCGGGCATCCTCCAGATTGCGCGCCCCTTCGCCCAGCATGTCATAGGAGTAGCGGAACATCCGTCCCTCCGCACTGTCGGCGCGGCTCAAGGCCTCGTCGATGGACTGCCCCAACACGAAATGCTGTCCCAGCAGGCGCATGGCCTGGCGCACCGCCATCCGCAAGGCCGGCAGGCCGATGCGCTTGCCCAGCTGCGACAACAGGCCATCGGGCGTTTCACCCGGTCGGATCACCCGCGCCGACAGGCCCAAAGCCCAGGCCGAGGCTTGCACCATCAAGGGGCCGACAGGGCTTTCATGATGCAGAAAATCACCTTGTCCCAACTTGTCCTCGATCAGCTTTTCGGCTGTCAGATGGTCTGGCACACGCAACAGAGCTTCGGCCAGCACCATCAGAGCCAGCCCTTCGGGGGTCGACAGCGCATAGGCATGCAGCAAATCCTCAACCCCGCCCACGCCATGCCCCGTGTCGCGGATCGAGGCAATCAACTGCCTGCCCAGCTCGTCGATCGCCGCTTCGCTTTGGGCACTGCGTGGCGGAGCCACCAGCCAGCGGGTCGCAAACAGCGCATCATCTTCCGCATAGGCTGCACGAAAAGGGACAAGAGATTGTGAGGACATGGCAAACCTCTGTTGTGACAATGAATAACCTTAAATTATTGGAAAATTTGGAGATGACATCCGCTAAATTTGGAAATATTAAGTGAATATCACTAAAATAATGATATTTTATAGTGAAAAAACACAGAAGGCAGATAGCCATGCCGGGCGATGATCCGATAGACCGTCTCGACCGCCGAATCCTCGACCTGCTGCAGCGTGACGGGCGGTTGAGCCATGTGGAACTGGCCGAACGGATCGGCCTCTCGCCGACGGCGGCATCGGAGCGGGTCAAACGGCTGACGCGCGAGGGCTATCTGACCGGCTACCGCGCCACGCTCGACCCGCAAAGGCTCGGACGCGGGCTGTTGGTGTTTGTCGAGGTTCTGCTGGACCGCACCACACCCGACGTGTTCGATCTGTTTGCGACGGCCGCCCAGAAAGCCCCGGAAGTGCTCGAATGCCACATGGTGGCAGGCGGCTTCGACTATCTTCTGAAAACCCGCGTAGCCGATATGGCCGCCTATCGCGGATTTTTGGGGGAAGTCGTGGCGCAATTTCCGGGCGTCCGCGAAACCCGCACCTATGTGGTGATGGAAGAGGTCAAGAGCGACGGCTTCCTGCCGATTTGACCCCTTATGCGGCAGCGTGGGCGCAGGCCGCAAAGACCGGATCGAACAAGCGGCCAACCAGATTGACCAACACTCTCGCCGTGCGCCCCTGCTCGTCCAGATCAGGGTTGTATTCGACCAGATCGAGGCTGGAGACCAGACCACTGGCACACAGCAGATCCATCAAGCGGCGGGCCTCGTGAAGCGACAGACCGCCAGGCACCGGCGTGCCGACAGCCGGCGCCAGCGCGGGATCAAGGCAATCGGCATCGAAACTGACATGCAATAAGCCGTTGGCCTGCCGCACCTGCTGCAAAAATGGTTTGATCAACCGGTCAATTCCAGCTGTTCTCACTGTATCCATTGTGTGGAGCCTGACAGCGGAGCGCATCAATAGACGGCTTTCAGCGGGATCGACACTGCGGATCCCCAAGAGACAGACCCGGGCCGGATCGACGGGGCAATCCAGCGCGGGATAATAGCCGGCAAAGCCCTGTTGTCCCGTCGCATAGGCCAGCGGCACGCCGTGCAAATTGCCGCTGCTTGTGGTGTCGAGCGTATGGAAATCGGGATGGGCGTCCAGCCAGAGCACGAAAAGCGGACGGCCAAGCACTTCGGCACGCCGCGCCATCGCGGGCAATGTCCCGGCGGCAATCGCATGATCCCCGCCGACAAACACCGGACGCGTATCGGCGCTGGCCTCGAAAGCGCGCTCGCCGATCACCTTTGTTACCGCCCGCACCAGAGCCAGCGATTTCAGCGCCGGATTGGGATGGGCAAGCTGTTGGTGCGACACATCCGGCGGCAAGGCAAATGTTTCAATCTCGCTGCCGCGGGCATCGAGTGCGGCACACAGACCCGCCACCATCAGGGCCTCGGGCCCTTTCGCACAGCCTTGCCGGCCGGCCCCATGCCCGAATGGCAGAGCCAGAGCACGCAGACGCTGCCGCCCCGCCATCCCCACATGATCAAAACCGTGCTGTTTGAAACCCACAAAACCCTCCCGCCCCGCGTCAGAAAGACTGCATTAAAGCCGCAAGGACCGGCAGAATATAGAAGCCAAATTGGATTAAATGATGCTAGAATAGACCATTCCGGAAGCTATATTGATCATATTGGAAAGACCATGGACTCTTTCGATACACGGTTGATCACCCTGCTCAGGCATGATTCCCGCCGCTCCCTCTCCGATCTCGCGGCTGATCTGGGCACCTCACGGGCCACCGTGCGCAGCCGGATCGAGCGGTTGAAGCAATCGGGCGACATCATCGGTTTTACGGTGATCCTGCGCTCGGACACCGTCGATCTGCCGGTACGCGGGGTCATGATGATCGAGATCGAGGGGCATGTGGCCGACAAGGTGATCAGCCAGCTGAGCGGGTTCCCCGAAATTGCCGACATCCACACCACCAACGGCAAATGGGATCTGGTGGTCATGCTCGGCGCGCAAAGTCTGGTCGACTTCGACCGTATCTTGCGGCACATTCGCCTGATCCCCGGCATTATTGCCAGCGAAACCAGCCTGCTGCTGGCCACCCCCCGCAGCACCAAAGCGCGTCTCTGACACCCAGCACGACCCTTCAGGAGCCGAACATGACGACAGTGCCAGCCCCCGACGATGCCGCCGCCCGCCGCGCCATCAAACCGGTGATCTGCTATGATGTCGACACCCTACCCGCCCCCGATATGGCGCTCTACCGGCAAGCGCGCTCGACGCTGGTCAAAGTGGCAGAGGTGGTGGTGCCACCCCGTGATGCGGCTTGCTTTTCGGTCAAGGCCGGACAGTTTTTCCGCATCCGCAGCATTGAGGGGCCCCAGGTCGGCGATCTCAATCTCTGGAATAGCCACAACCTCGGCGAACGCTTTTTCAGCGGCAAAACCCGTGCCCTGCACGCCACCCACGTCACCACCGGCCACCGTCTGTGGAGCAACTTGCCCTTTTTGCGTCCGATGGCCACCATCACCCATGACACACTGGGCTGGTACGGTTTTGACGAGCATGGCGGCGGCATCCATGACGTGATCGGCACGCGCTGCGATCCCTATACCAACCGCCTGTTGCGCGGCACGGATTACCACCATTGCTGCCATTCCAACCTCACCCGCGCCCTGTCGAAAGCCACCGGCCTCGACCTGGCCGAGGCCGAACCGCATGTGCATGATGTCCTGAACGTGTTCATGTGCACGGGCTTTACCCGCGACACCCATCAATATTTCATGAAAGCCAGTCCGGTGCGTCCTGGCGATTACATCGAGATGATTGCCGAAATTGACCTGCTCGGCTCGCTCTCGGCCTGCCCCGGCGGCGATTGCAGCGAAACCCATTCGGGTGACGTGGCCCGGTGCTATCCCCTGCTGGTTGAAATCTTCGATGCCGATCCCGAAATCCTTAGACACTGGACCCCTGCTCCGATCAACGCCTATCCGCGCACGCATGGCTAGGAAGCCGATTGCGTCTTTCGATTTCCCTGATGACCTTTTATAGCTGATACAGCCCTTTGATGAACTAGGGTCAACAATCCAGCAGAAAGCCTTGCAATGTCCTTCAAAGTCCTCGTCTCGACGCGCTTTTTTGATGATCAGGCTTTTCAGCTCTTGCGCGATCACGGCTGCACGGTGGTCAGAACCGCCCTGCCCGATGATGTGCAGGATGATGTGCTGGATGCTGACACTCTTCACAAGCTGCTGGATGGGGTTGATGGCTGGATTGTCGGCACTGTGCCTGTCACGCGCAGTCTGATCGAGGCCAATCCTTCGCTCAAGGTGATCGCGCGGCGCGGCGTGGGCTATAACAATGTCGATATCAAAGCGGCACGTGCCTTGGGCCGGCATGTGACCATCGCGGCAGGCGGCAACGAGGCCTCGGTGGCCGACCATGCCCTGGCGATGTTTCTGGGGCTGGCCAAACATCTCGATGAAGGTCACAGGCTGTTGCAGGCCGGGCGGTGGTCGACCATCGTCACCACCGAACTGTTTGAAAAGACTGTCGGGCTGGTCGGCTTCGGGCGCATTGCGCGACAGGTCGCCAAGCGGCTCAGGGGCTTTGATGCCACTATACTGGCCTATGACCCCTTCCCCGATCACCAGGCTGCCGAAGCTCTGGGCGTGCGCTTTGTCGATCTGCCCGAATTGTTTGCCACAAGCGACACAATCAGCCTGCATCTGCCGCTCAACCCGCAAACCAGACACATGATCAACCGAGACACGCTGGCCACCCTCAAGCGGGGGGCCTTTGTGATCAATACGGCGCGGGGTGGCCTGATCGACGAAGCAGCCCTGCTCGACGCGCTGGTTTCGGGTCAGGTCGGTGGTGCGGGTCTGGATGTGTTCGAGAATGAACCGGATCTGACTGATCACACCGTCCAGCAATTGCTGGCGCATCCGCATGTCGTCGCTTCGGCCCATGCCGCAGGCTCAAGCGAGGAAGGCCTCGCCCGCACCAATGCCATTGCCGCCCGAACGGTGATCGACCTGCTCAATGGCCGCTCGATCGATCCAGCCTGTCTGGTGGTATAATCGCCCCTATCGGGCTTCTTGCAAGATCAGATCGGCACCCTTTTCGGCAACCATCAGCACCGCGGCTTCGGTATTGGCGGACACCATCATCGGCATGATCGAGGCATCGACGATGCGCAAGCCGCTCAAGCCGTGGGCCTTGAGCATGGGGTCAACAACCGCCTGTGGGTCGACGCCCATTTTGCATGTGCCGATCGGGTGATAGATGGTTTGTCCGTTGGCTCTGGCAAAATCGAGCCAGTCGGCATCGCTCTGGACCTGATCCCCCGGGCTCATCTCGTAATCGTGATAGGCCGCCATCGCCGGTTGGGTGATGATCCGGCGTGCCGCCCGCATGCCCTCGATCAGACATTCGGCATCCCCCGAAGCCGACAGGAAATTCGGCTTGATGGCCGGCATCATATCGGGGTCTGCCGATTTGGCATGGATCGAGCCGACAGAATCCGGCCGCAACTGCGCCACACCGATGGTCATGCCGGGCTGGCGATCCAGCGTGCGATCGGCCGCATTGGCGTAACTGGCGTGCATGAAGAAATACTGGATGTCGGGAGAGGCCAATTCAGGCCGCGTTTTGATGAAGGCATGCACCAGTCCCGTCCCCAGCGTCAGGATGCCGGTCCGGGTCGCAAAATACTGGGCGACCGCGAGCGCCAACCGCGGGCCGCGGGCCTGCTCGTTCAGCGTCACCGGCAATTTGACCCGCCAATTCATGCGGGTGCAGAAATGGTCGCGGTAATTATTGCCGACCCCTGTCAAAGCATGGCGCACCTCAAGGCCGATGGCGCGCAGATGGGCCGGATCGCCGATGCCCGACAATTCCAGAATTTGCGGGCTTTGCACAGCGCCCGCCGCCATGATGACTTCGCGGCCGGCGGCGACCGAATAAAGCCGGTCACCAATTCGATATTCGACACCCGTGACACGCTGCCCATCCAGCACCAGACGGGTCACATGGGCATGGCAGCGCACCACCAGATTGGACCGCTTTTCGGCCTCGCGCAGATAGGCATCGGCCGCACTGCAGCGTTTGCCGTTTTTCTGTGTCACCTGATAATAGCCGAACCCTTCCTGGTCGCGCCCGTTGTAATCCTCGTTGCGCGGATAGCCTGCCTGCTGGCCGGCCGCTATAAAGGCCTCGGCAATGGCGGGGCGCAGCTTGACCTGCTCGATCGACATCGGCCCGCTGCGGCCGCGCAGATCATCCTCGCCCCCCTCATACCGTTCCAGCTTTTTGAAATAGGGCCGCACATCATCCCATGACCAGCCACGCGCGCCCGATTGCGCCCAGCCGTCATAATCCTGCGGCTGGCCGCGCACGAAGATCATGCCGTTGATCAGGCTGGACCCGCCAAGCCCCTTGCCGCGCGGCACCACGATCCGGCGGTTCAGCGTATTGTCCTCGGCCTCTGTCTCGAACCGCCAATTATAGCGGGCCCCGGTCAGCAATTTGGAAAAACCCGCAGGGATCGGGATCCAGAAACCGTTGTCGCGCCCGCCAGCTTCCAGCATCAGCACCCGAAAGCGGCCATTGGCGGTCAAACGGTCGGCCAGCACGCAACCGGCCGTGCCGCCGCCGACAATGACAAAATCAAACTGTTCGCCGGTGGCGGTGGCGGTCGTCATCATCTCGTTTCCCTCCGCGACAGGACTTTACCGGGATTCATCAGATCAAGCGGATCGATCGCCGTTTTGATCAGCCGGGACAGGAACTGCTCGGACTCGGAGCGCCTGAGGGCCAGCTCGTCGACCCGATATTGGCCAATGCCGTGTTCGGCCGAAATACTCCCCCCGAAGCGGTCGACCACATCATGCACGATGCGGTTGATGTCATGCGGATCATGGCCGTCGATCAGGATGTTATAATGCAGATTGCCATCGCCCAGATGGCCGAAACAGTTCACCCTCGTGCCGGGGGCATGGCGATCCAATGCCTGCCCCGCCTCGATCAGGAATTGCGGGATCGAGGGAATGGGGATCGACACGTCATGCTTGACACTTTTGCTTTCCTTGGCTTCGGATTCGGTGACGCGCTCGCGCAGCATCCAAAGATCGGCGGCCTGCTGGCCGCTTTCGGCAATCGTGCCATCGATCACGCATCCCTGGCCGAGCGCTTGCTCGAAGGCCGTTTCCACCGCTTCGCGCAGACCCGACAGGGTCGCACCGGCCTCGATCAGCACATACCATTCACCCGCACCCACCGGACAGGACAGGCCGAAATGCCGCTGCACCAGTCCGATCGAAAACCCTGAAATCAGCTCGAACGCGGAAATCGTATCGCCAAGCGCATCCTGCGCCAGCACCAGAAAATCCAGTGCCGCTTGCGGATCGGGCACGCTGACCAATGCGGTGAGCCGTTGGGTCGGCCTCGGCATCAGCCGCAGGACGGCCGCGGTCACGATGCCGAGCGTGCCTTCGGTGCCGATAAAGATCTGCTTCCAGTCATAGCCGGCATTGTCCTTGCGCAACTGGCGCAGGCCATCCACCACCCGCCCGTCAGGCAACACCACTTCCAACCCCAGCACCATCGAACGGGCCATGCCGTAGCGCAGCACATTGACGCCGCCCGCATTGGTGGAAATGACCCCTCCAATGGTGGCTGATCCTTCCGCCGCCAGGCTGATCGGCAACAGACGGTTGACGGCGACAGCGGCTTCCTGGGCCGTCTGCAACACCACGCCGGATTCCGCTTCAAGAGTCATGCCGACCGGGTCAAGGCCACGCAAGCGGTTCATGCGCGCCAGCGACAGCACCAGTTCACGCCCGCTGGTATCGGGCACAGCGCCGCCTGCCATGCCGGTATTGCCGCCTTGCGGCACCACAGCGAGGCCATGGTGGTGGCAAAAACCCATCACCGCACTGACCTCGGCTGTGGAGGAAGGCCGCGCCACGGCCAGCGGCTTGCCCGGAAACAGCTTGCGCCAGTCGATCGCATAGGCGCCCATCTCGGCAGGATCGGTCAGCAGCCCCTTGTTACCGACAATCGCATGCAGGCCTGCCAGAACATCACTCATGCCGGTATCCTTGCCAGCACGGCAGGATCGAGCGGCTCGCCCTTGTCCGCCATGACTTTGGCAATGCCGTGGGCCGCCTCGGACATCGAAGCGAATGCGGCGCGTTCGAGCACTTTGGAAATGGTGGGAGAAGCCACCTTGCCATGGACGCGCTGGACCGGCTGGTCGAGCCAGTCGAAATAGTCGCGCTGGATCTTGTCGGCCAGTCGGCCGCCATAGCTGGTGCCTTCGGACCCCTGTTCGACGACCAGCACATTATGGGTTTTGCGGATGCTGGTGCCGACGGTCTCCCAATCGAAACCGGCGAAATCGAGCGTGCGCAGATCGATGATCTCGGCATCCACACCCAGGGCCTCGACGGCTTCCTGCACGCGGTGGACCATGGCGGAATAGGTCAGCACCGTCATGGCCTGTCCCTCGCGCACCCGCTTGGCACGGCCCAGCGGGATCACATAATCGAGATCTTCGGGGATCAGGCCGTCGCGCTGGTAGAGATCGACATGTTCGATCACCAGCACCGGATCCTCACCGGCCAGTGCCGCATTCATCAAGCCGACATAATCGAACGGCGTGGAGGGCGCGATGATCCGCCAGCCCGCAGAGGTGGCAAAAATTCCGGCGGGATCAAGCGAATGTTGCGAGCCGTACCCCGTGCCCATGGCAATCTTGGTGCGCAGGACCAGCGGCACATCGGTCGTGCCACCGAACATGTGGCGAGCCTTGCCGATCTGGTTGAACACCGCATCGGCGGCGACCCACATGAAATCGGGATACATGAATTCGATGATCGGCCTGAACCGGCCATCCATTGCCAGACCGCAGGCCACACCTGTGAAGGCCGCTTCGCTGATCGGCGTGCCCATCACCCGGCCCGGATAGGCCGCGGCCAAACCGCGCGTGGCCCCGTTGGTGCCGCCTTTCAAACGATGCACGTCTTCGCCGAACACCATCAACCCCTCATCCTTGGAAAACCGCAGATGCAGGCAATCGGCAATGGCGTCGACAAATTTGGACGGTCGCATCGCCCCGCCATGGGTCTCGAATTCGCAGGTCTTGCGCGAGGCCAGATCAGGCAGGGAGCCGCGGATGCCGACATCGACGAAGGCCTTGTCGGGCCACATCGCGGCGCGGATCTTGCGCTTGTTGCCATCGGGTTCGACCAGCCGGTCGGTATGACGCGCCATGGCGTCGCAGCAACGCTGGCGCAGAGCATCGACATCGGACCGCCGGATCAGATCGCGGGCGATCATTTCCCGCGCCACACATTCCAGCGGATCGCGCGCCTTCCATTCCTCCTCCTCGGCCTTCGGGCGATAGCCGAAGGCCGAACCGGGCAAGGGACCGTTCTGGTGGAAGAAGCGGTAGACATCGGCCTCGATCACCGTCGGCCCGCCGCCACTGCGCATCACTTTCAAGGCGGCCTGCATGGCAAAATGCACCGCCAGCGGGTCCATGCCATCGACTTTCCATGACGGGATCCCGAAGCCGAGACCACGCGCGGACAGCCGCGTTTCCCGTGTCGCTTCATCAACGCGGGTCGCCACCGCATAGCCGTTGTTCTCGATAAAGAACATGATCGGCAAAGACCAGGCAGCCGCCAGATTCATGGTCTCCAGAGTCGCCCCGATATTGACCGCGCCGTCGCCGAAATAGGTGATTGCGACATCATCCGTGCCTGCGTGCTTGTGGGCCATCGCCGCCCCTGCCGCCAACGGCACACCGCCGCCGACAATGGCATTGGTGCCGAGCGCACCGGCATCGGCCCAGCGCAGGTGCATCGAGCCGCCACGCCCGTGCCCATAGCCCGGCTCCAGCCCCATGATCTCGGCCAGCGAGCGGTAGAGCATATCGTTGAGCGGATCATCGAGTTCGCTCATCGGGGTCAGATCGGGAGCCAGATAGGTCAGGGCCTTGGCCAGAAACTGGTGGTGACCGCGATGCGAACCATTGACCTGATCAGTGGGCCGCAAACCGATGATGGAGCCGACCGCCCCGCCCTCCTGCCCGATCGAGGAATGGGCCGGACCATGCACCAGCCCCTCGCCGGCCAGTTCCAGCACCTTTTCCTCGAAGGCCCGAATGATGTGGAGTTGCGACAGCATCGCCCCCAGCAAAGCCGGATCGGCTTTTTTCCAATCGGCCGGAGTGGTTTTGATTTCGACCCATGGCGCCATGGGAGCAAGACTGGTCTGTTTCGGCATGGTGATCCTCAAAGATATCCGTAAGCGGTCCAGCCGCCATCAATGCCGATGACTTGTCCGGTGATGGCGCGCGCTGCATCCGAGATCAGGAAACAGGCGGCATCGGCCACTTCTTCGGGGGTGATCAGACGACCCATCGGGGTCCGCTTTTCGAGTTTTTCGAGATCGAGGCGTCCGAGTTCCACCAGTTCCTCGACAAACGGCGTGCGCACATAGCCCGGGGCAATCGCATTGACGCGGATCCCCAGCTTTGCCCATTCGATCGCCAAAGCCTTGGCCATCATCACCGTGCCGCTTTTCGACACGCAATAGCCGAGCCGTTCGGGTGCGGCGACCACGCCATACATCGAGGCCGTCAGGATGATCGAACCGCCGCCGTTGGCGGCCATCAGGCGTCCGGCTTCGTGGCAGGTCAGAAACGCGCCGTCGAGATTGATCGACATCACCCGTCGCCATTCCTCAAAATCGAGATCGAGCGTCGGCTTGTTTTGCGACACACCGGCATTGGCGATCACTGCATCAAGCCGTCCCAAAGCCGCTTGCGCCTTGGCAAATCCCTCATGCACGCTGGCGGGATCGGTCACATCACCGGCAATGAGCACCAGATGGGGATGCGCGGCTGCAAACCCTTCGGGGATCGTGCGGTCGAACACCGCCACGCGCGCGCCGGCGCGCCGGAAGGCCAGGGCCATAGCCAGTCCGAGGCCGGAACAGCCTCCGGTGACCAGAACATGTTGGCCCTCCAGATTGGCCTGTCCGCTCATTTGACACCCATGAAATCGGCCAGCAGATAGCGCATGGAGGCCAGCATCGGCTTGCCCGGATGCACCCTGCAGCCCACAGCACGGGCTGCAGCCATGACGGCGGTTTCCTCGGGATCCATGATCACTTCCGCAACAATCTGGCTCGAATCCAGCCGCTCGGCATCAAAAGGCAAGGCATCTCCAGCTTTCAAGCCCAGCGAGGTGCCGTTGACCACCAGATCATGGCCCGCGGGATCGCGCCCGCCGATCCGCAGATCGGCATCGGGATAGGCTGTCAAAAGGCGGCGGATCAGATCTTCCACTTTGGCACTGGTACGGTTGGCAATGGTGAGACGGGTCACACCGGCTTCAACCAGCGCAAAGGCAATGGCATTGGCCGCGCCACCCGCACCGGCCAGATAGGCCGACAGGCCCTTGGGCTCGATGCCCGCCTGCCGCAATCCGGTGACAAAACCCACCCCATCCAGCATCTCGCCGACCAGACGGCCATCGGCCTCGCGCCGCACGCAATTGGCCGCACCGATCAGCCGAGCCGAGGGGCTGACCTCGTCGAGCAGATCGACAATCGCCGCCTTGTGCGGCACGGTAACCACAAAGCCGCCCAGACTTTTCATGCCCTTGAGGCCTTTGACCAAAGCCGGCAGATCGTCCGGGGCGACATGGAACGGGATCATCAACCCGTCAACACCACGCTCGCTTGCCACCGCATTGATCATTTGCGGGGTTTTGACATGGGCAATCGGGTCAGCCAGAATCCCCCAAATCCGCGTGCGGCCTGTGACCTCAACCATACTCATTACCCTTAAATGCCCAGATAAGCCGTTTTGACATGCGGGTCGGACAACATGCCGACCCCCGTATTCTCGCGCACGATCGTGCCGTTCTCGATCACATAGGCCCGTTCGGCGATTTTCAATGCGTGGAAGGCCTTCTGTTCGACCAGCAGAACCGTTGTGCCCATGCTTCTGATTTTTTCGACAATATCGAACATCTGCCCGACAATGATCGGGGCCAGACCGAGCGAGGGTTCATCCAGCATCAGAAGCCGCGGCGAGGCCATCAGACCGCGCGCAATCGCCACCATCTGCTGCTCGCCGCCCGACAGCGAACCCGCCATCTGGTCCACCCTTTCACGCACGCGGGGAAAAATATCGAGCACCGTATCGAGCCGCGCAGCCAATCCCTCCCGGACATTGGGGTGATAGCCGCCCATCAGGATGTTGTCGCGCACCGTCATGACCGGAAACAGCTGCCGCGCTTCGGGCACCTGCACCAGACCCATGCCGACAATATCGGCTGGTTCCTTGTCGGTGATGTCGACGCCGTCAAAGGTGATGCGTCCGGCTGTCGGTTTCACCAGTCCCGAAATGGTGCGCAACAGGGTGGATTTACCGGCCCCGTTGGAACCGATGATGGTAACGATTTCGCCCGTGCCGACCTGGATCGACATGTCCTGCAAAATCACCGTCTGGCCGTAACCGGCCCTGACCTCAGAAACCTTGAGCATCGACGAAATCCTCTCCGAGATAGGCTTCAATGACCTTGCGATTTCTGACCACCTCCTGCGGATCGCCCTCGGCAATCACGCGGCCTGAATCGATCACGATAATCCGGTCCGACAGGCTCATGATCGCCTGCATGTTGTGTTCGATGGCGATGATGGTCACGCCGGTGTCACGGATGGCACGGATCAGTTCCACCATGCCCATCGTGTCGGTCTGGTTCTGACCGGCCATCACCTCGTCGAGCAACAGGATGGAAGGTTCGCTGGCCAGCGTGCGCGCCACTTCAAGCCGCTTGAGGGCTCCGATCGGCAGGTTGCGGGCCTCGACGTCCTTCTGGTCGAGCAGACCGACCGTCTGGGCCACCCGCAAGGCCACCGCACGGGCATCATCCACATGCGGATGACGCAGGAAAGCGCCGATCATGATGTTTTCGATCACCGACAGGCGGCCGAACGGCTGGACAATCTGGAAGGTCCGGCCGATCCCCAGCCGCGCAAAGGCATCGGGGGCGGTTGGCGACACATAAGCGTCCTGGGCATCAAGCACCGCAATCGTTCCCGAGGTCGGCTGCAGGAAGCCGGAAATCTGGTTGAACAAGGTGGTTTTTCCGGCCCCGTTGGGACCGATAATTCCCAGAATTTCGCCGCGCTTGAGGCTGAAGCTGACATGGTCGGTGGCCAGCAAGCCGCCGAACCGCATGACCAGATCCTCGGTCTTGATCAGATCCTCGCCCTTGGTGCCGCTGATCTGGCGCAAGGAGGGGGTGATCCGGTCGGCCAGACGCCGGTTGCCCCCGGGCAAGCGGGCAATCATCCGGCTGACTTTCGGCCCGAAAGTACCGACCAGTCCGGCCGGAAGCGTCAGGGTAATCAGCACCAGCACGGTGCCATAGACAACCCCGTGCAACCCGCTGGCCGAGGCCCCGAGCCAGCCGCGTGCCAGTTCGGCCAAGGGCACCACCAGCACCGTGCCCAGCAAGGGACCCGCCACTGTACCCAAACCGCCGATCAGCGAGAACATCGCCACCTCGATGGAGGTGCCGAGTGAAAACATGGTCGCAGGCTCCAGAAAGGTCAGATACATGGCATGGAAAGCGCCGATCAGGGCCGTCAGCATGGCCGAAACCACCACCGCTTTGAGCTTGACTTGCGAATTGTTGATGCCGGCCGCCAAGGCCGCATCCTCGCGCTCGCGCACGGCAGTCAGATAGAAGCCAAGCCGTGATTGCCTGATCGCCAACGAAACGCCGAGGCACAGCAGCAACAGCGAGAAAGCGATATAGAGGTAATTGACCTTTTCGGAAAACACCATCCAGGCCCAACCGAGCTTGAGCGGCACGATCAACCCTGCCGATCCGCCCGTCAGGCCGACGAAATGGATCGACAACAGCCGGATCACTTCGAGAAAGGCAATAGTGGAAAGCGAGAAGAACGGGCCGCGCAACCGGAAGCACGGATAACCGACCGCCGCCCCGACCAGAGCCGCCAGCACCGCACCGATCCACATGCCGATCCATGGCGTCAGGCCGAAATGGGTGACCAGCAGCGAGGTCGTATAGGCCCCGATGCCGTAAAACATCATATGCCCCAACGACAGCTGTCCGGCATAGCCGCCCACAATGTTCCAAGCGGTCGACAGCGCCGCAAAGACGCAGATGGTCACAAAAATGTGGATCAGGAAAGCCGATCCCGACAGAGCGGGCACGAGCACCAGAAGCGACAGCAGCGCCAGCGAGCAATAGACCTGCGGCCGTGACATCTGGAAGGCGAGCATCTGCACCAAGGAACCGCGTTGCACTTCGATCATCGATTGTTCCGACATGAGATCACTCCGTCCCGCGGCCAAAGCCGAACAGACCGGTCGGCTTGAAAATCAGAATAAGGATGAAGATCGCGAAATAGACCACTTCCTTCAGATCCGGCGCGATGTAATAGGCCGACAGGCTGTCGACGAGACCGATGATCATCGCCCCCCAGAACGCGCCATACATGCTGCGCATCCCGCCCAGGACCACCACCACGAAGGCGGTCAGTACGAAATAGGTGCCGACCGTCGGTGTCGCCGGAAACAAGGGCGAGACCAGCGCGCTCGCCAGACCGACACAGGCGGCGCCCAAGCCGAAGGTGATGATATAAATCTGGTTGACCCGCACACCCATCAGCAAGGCGGCATTGCGGTTTTGCGCGGTGGCCCGAATGGCGCGGCCCAGCGCAGTATTCTGCATGAAGGCATGCAAGCCTACCACCAGAGCCACCGCCGCCCCCAGCATCACAAGCTGGCCCACCAGCACATTATAGGTGCCCAGTTTCACTGTGACACGGATATCGGGGCTGGTGACCGAATAGAGATCGGCGCCGAACACCATCAGCGCCAGATTGACCAGAGCGGTCGACAGGCCGACGGTTGCAAAAATCTGGATATGCTCGTCCGCATCCAGCAAAGGCTGGATGATGAACCGCTGGATCAGCACACCGACCAAAAACAGCAGCACAATCACTGGAAAAGCAGCCACATAAGGGTGCAAGCCCAATTTGGTGCACAGCAGATAGACGGCATACATGCCGATCATCAGCAATTCGCCATGGGCAAAGTTGACGACCCGGATCACCCCGAAAATCAATGTCAGGCCGACGCTGATAATCGCGTACATGCTGCCCAGCATGATCCCGTTGATCAATAATTGGATCAGGACATCCATAATCTGCAGTCCCTCATGCTTGAAAACGGGTCAATTCTGGCAAGGACCCGCATAAAAATGTCCGCCGTATCGGATCATACGGCGGACCAGAGATCGGACGGATCAGTTGCTGCCCAAACCGGTTTTCATCTTGGTGACAGCTGCCTTGGCAGGGAACACGGTGACGAGTTCGCCACCCTGCCACTGCATGACGAAGGGCGAGACGCGGGTGTTCTGTCCAGCCTCGTTGAACTTGGCACCCCAGCCCGAAGCGGTTGCTCCGACCGGCAGATCGACCTTCAGCACCGATTCACGGATGGACGGTGCGCTGAAATCCTTGGCCGAAGCCATGGCATCGAAGAAGATCTTGGCGCCGACATAATTGGCAAGGCTGTGGCCCGAACGCGGCTCGATGCCGTATTTGGCCTTGTACTTGGCAACAAATTCAGTGATGCCGGGGGCGGCAGCCACGTTGGTCTTGTATTGGGTGAAGTCGACATTCAAGGCGCCTTCCATATTGGCCGCACCGACGGCTTCCATGGTTTCACGCAATGAATAGCCACCGCCCGCACCCATCACGGCCTTGGGCTTGAAGCCCTGCTCTTTAGCCTGACGGAAGAACAGCACCGTGTCGTTCTGGTAGGAAGTCTGCAACACCACATCGACATTGGCCGATTTGAGACGCAGGATCACCGGGGTCAGATCGACCGACTTGGCCGAATATGGCAAGGTTTCAACCACATTCACGCCCTTTTCCTGGGCGCGCTTGGTCTGGTAACCGGCGACTGTCTGGCCGTAGAGCGAATCCTCGTGGATGATCGCTACTTTCAGCGATTTGGCATCGACGCCCAGCGCGGGAGCAATCGCCTCGCCGATGGAATCCACCATGCTGGCAGCAAAGTCACGCGCGGTCGGATTGGAGCGGAACAGATTTTTGAAGCCGCGCTCGGTGATCGGATCGGAGATCGCGCCGAGTTCGAAATAGGGCACGCCGGCCAGTTCGGTCACCTGTGTTGCAGCCAAGGACAGCGAGGACGAATAGGTGCCGAACACCACTGTGACCTTGTCAACCGAGGTCAGACGCCGGGCTTCGCCCACCGCCTGGTTGGGATCGACCGCATCGCCCTTGACGATCTGCAACGGCTGGCCCTTGACGCCGCCTGCCGCATTGCGTTCCTCGGTCGCCAGTTCCAGACCACGGAAGCTCTCGTCGCCCAGCAAAGCGAGACCGCCAGAGAACGGATAGAGCGCACCGATTTTTGTTTGGGCATTGACCGCGCCCGTGGACAGAGCCAGTCCCGTGGCAAGAATTCCAGCGGCATAGGCCGCACGCATGACCAGTTTCATAAAGTCCTCCCGAAAGGATGAGCCAAGGCTTGAGCCGCCCGGCTTCAGATGCCTATTATCTCGTGACCTGCGATCGACGATGGCAAATAATGCACATAACCAAGTTGCCTGACAAGATGGCAACTGATAAATTGCCCCATCGTCAACAGCGGCTGTTGGGTCAACCACAGCAACCGCAACAAAACTCCGGTGATCCCCGCGATCACCAAAGATCAATAACTTTAGCCCGATAAGGAAACGCCACGATGTCACTGCCTGCAACCATGCGCCAGATCCGTTTTGCGGGAGCCGGCGGCCCCGAGGTCATCACCCTTGAAACCGGCCCGGTGCCAGTGCCCGGCGAGGGTCAGGTCCTGATCGAAGTGGCGGCTGCAGGCGTCAACCGTCCCGATTGCCTGCAACGCGCTGGCGGCTATCCACCGCCCCCCGGTGCCACCGATGTGCCCGGCCTCGAAGTCTCCGGCACGATTGTCGCGCTCGGCGCGGGCGTGACCGGCCTGAGCCTTGGCGATGCCGTCTGCGCGCTGGTGATCAGCGGCGGCTATGCCGATTACTGCATTGCCGAAGCCCCGCTGTGCCTGCCGGTCCCCGCAGGCTTGAGCCTGCTGGAAGCGGCCGGCCTGCCCGAGAATGTGTTCACTGTCTATGACAACGTCATCACCCGCGGGCGGTTGGCCAAAGGCGAAACCATCCTGATCCATGGCGGCTCAAGCGGCATCGGCTATACGGCCATCCAGTTGGCCAAGCATTTTGGCGCGCGCGTGATCGCCACCGCAGGATCAGCCGAGAAATGTGATTTCTGCCTGTCGATGGGGGCGGATGCCGCGATTGATTACCGCAAGCAGGATTATGTGGCCGAAGTCAAAGCCTTGACCGAGGGGCGCGGCGTCGATGTGGTCCTCGATATGGTCGGCGGCCCCTATATCCAGCAGAACCTTGCTAGTCTGGCCTTCGAGGGACGCCTGGTGCAGATCGCCTTTCTGCAGACAAGCCGTGTCGAATTCGACTTCATGCAGCTGATGCTGCGCCGCCTGACCATGACAGGCTCCACCTTGCGTCCGCGCTCTGTCGCCTTGAAAAAAGCCATTGCCGACAAATTGCGCACCGATGTCTGGCCGCTCTATGCCTCCGGCCAGTTGCGCACGGTGATCCACAAGACCTTCCCGCTGGAGCAGACCCGCGAGGCCCATGCCTTGATGGAATCCAGCAACCATCTCGGCAAGATCATGCTTGAGGTCCGCCAATGAGCACCCATAGCGGGCGTGTGGCCCTTGTGACAGGATCGGGGCGCGGCATCGGCCGCGCCATGGCGGACCGGCTCGGACTGGCAGGCGCAGCCGTTGCCTATCTCGACCATGATCCGGAACTGGCGCGCCTGGCAGCAGACGAGGCGGTCAAGGCGGGTCGGGCTGCCATCGGCGTTTCGGCCGATGTGGCGGATGCTGCGGCCATAGCCAAGGCCGTCAAGCAGGTCGAGGCCGCGTTGGGGCCCATCGACATTCTGGTCAACAATGCCGGCATCTCGCCCAAGTCCGGTCCGGACGGCAAGCGGGCCCTGACCTGGGAAATGGATATCGAGGAATGGCAGCGCGTGGTGGGCGTCAATCTCACCGGAGCCTTCATCTGCTCGCATGCGGTCCTGCCCGGCATGGTGGCACGCCAGCGCGGCAGCATTGTCAGCACCTCTTCGGTGGCGGGCAAAACCTTCTGCGATATTGTCGGCATCCATTATGCCGCCACCAAAGCCGGGCTGATCGGCTTTACCAAACATCTGGCGGGCGAGGTTGGCCCCTATGGCATCACCGTCAATGCCATTGCTCCGGGCCGGATCGATACGCCCTTGATGCGCGGCACCGCCAGCGCGGCCAACGAGTCCGCCAAACTGGCCACCCCGATGCGCCGTTTCGGCACCCCCGATGATGTGGCCGGCACCGTGCTCTATCTGACCTCGGACAATGCCAGCTTTGTCACGGGTCAGACCATTGATGTGGCTGGCGGATGGCTGATGACATGACCCGCGCACGCTATGACTTCTCATCGCAGACACTGGTGCTGACGGGGGCCTGCGGCAGCATCGGGCGGGCGATTGCCCGGCGCTTTTTCGACAGTGGCGCAAACTGCGTGCTGACCGATCTCGATCAGGCCAGCGTCAGTGCTTTTGCGCAGCAGCTTGATCCCGAAGGCGGGCGGGTGCTGGCTCTGGCACTGGATGTCACCGATTCGGCCAAGGTGGATGCCGTGCTGGAGGCCAGCCATCAAAAATTCGGACCGATCCATGCACTGGTGACCTCGGCGGGGCTGTATGACGATGCCCTCGTCGCCGACATGCCCGATACCCAATGGCAGCGTTCGATTGCCATCAATCTCGATAGCGTGTTCTACACCTGCCGGGCCGCTATCCCCTTCATGGCAGAGCAGAGTGCGATTGTGAACATCGCCTCGATGGCCGGACATCGCGGCAGCCGTGCCCATGCCCATTATGCGGCTGCCAAAGGCGCGGTGCTGACCTTCAGCCGCTCGCTGGCGGTGGAACTGGCTCCGAAAATCCGCGTCAATGCCGTATCTCCCGGCCTGATCGACGGGCCGATGGTGCAAAACCTGTTAAACCTGACCGGCTCGCATTTTATCGACCAGACCCCGATGAAACGCCTGGGGCAGCCCGAGGAAGTCGCCTCCGCCATTGCCTTTCTGTGTTCGGCGGATGCGTCCTTCATTACGGCGACAAGCATGCATATCAATGGCGGTCTCTATATAGCGAGTTGACAGTTCATGAGTGCTCCCTCCCATCTCGACCGCGCCCCTTCCCTTGCCGATGTGCTGGCCCACCGTCTTGAGCAGGACATTGCGCAGGGCCATTATGCACCGGGCGAAAAACTGCCGAGCGAGCAACAATTGGCCACCACCTACGGGGTCAGCCGCCCGATTGTGCGCGAGGCGATCGGCCGGCTCAAACATGACGGGCTGATCACCTCCCGCCAGGGATCGGGAGCCTTTGTCGCCGAATCGGGGGTCGCCAGCGTGTTCCGGCTCGATGTCGCCAACTTCAAGGACCGCCACGAAATCGAATCCCTGATCGAATTGCTGATGGCCATTGAATCCTCGGCCACCGAACTGGCCGCCCAAAGACGCACCGAACAGGACCTGATCGCCATCGGCAACCAGCTCGAGGCCATGCAATCGGCGATCGAACGCGGGGATTCCGGCGTGGATGAGGATGTGGCCTTCCATCAGGCCATTGTGGAGGCCACCAAGAACCCGTTCTTCATGGATCTCTCGACCTTTCTGGACCGGCGCGTGCGCCATTTCATCCGCACCGCCCGCGCCAATACGGCCAAATTACAGACCGGACACATGATGGCGGTGCAGGACGAACACCGCGATATCTTTAACGCGATCCGCGACAAGAACGCCCAAGACGCGCGCCAGGCCGCCGAAAACCATTTGAAACGGGCCGCACAACGCTTGGCAATCTACATGAAACCCGTCTAACCTTCGGGATCTTCCAGAACAGGACACAGCCACTCATGTCGACGCATCCGAAAAATCTTTTCAAAAGCCGTTTGGGCCATCAGCAGCAGATCGGCTATTTCGCCACACTCGGCTCGCCGGCCCTGACCGAGATGCTGGCCGGATGCGGGTTCGACTGGATTCTGATCGACACCGAACATTCGCCCGTCGAATTGCCCAATGTGATCGACCATATGCGGGCGATTGCCAATCCGGAAGTCGCGACACTGGTGCGCCCCGCCTGGAACGACATGGTCACCATCAAACGTTTGCTGGATCAGGGCGCGCAAACCATTCTGATCCCCTATGTCGAGAATGAGGACGAGGCCCGACTGGCCGTGTCCCATACCCGTTTTCCGCCCAAAGGCGTGCGCGGGGTCTCGGGTGCGGCCCGCTCCTCCAATTACGGCTTGAGCACCGACTATTTCACCGCTGTCGAACAGGAACTCTGCGTGATCGTGCAGATCGAAACGCTGGAAGCCTTGAAGGACATTGAAAAAATTGCCGCCGTCGAAGGCGTCGATGCCGTCTTTATCGGACCGTCCGATCTCGCCGCCTCGATGGGCCATCTCGGCAATCCTCTGCACAAGGATGTGCAAGCCGCCATCGATGACGGCTTTGCCCGCCTCAAAGCCATCGGCAAGCCTGCCGGCTATCTGACCGGCAACGAGGACGAGTTCCGCCGCCGTCTGGCCGATGGTGTCGATTTCATCAGCTTTGCGACTGACGCAGTGTTTATCCGCAACGCGGCGAAAAGCCTGGTGACACGGCTGAAATCATAAGCCGGACGGTCCAGATTCCGGTGTGAAAATCAATCGCTCTGGCCCTATACTCTCATCCGCTCGCAGCATGGCGATCAAGGTTGGGGAGACAGAGTGTGGACGAGTTTGATTATGTGATTGTCGGTTCGGGTCCGGCGGGTTCGGTATTGGCCAAACGTCTTTCTGCCGATGGCACCACAACGGTCTGCGTGCTCGAAGCCGGCATTTCCGACAGCCATCCGATGATCCGAGTACCCGTCGGTTTTGTGAAAACCCTCTACAATCCACGCTTCACATGGCCCTTCAAAAGTGTGCCCTCGGAAGCCACCAACAACCGAGAAATCGGCTTGCCGCAAGGCCGGCTGGTTGGCGGGTCCAGTTCGATCAACGGATTGGTCTATAGCCGCGGCCAACCCGAAGATTTCGACGACTGGTCCCTGACAGGGGTCAAAGGCTGGTCCTATCGCGAGGTCCTGCCCTATTTCAAACGCTCCGAGCGGCGGATCGGTGCAGCCGACGAGCGGTATCGCGGGCGTGACGGCGAATTGCCGATCACCAATCCCGATTGGAAAAGCACCTTGTGCGATGCCTTCATCACGGGTGCGGGTGAAATCGGGATCCCCAAAAACCCCGATTACAATGGCGAATTCCATGACGGGGCGGGCTATTTCCAGCGCTATATCGAAAAAGGCAACCGTATCAGCACCGCCCAGGCCTTTCTCTATCCGGCAGTGGATCGCGGCAATGTGATCTTGCGGATCGGCGCCGAGGCGACCTCGATCCTGTTTGACGGCAAGCGGGCCGTCGGTGTCGCCTATGACCATGACGGCGAAGCGCGGCGTGTGATGGCAAAGCGCGAGGTCATTATTAGTGCGGGCACGGTAAACTCGCCCAAACTGCTGCAATTGTCGGGGGTGGGTGATCCGTCCTTGCTCAAGCAGCACGGTATTGCTGTCGTGCAGGACCTTGCCGGTGTCGGGCAGAATTTGCGCGATCATTATACGGTGCGTATTGCAGCAAAGGTCAAAAATGCCGCCACCATCAACGAACGGTCCAGAGGCTGGCGGCTGGGACTTGAAATCGCCCGCTGGCTGGTCGGCCTGCCCAGCATCATGGCTCTGAGCCCGTCATTGGTGCATGTGTTCTGGAAATCGCGGCCCGACCTGAACCGGGGCGACATTCAAGTCCTGTTCACACCCGCCAGCTACAAGCCGGGCAAGACCTACCAACTCGATGATTTCCCCGGCATGACCTGCGGCGCGCGCCAGCAACGGCCCGAAAGCTCCGGCACGGTCCGGATCACCTCGTCCGACCCCAAAGCCCTGCCTGCCGTACAGCCGAATTATCTGGTTGATCCGCGCGATCAGGAGGTGATCGTCGCCGCCCTCAAAATCGCCCGCCAATTGCTCCACAGCGATGCTCTCAAGCCCTTTCTGGTCGAGGAAGTCCTGCCCGGCCCCGATGTCAAAACCGATGCCGACTGGCTGGCCTATGCCCGCGAACGCGGGGGCACGGCCTATCACATGGTCGGCACCTGCCGGATGGGTGTAGCCACCGATCCGATGGCGGTGGTGGATGAAACCCTGTCGGTGATCGGGCTGGAAGCCTTGCGGGTGGTCGATGCCTCGGTGATGCCGCAGGTACCTTCGGCCAACACGCTGGCCGCCACTTTGATGGTGGCCGAAAAAGCCGCCGATATGATTTTGGCATCGCGCTGAAACGGTCTCAGCCGTTCTGCGCGATGGTTTGCAACTGGTCGATGATGGTGTCGGCCACCTCGATGGTGCCGCGCGCCACAATCTGTTTGCGGATCTGCGCCGAGCGGTCGAACGGCATTCGGACCTGATCATCAGGATTGACGGGACGGGCCGCGCGTACCGCCTCAGCATAGGCGTGGATGCGGGTTTTGAACTCAGCCAGATCCATGAACAGATCGGGCTTGACCGCCAGAAACACAAAGCCGCAATCGCGGTAATCGGCGGGCATGGCCCCGCCGCCCATCAAAATGCCCATCATCTGCACCACAAGCGCCAGACCGCTGCCCTTGTGCCCGCCCCAGACACGGATCGCACCGGACAAAGCCGCCATCGGGTCGGTGGTTTCGTGGCCCAGCGCATCAAAGGCCTGATGCTCAGGCAAGGGTTTGCCCAGACGGTGCGCCAGCACCACTTCGGCAATCGGGGTGATCGAGGTGCCCAGATCGAGGATGATCGGTTGCCCGTCCGCAGGAAAGCCGAAGCCGATCGGATTGGTGCCGAAGCGGCCTTCGCTCGATCCGTGCGGGGCCACGCGCGGGGCCGACGAGCCCATCACCATGGCAATCATGCCCTCATTGGCGGCGATTTCGAGATAATGGGCATACATGCCGCTATACCAGGTGTTGTTGGCCCCGATCAGGGCCAGCCCGCTGGCTTTGGCCTTGTCCAAGCCCATCCGCATCGCCTGATAGGCAACCAGATAGCCATTCTGGTCCTGACCGTCGATCAGGGCGGAAATCGGAGTTTCGCGTGTGACAAGGGTCGGGCGGCGCGGGCTGAGGCGTTGGCGGTCGATCAGAGAGAGCGCGCGCGACAGACCGCCGAACGACACGCCGCGCAATTCGCATCCCATCACATGATCGGCAATGATCACGGCCTCGTCAGGAGTGTAACCGATCCGTTCAAGTGCAGACCGGACCAGCGCATCGGCCTCTGTGATCGCAATCAACATCCCGTTCACTCCCCGTAACCACAATCGTTCTGACAAGGAGCGGGCTGCAGGACCGGATCAAACCTATTGATCCAGATGCAATTGCTGCCAGCCGCTCTTGATATGGTCGAGCATGGCCTGCACCGCTCCGGCCTCGTTGCCTGCCGCCAGCTGATCCAGAAAATGCTCGTGCTCCTTGCGCATCGTGTCGGGACGCGAGGAGGTTTTATCCTGACGCGTAAACGGATATTGCGCCCACAAGACCCTTACGAATTTCAAAGTCTGCGGACGCTGCGCCAATTCATACAGCTTGAAATGGAAGCGGTAATTCTCGGTCCGCACCGCATTGATGTCTTTGTGCTGGATCGCCTCGTTCAACTGCTTCTGGATCGATTGAATCAGTTTGAGATCGGTTTTCGCCATGTTCCGGATGGCATGCAGCGTCAGTTCCTGTTCGAGATTGAGACGCAGGTCGAAAATCTCCTGCTGCCGCTCGGCCACAAGTTCAGGCACAAGAACCCCTTTGTGGGCGAGCCCCTGCACATAGCCTTCGGCCTCCAGCATTTGCAGCGCTTCGCGCACCGGCGTGATGGAGACGCCCAGTTCAGCTGCAATATCGGCCTGTTTCAGCTTGTCACCACGCGCATAGATGCCTGCGATGATCCGCTCGCGCAGAATTTCTGCCACATGGTCCTGTTTGGTCTGGAAAGCCATGACGACCCTTTATGTCTTGTTTCACGCCGTTTGCTCTGTATCTGCCGAATATTCACCCCCCGTGAATACCCGTCTGTCCAGCGGCTTAACATTACAGAATACCTTGTTCAACCAAATCAGCGATCTCACTATCGGTAAACCCAAGCATATCTTGCAGGATAAAGTGGTTGTCTTCCCCGTAACAAGGCGCGCCACGGTCAATCGGCCCGCCGGCATAAGCGGGGGTTTTTGACAGATGCACCGGAAATTCGACCACCGGCCACTGGCCGATTTTCGTGCCTTTGACCTCTGTCAGCCAATCCAGTGCGCGGAGTTGCGGATCGCGGTCATAGCGGTCAGCCGCGTTCTGGCACACGCCCGCCGCCACTCCGGCCCGTTGCAGGGCATGCATGGCCTCGAAAGCATCCACCGTGACGCTCCATCCGGTAATCGCAGCGTCCAGCGCATCCTGATGGACCAGACGGGCGGCGAGCGTGGCAAAGCGGGGATCATCGCGCAGCGCTTGCAGGCCGGACACGTCTGTCAAAGCCAGCCATTCACCCTCGGTAAAACAGGCCACTGCCAGCCAGCGGTCATCGCCAGCGCAGCGATAGGCCCCGTGCGGCGCGGCAGGCTTGTACGGCGAGCGGTTGCCGATGCGTTGCCACGACCGGCCATTGGCCGACCAGTCCAGCACCGGCACCATGGTCTGGAATATCCCCGCCTCGCATTGCGAGGAGTCGATCCATTGTCCCTCGCCGGTGCGGTTGCGGTGGTAGAGCGCACCCAATGTGGCCAGCGCGAAACCATAGGCGCCGGCCCAATCCAGATAGGAATAACCCCATCCGGCAGGCATCGCTGGTTCGGGCAGGCCCGACATATCGGTGGTTCCGGCAAAAGAGGCTGCCACCGGCCCCACCGTGCGGAAGCGGCCATAGATACCGCGCGCCCCCATGCCCGATTGCTGGACATAGATAATATCGGGGCGGATCGATTTCAGCACCTCGTAGCCGAGCCCCAGCCGGTCGAGCACGCCGGGCGAAAAGCCTTCGGCGACAATATCCGACATGCGGATCAGGTCCTTGGCGATCTGCAAGCCCTTTGGTGTGCGGATGTTGAGCGACAACCCGCGCTTGCCGGCATTCTTGTTGTTGAATTGCCCGCCCATATCTGAATCGGTGACGCCCTGCATCGGGGCCGTGGCCTTTTGCCGTGCCTCGCGCCCGCCGACCGGCGCCATCGCCGCCAAGCGGGTATCGGGATTGGCTTTCCATTCGACCTTCAGGCTCTCGGCCCCCAAGGCGGCCAGAAAGCGTGTGCCGCCGGCGGAAGCGAGAAACCAAGAGAAATCGAAAATCCGGATGCCCTGCAACGGAAAAGCTTTGCCAAGCGGCGACAGTGTCGGGCTGGCTTGTGCGGGTTTGGCCGTGGCTGGCACGGTATGCGTTCGGGTCTTGAGATCCTTCAGCACGGTGTCGCTGTGCTCGCCGACAAACGGGGCGCGGCAACCGGGCTGCCACGCCGTTGCATCACTCAGCCATTTGCTGGTCGGATAACGGAATGTGCGGCCCAGTTCGGGATGCGCAATATCGGAAAAAGTCTGGCGCGACAGCCAATGGTCATCGGTAGCATTTTCATGGGGCTTGCGCACGGGGGCCCATAACAGGCCCGCATTCTGCGCCTCGCGCCACGGCACATCCTGATAGCAAAAAGCCCTGACAAAACGCTGGACCACATCCAGCGTGTGATTGGACTCCTCGTCGCGGTCAGCGGTGC
>CANFLM010000012.1 GCA_947447895.1 Hyphomicrobiales bacterium
GGCTTGGGCGATGCACCGCAGATTTTTATCGGCGTGATGCTCGGTTATGTTGCGGTGGTGGTCAACACTTTGAACGGTCTGGACCGCGTGCCGCGCGTTCTGCTCAAAACCGCACGGGTTCATGGCATGAATCCGATGGAAACCGCCCTCAAGATCACACTGCCTTCTGCAGCTCCCTATATTCTTACAGGTGCCAAATTTGCAGTGGCCTATTCGCTGATCGGGGTGATCGGGGCTGAATTCATCATGTCGACCGGCGGAATGGGTTACGAGATCAGCTTTGCCTATAATAATTTCGACAATGCCACGATGTATCCGCTGATCATCCTGATTTTATCCGCCTCCATCAGCATCAATATGGTGATTTCACGCTGGGAAAAATCCCTGCTCAAACGGCGGGGGCTGCAATGAGCCCGTCAAGCCGCCGTCTGGCCGTCAATATGGGCTGGTTGACACTGGCTGTTCTCGCCCTCTGGCAGGGGCTCTACCTTGTGATCGGCGATATTGCCTTGCGATCGCCTGTGGCCACATTGCAATTTACCGCCAAATTCGTGTCGACCGCCCAATTTGCCACCCATCTCACCGAGACATCAAAAGCCTTTGTGCTGGCTTTGACCATTGCCGTGGTTGCGGGGTTGGCTATCGGATTTCTGTTGGGTCTCAAACGGTTTGCCAGCGATGTGTTCGAACCCTTCCTGATAGCCATCTATTCCGTGCCGAAAATTACACTCTATCCGATCCTGCTGCTGGTCTTCGGTCTGGGCCTGTCGGCAAAAGTGGCTTTCGGAGCCATTCACGGCATTATTCCGATCGCACTGTTCACGCTGAACGCCGTGCGCAATGTCAAACCGGTTCTCTTGAAAACCGCGCGTGTTATGGGTCTTTCGACAGCAGCAACCATCCGGACGGTGATTTTTCCCTCCGCTTTGCCCGAAATCTTTGCCGGGATCAGAATCGGCTTTTCGCTGACGCTGATCGGCACCTTGCTGGGTGAAATGTTCGCCTCCCAGCGCGGGCTCGGCTTTTTGCTGATGAATGCCATCGGGCTGCACAATGTCGATGTGATCGTGATGCTGACCTTCCTGCTGACCGGTTTTGCGGGCCTTGCAGGCATTATGCTGTTGCTCGTCAATCGCCGCATTACGGCCCAAACTTGAGTTTTTGGGCTCTATTTTGTGAAAATTGACACTGTCTGCGGTTTTTTCCAGCCATGGGCATTAACAATAAGTGAAAGGCCTCCGGCGTTAAGCTCTCTTTAAGGTTGTCAGACGGGGCAATCCGCGTTAGCTTTTCGTTAATGAATAGTCGCAAAGCCTTTCTCTTGTCCGGATCCATTGCCGCTGCAGCAGCGGCGTCGCATCCTTTTGTGCGCGGTTTGGCCGTGAGCCTGATCGGTCTTTGTGTGGCCCAGTGCATGCCAGAAGCCAAGCTGACACCGGTATTGTCCGAGGTCGTGGCACCGTCATCCACCAAGGCCGAGCCAGACGCATTGCCCAAGGGCATCGGTTACGACAAGACCGGCAAACCCTATACTGTGGCCGGCAGACTCTATGTGCCCCGAGAGGAAAAGGGCTATTCGGCAACGGGTCTGGCCTCCTGGTATGGTCCGAGCTTCCATGGCAGAGAGACGGCCAATGGCGAGGTCTTCGACCGCAATTCGGTGTCGATTGCGCATCCCACCATGCCCTTGCCCAGCTATGTGCGCGTCACCAATGTGCTGAATGGTCGCTCGATTATTGCGCGCGCCAATGATCGCGGACCTTTCCATGGCAACCGTCTGGTTGATGTATCCGAACAGGTCGCCATCGGTCTGAATTTCAAACATCTTGGCACGGCACGCTTGAAGGTTGACTATATCGGTCGTGCGCCGGTGTCGACCGACGATACAGCGATGCTGATGGCCTCGTTGCGCACCGACGGATCACCGGCCCAACTGGGTCGGGCAGGGGCCTCTTCCGTTGTCGCCGCGGCCAAAGCCACTCCGGCGCAGCCCCAACCTGCTTTGCGCAAGGACACCGAAGAAGCGGCAGCACCGGTCTCGCAACCCACCAGCCAGTTTGTGGCGGGCGAAGCGGGCCTGCCTTTGCCGCCCGTTCGTCCATTCACAATCGGCGATAGCGGTTTCCGTCCCCAATTTGCGGCTTTGAACAGCCCTAAAGCGTCTCCTCTTCTCAAGGAACCTGTTGAAGGTGAAATCACCCAGCCTGCAGCACCGCTCGTTGCAGCCGTTCCTTTGCCACCTGTTCGTCCCGATCAATTCCCGGCGACCGAAGATGCTGTCGTGACAGAGAAGCCAGGTGCATCAGCCAAAGCGGTAACACCTGTTGTAACAACTCCTGTTGCTATCCCTGCCAATGGTTTTGTGCCGGTCACCGCTCCGGTCCAGCGGTGGAACAAAGGGGCCTAAGCCCTTCTTTCCCAGTTTTTTTTACGTGTTGATCGGTTGATATGATTGCCATGCCGGCTGAATGAAGGCATGGTCACGCTTCAATGATTTGCAGGGATTGAAGTGTTTCGATGAAAGCCAGTTCACATTCACGCTCACGGGGGATGTTTATCACCTTTGAGGGAGGTGAAGGTTCCGGCAAATCCACCCAATGCAAACGCCTGCTGGCAAGATTATCCGCCTTGCGCATCAACGCTGTGGCCACCCGTGAACCGGGCGGATCGCCCGGTGCGGAACGGATCCGGCAACTCCTGCTCGATCACGGCAACGAACGCTTCACCGCTTTGGCGGAAGTGATGCTGTTTTATGCCGCGCGCAGCGAGCATCTGGAAAAGCTGATCCGTCCCACGCTGGCCCGCGGGGATTGGGTTGTTTGTGACCGTTTCTCGGATTCAACCCGCGCCTATCAAGGTCTTGACGGCCGCGTCAAGGAATCCGATCTGGATATGATGGACCAGTTTGTTGTCCGCGACACCAGGCCCGATCTGACCTTCCTGCTCGATTTGCCCGCGGCCGAAGGGCTGAAACGTGCCGCCAAACGCCGTGGCGACGGCGCGGTCGATCCCTTCGAGAACCAATCTCTGGGCTATCATGTCGGCTTGCGCGGCAAATTCCGCGCTTTGGCAGGGGCCGAGCCGGACCGTTGGGTGATCATCGATGCCACAGAGACCATGGACCAGATCGAGGAAGCCATCTGGCAGGTGGTGATTGACCGGTTCAAGGCTCGCAAGGGGCAGGTGTGATGCTACCGCTTGATCCGACGACCGATGATCGTCTGCCCAATGCCCCGCATCCGCGGGAATCTCGTCTCATGCTGGGAGCCGAAAAGGCTGAACTGAGCTTTCTGGAGGCCTATAACAGCGGCCGTATGCACCATGCGTGGATTTTGTCGGGTCCCGAAGGGATCGGCAAAGCCACATTCGCCTATCGTGCTGCCCGTTTTCTGCTTTCGCGTCCGCAAGGTCAGACGATCCAGCCTGCCGCTACGCTGGATGTTCCGGCTGATGCCCCTGCCGCAAGACAGGTATTGGCGCTGTCGCATCCCGATCTGTTCGTGTTGCGGCGTCAGGCCGAAAGCGAAAAGAAACCCGTTCCCTCCATCATCAATGTCTCGCTGGCGCGCGATGCCATGCGGGTGTTTGCCTCGACATCGGGATCCGATGGCTGGCGAGTGATGATTATCGACCGGGCCGATGAACTCAACTCCAGCAGCTCCAACGCCTTGCTCAAAACCATCGAGGAGCCGCCTCCGCGGTCGGTCGTCCTGATGGTCACCCAAGCGGTCGGGCGGCTGTTGCCGACCATCCGCTCGCGGTGTCGGGTCCTGCCGTTTCTGCCATTGCAGAACAAGGACATCGAAGAGATCCTGCACCAATCCGGCCAGGCACCCGACGCGGCAATCAACCGCCAGGCAGCACAGACGGCCCAAGGATCGGCCCGATTGGCCTTCCAGCGGCTCAACGACCGGACTTTGGCGGTGGGAGAGCATGTGCGCGCCTTGTTGGCGGATTTGCCCCATTACAATCATGCCGATGTGATGTCGATGTCCGATGCCTTTGGCCGCAAAGAGGGGCGGGCCGATTTCGAGATCATGCGCGATACCGTGTTTGACTGGTTGAGCGAACAGATCCGCCAGCGGGCCGGCGAGGGGCCGCGCTCCCTTGCGCCTTTTGCCGAGGTATGGGAAAAGACCGACCGCGCCATGCGCGAGGTCGATGCTTATAATCTGGATCGACGGGCATTTGCCCTGACCCTATTTGTCGATCTGGCTGCCGCCATGCGTCGTTCGCTGGCAGCCTGATCGGATGAAGGACAGCACGAGGTGGGTATGAGCACGAAGCCGCAATTTTATCTGACCACGGCCATTTCCTATCCGAACGGTGCCCCTCATATCGGCCATGCCTATGAGTTGATCGCCTCGGATGCGATTGCGCGGTTCAAGCGTCTGGACGGCTATGACGTATTCTTTTTGACTGGCACGGACGAGCACGGCCAGAAAATGCTGCAAACGGCCCAGAAAGAAGGCATTGAAGTCCGCGAACTGGCCGATCGCAATGCTGCCAATTTCAAAAGCATGGCCACGGCACTCAATGCTTCCAATGACGATTTCATCCGCACCACCGAGGAGCGGCACAGATTGTCGTGTCAGGCGATCTGGAAACGGATGGAGGAGGCAGGCGACATCTATCTGGCCACTTATGCCGGGTGGTATTCGGTGCGCGATGAAGCCTATTACACGGAAGCCGAAACCACTGTTGGCACCGATCATGTGCGCCGTGGCCCGCAAGGCACGCCGGTGGAATGGGTCGAGGAGGAAAGCTATTTCTTCCGCCTGTCACGGTTTGAGCAGCCTTTGCTGAAGCACTATCAGGACCATCCCGATTTTATCGGCCCTGACGAACGGCGCAATGAAATCACCAGTTTCGTGAAATCGGGTCTCAAGGACCTCTCGGTCAGCCGCACGGCGTTTGATTGGGGTATTCCGGTGCCGGGCAACCCCAAACATGTGATGTATGTCTGGGTCGATGCGCTGACCAACTATCTGACCGCCACCGGCTTTCCCGATGAACAGGCCGAACGCCAGCATTTCTGGCCCGCCAATGTGCATATTATCGGCAAGGATATTGTGCGGTTCCACACCGTTTATTGGCCGGCTTTTCTGCTGTCAGCCGGTTTGCCATTACCGCAACGGGTTTTTGGCCATGGTTTCCTGTTCAACCGCGGCGAGAAAATGTCGAAATCGGTGGGCAATGTGATTGATCCTTTCGCGCTGGCCTCACATTACGGTGTCGACCAGCTCCGCTATTTCTTCCTGCGTGAGGTGCCGTTCGGACAGGATGGCAATTATTCGCATGAGGCCATCGTCACCCGCATCAATGCCGATCTGGCCAATGATCTGGGCAATCTGGCCCAGCGTTCGCTGTCGATGATTGCCAAAAATCTCGAAGGCAAGGCTCCGCAACTGCAGAATTTGCTGCCGCAGGATGAAGCCATTCTGGCTCTGGCCGATGCACTGCCTGAAAAATGCCGGCATCTGATGCAGAATTTCGCACTCCACCAGATTTTGGCTGAAATCTGGCGCGTGGTGGCCGAAGCCAACCGCTATTTCGCAACCGAAGAGCCATGGATTATCCGCAAGACTGATCAGGCACGGTTCGAGGTGATCTTGGCGGTGACCAGCGAGGTCTTGCGTGCCGTGGCGATCATGGCCCAACCGGTGATGCCGGTGGCTTGCGCCAAATTGCTCGATCTGCTCGGCGTGCCTGACACAAGCCGTGATTTCAGCCATGTCGGTGTCAAGGGACGGCTGGACGGCGGGCGCATGTTGCCTGCGCCATCCGGCCTGTTCCCCCGCTATGTCGAAGAAGACACTTCTGCACAGGACACCACAGCCTGATGCTTGTCGACAGCCATTGCCATCTCGATTTTCCCGAACTGGAAGAAGATCGTGCCGGTGTGCTCGCCCGCGCCAAAGCGGCGGGTGTGACCAGCATGGTCACCATTTCCACCCGTGTTGCCAAATTCGCCACCTATGCGGCTATTGCCGAGAGTGATCCTGATATCTGGTGCACGGTCGGCACCCATCCGCTCGGCGTGTTTGAAGAACCGGATGTGCCGCTTGAGCGATTGCTTGATCTGTCGTCGCATCCAAAATGCGTCGGGATCGGCGAGGCGGGGCTGGATTATCATTATGACACCGCCCCCCGCGATGTGGCGGAACGTGTGTTCCGCACCCATATCGAAGCCGCACGGTTGACCAAACTGCCATTGGTGATCCATGCGCGCGATTGCGATGACGATATGATCCGCATTTTGTCGGATGAAATGGGGAAGGGGGCATTTCCGGCCCTGCTCCATTGTTTCTCGTCCGGTCCCAGGCTTGCCGAGATCGGGGTCGAACTGGGCTTGAGCGTTTCGTTTTCGGGGATTGTCACCTTCAAGAAATCCGATGACATCCGCGCCATAGCAAAACGGGTTCCGCTGGACCGTTTGCTGGTGGAAACCGATGCGCCGTTTCTGGCCCCGCAAAAGCACCGTGGCAAACGCAACGAGCCCTCATTCGTAACCGAGACAGCCGCCATGCTGGCCGATGTGCACGGTCTGACCTACGAGCAGATGGCCGCCATCACCACGGATAATTTTTTCTCCTTGTTTTCAAAGGCTGCGCGGCCGCAATGACCGGAACAATCACCATTCTTGGTTGTGGATCTTCGGGTGGTGTGCCCAGGCTGGGCTTTGGTTGGGGCTCCTGCGACCCGCAAGAGCTAAAAAATCGCCGCAGACGTTGTTCTATTCTGATCGATCGCGTTATTGACAACAAGAAAACCACAGCAATTATAGATACTTCTCCGGATTTGCGAGAGCAACTTCTGAGCACGAATACAACACGTCTTGATGCTGTTTTGTTCACCCATGACCATGCCGACCATGTCCATGGCATTGACGATGTGCGCCCCTACGCACTGCTGCAACGCCAACGCCTGCCGGTTTACATGGATAAAGTAACAGCCAAAGGCATCAAAAAGCGCTTTTCCTATGTGTTCGAAACTGTGGAAGGCAGTGATTATCCCCCGATTGTCGAAGAATTTCCGATCGAGATCGGTCGTGAGATCGAGATTACAGGCGAGGGTGGATCGATCAATTTTCTGCCGTTTCTTCTCCAACATGGGCCTGTTCCGGCTTTGGGTTTTCGTATCAATAACGTGGCCTACACGCCTGATGTGAATGCCATTCCGGAACATAGCTTGCAGGTCTTGCACAATCTCGATGTCTGGATTGTCGACGCCTTGCGGATACCGCCACACCCGACCCATTTCTGTTTGGATGAAACACTGCACTGGATCGAACAACTAAAACCCAATCGCGCCGTGCTGACCAACATGCACACCGACATGGATTACGCGACGCTATGCAAACAATTGCCCGACCATATCCGTCCTGCCTATGACGGGATGAAGATCGGGTTTTGAAGATTGAGGGACCCAGTCTATCTGTTGGCACCACATATCCAGAACATATTAAAGGCTCTTGATCTTGGGGCTTATAAATTAAGTTCCATAATATCTCTTATGCGACAACTGTGATGCAAAAAGCGACTTAAGTCTCTGATATTTCATAATAGCCTCTCCTGTTGATCAATGTATATGCTTCAAACGGTCAGAAATTCGTAGCCCCGAGATGTGGGCGCGCTAACGCGCGCCCTTGTAGTCGACACCTCCCTTGAGTTCGCGGTTGACAGTCTGGCAGACGCAGCGCGCCCCGAGAACCTTGCCCAGGACAGGCCCGGCCTCTTCGGCAATAGCGATCAGCTCCGCTCCCAGCTGCAGCAACAAATAGCCGGACGCACTGATCTGGTCGACATTGATCAGCGGCACCGTCAACCTGGCGCAGTTGCGGCCGCCCAGAAACCGGGAGTGATAATCGTCGGCCTGCATGTGGCGACGCAACACGACCAGTGACGGATCATCTTTCACGGCTTTGGCAAAAGCCCTGCCGTTTTTGAACTTGGCCTTGGCCTGTGACGGCGTCAGCCTGTTGGTATTCACGATTTTTGACGGATCCCATTCGATCGTCGTCAATGTCCCTGTGTCGGTGATATTTTTCATTGTGTGTCCTATTTGAAAATGAGCGGGCCATACATGAGGACGTTAACAACAACGAACCACCCCAAAAAAACACAACAGGCAATTCTTGGACTACGGCCGGTCGTGGCTTCTGGATCCCGGCCTGCATCAATCTCTTTTAGATACCACACGGCAGACGACTTATCAGCACAGTTGCGATGAGTACCTGAAGGTGTGATCGCAAAGATAAGATCTCCGACGATGGTAATACAGCCGATGCTTTTCCCCTTGTAATCAATTGGTTCAATATGCATTTTCAAATCTCCATCTTAAAAACGGGTTTCATAATTCCTTACAGTTGACGCATGCCACGCACCACCACGCGATGTCGGGACGCCCCGCGCATTGAGCGCCTCGGCGATTTCCCGATAGGTTGTCAGGCCCCGGCGGCGCAGATCCGCGATCAGGGGGCCGACATTGTCAGCCATCCTATCAGCGCCAGCAGCCGACACAATCCCCGCTGCCTTCGCACCGCGTTCAGGTGCAGGGCTGCCAAGCACCCCGCCCCGCGCCTGGACCCGTGCCAGCGCCGCCTTGGTGCGCTCGGAGATCAGCTCGCGCTCGTTCTCGGCCACCGCCGCCAGAATGTGGATCGTCATCTTGTTGGCGTGGGGGTTGTCGACGCAGACAAACGGCGTGCCTTCGTGCATGAGCTTGGCAACGAAATAGGCGTTGCGATACAGCCGGTCGAGCTTAGCGACGACCAAGGTCGCCTTGTGCTTCTTGCAGGCCGCCAATACACCTCTTGTGCACCAATACCCCTCTTGTGGAATGCCCCACTTGCCAGACTGAAGCCGCTTTGATGTTTTGCAAGTGCATGCTTTAACTGATCACACTTATGCGTTGGAGGCACGATGATGCAGGAACACCAGGCTAAGCATCTGAAGGATTCCGATCAGGATGATCATGCGTTCGCAACGCCACTAAAGGCCTCACAGTCCAGCATGCCATCTTCACGCTCCGTTGATGGCCTGATCGACATTATGGCGGCTCTGCGGACGCCTGTGACGGGTTGCGCCTGGGATCTGGCACAGGACTTTAAAACGATAGCGCCCTACACCCTCGAGGAAGCCTATGAGGTGGTTGACGCGATCGATCGGGGTGACCCGGAAGATCTGTGTGACGAATTGGGAGATTTGCTGCTCCAGGTGGTCTTTCATGCCCGTATGGCCGAAGAACAGGGCCTGTTTTCCTTTGCCGATGTTTGCGAGGCCATCACAAAAAAGATGATCCGTCGCCACCCGCATGTGTTCGGGGATGAGCGTGACCTGCCCCCCGATCAGGTCAAAGCCCTCTGGAGGCAGATAAAGGCGCAAGAAAAGGCCGAGCGAGCAGTTCGTCGGGCTGCCAGCGGACAAGCAGAGCCCGTCCTCTCCCTGCTTGACGGCGTGCCGCAAGCCCTGCCCGCGTTGACGCGCGCTGAAAAACTGCAAACGCTTGCCGGATCAGTCGGTTTTGATTGGGATGATGTCCAGCTTGTCTTGGCCAAATGCGACGAGGAACTGGCCGAAGTGCGCGAGGCCGTGGAATCGGGCGATCATGCTGCCATCAAGGACGAGATCGGTGATCTGCTGTTTGTCGTGGTCAATATTGCGCGCCACATGAAGATTGATCCCGAGGACGCCTTGAGACAAGGAAATCATAAATTTTACAATCGATTCAATTTTATAGAAAAGAGTTTGAAAGTAAAAAATAAAAAATGGTCCGACACCGATCTGGCCGAAATGGAAGATTTGTGGGTCAAGGCCAAGCTCGTCTTGGGGCAATCCCGCTAGGCTTAGGTTACGGTTGCCAGCTCGTCGGCTCGATGGTGATTTTCGGTTTGTTGGAACTCAGCTTCTGGGCATGCGGCACACGGCGCAACAACAGACCTTCCTTTTCCAGCGGCAGCCGAACCTGCAGGCTGATCTCGCCATTGTCCTCGTCGCGGCGTTCCAGCACTTCCCCTTCGCGATAGATCCAGGCCAGAATGGCACCGTCTTGCGGTGTCAGGACAAGCTGATAGAGACCGCGATCAGCCGATAATTTGGCCTCGATCAGGGCCAGCAGGCTCTCTGTGCCCTCGCCTGTCAATGCGGAAACCGCAATCGGCTTGAGCAAAGTCGTGGCGTTTTCGGCGCGGTTCATCGCCTGTTCGCGCGCCTCGGGTGAGAGTTGGTCGATCTTGTTCCAGACCTCGATCACTTTGTCGGGCTGGTCGGGATCAATGCCGAGATCGCGCATGATCGCGGTCACATCCTGGGCTTGCGCCTCGGTATCCTCATGCGACACATCACGGATATGCAGCACGATATCGGCCTCGATCACGTCTTCCAGTGTCGCGCGGAATGCGGCCACCAGAGTGGTGGGCAAATCCGAAATAAAGCCGACGGTATCGGACAGGATGATGGGCGCACCATGCGGCAGGCGCACGACACGGGCAGTCGGATCGAGCGTAGCAAACAGCAGGTCCTCGGCCATCACCTCCGCCGAGGTCAGGCGGTTGAACAGGGTCGATTTGCCGGCATTGGTATAGCCGACCAGCGCGATGATCGGATAGGGCGTGCGCCGCCTGCCCTCGCGATGCAGGCCACGCGTCCGTTTGACACCGTCCAATTCACGCTGCAAGCGCACCATACGGTCGAGAATGATCCGCCGGTCGGCCTCGATCTGGGTTTCACCCGGACCGCCCAGAAAGCCGAACCCGCCGCGCTGGCGTTCAAGATGGGTCCAGGACCGCACAAGGCGGCTCTTCTGATAGCCGAGATGGGCCAATTCGACCTGTAGACGCCCTTCGCGGGTCCGCGCCCTGCGGCCGAAAATTTCAAGGATCAGGCCCGTACGGTCGATGACCTTGCATTGCCACGCCCGTTCAAGATTGCGCTGCTGCACGGGCGACAAAGCCGCATCCATGATCACCAGACCGATCTCGAGCTCCTCGATCTGCTGTTTGAGTTCCTCGACCTTGCCCGAACCGAGATAGGTGGCGGGCGTTGGTCGGTCCAGCACAATCAGTCGTTCAGCGCGCACTGTAAGGGTAATGGCTGCAGCCAGACCGACCGCTTCAACCAGACGGGCTGCCGGATCACGCGCATTGGGTCGCGCCTCCTGCCCCGGGCGCAAACGCAGGCGTTGGGCATAGGGCCCGACCACCATGGTCTGCGTCCCGATCGCAATGGTGCGTTCAATGTCTGCGGTTGGTTTGCGGACATTGGCTGCGATGCGGTCGCTTTCGGTCATCAGTTTGCGGCAGGTTCGTCAGTCGGCTCGAACAGAGCCATCGGCGCACCCGGCATGATGGTGGAAATTGCGTGTTTATAGACAAGCTGCGAATGGCCATCGCGGCGCAGCAACACGCAAAAATTGTCAAACCACGTCACGACGCCTTGCAGCTTCACGCCGTTGACGAGAAAAATCGTTAAAGGGATTTTGTGCTTGCGCACATAGTTGAGGAAAGTGTCCTGCAGATTTTGCGCCCGTTCACCGGCCATCTCATCACCTCTTGTTCTTGCCGGACTTTTTTAGTTCCGGATTTCATTGTCAGTCATTTTGGATCTTAGACCATTAGATCGGAATTACGCTCTTTTTAGGGCTGATTGGCAAGTGGAGAGACCCGAACAATGGGAACAAATAACAGGCAAATGATGAAAGTCTGATGAAACTTATTCGTTTCCAGTGGGTTAATCGACACCGAGACTTTTCAGTTTGCGGTGCAGAGCCGAGCGTTCCATGCCGACAAATTCGGATGTGCGTGAAATATTGCCTCCGAACCGGCCGATCTGTGCCACAAGATACTCGCGCTCGAACAATTCGCGGGCCTCGCGCAACGGCAGGGCCATCAGCTTTTCGCCGCCCTCGCCGTTCGGCATGGCCGGCACCATGGCGCCGACATCGGGCGGCAACAATTCGGCGGTGATTTCATCATGCTCCTCGCCGGTCGACAGGATGAGCAAACGTTCCACCGTATTGCGCAACTGGCGGATATTGCCGGGCCAGTCATAGGATTGCAGCACGGCCATGGCCTCATTGGTAATGATGCGGGCGGGCAAGCCGTCGCGTGTCCCCAATTGGCTGATGAAATGCGAGATCAGTGCCGGCACATCCTCGCGCCGGTCAGCCAGCGAGGGAACGCGGACCGGCACCACATTCAGTCGATGCAGCAAATCCTCACGGAAACGGCCCACCGCGATCTCGTGCGCCAGATCGCGCGCGGTGGAGGAGATGACCCTGACATCCACCTGCACTTTGGTGCTGCCCCCTACCCGATTGAAGGTCTGCTCGACCAGAACCCGCAAAATCTTGCCTTGGGTGGCCAGCGGCATGTCACAGACTTCATCGAGATAGAGTGTGCCGCTATGGGCTTCCTCGAGTGCGCCGATCTGGCTGATGCGGCCCTGGGCATCTTCCACGCCGAACAGAGCGGCTTCGACCGTGTCCGGGTTCATTGTTGCGGCATTGATGACCAGAAATGGAGAATTGGCGCGGCTGGAATGGGCATGGATCTGACGGGCCACCAGTTCCTTGCCGGAACCGGGCGGACCGGAAATCATGACCCGCGCATTGGTGTTTGCCACTTTTTCAATGGTCGAGCGCAGTTGGTTGGTGGCAAAGGCCTGGCCGATAATGTCGCTGGCCTGCACATTGCGGGTTTTAAGCTCGCGCACCTCGCGCTTGAGATTGGAGGTCTCGATCGCCCTGTCAGCGACCAGCAGCAGACGGTCGGCCTTGAACGGCTTTTCGATAAAATCATAGGCTCCGCGTTTGATAGCGGAGACCGCGGTTTCGATATTGCCATGGCCCGAAATCATCACCACGGGCAAATCGGGATGCTGTTCCTTGATCACGTCCAGCAATTGCAACCCGTCGAGCCGCGAGCCCTGGATCCAGATGTCGAGAAAAACCAGACTGGGACGGCGCTGGCCGATGGCGGCAAGCGCATCATCGGCATTGGCCGCCGTGCGGGCCGCATGACCCTCGTCTTCAAGAATACCGGCGACCAGATCGCGGATGTCGGCTTCGTCATCAATGATCAGAATATCTGCGCTCATGACGGGATCTGTTCCATGCTGGGGGCTGTATCGGTTTTGGTCTCGATCGGGAACCAGAGCCTGACACAGGCTCCGCGCTGTTGGTCCGGCCTGTCGAGGAGCTCGATCCCGCCGCCGTGATCTTCGAGAATTTTGCCGACAATCGCCAGACCAAGACCGGTACCGCTGCTGCGCGTGGTCATATAGGGCTCCAGCAAGCGGGCGCGTGATTCAACCGGAAAGCCTTTGCCATTGTCGGTGACATCGATGGTGATGCGTTCGTCATCAATGTTCAGTGACACATCAATATGGCCGATAAAGGTCGTGTCCTCACATTCAAGCGAGTATGCGGCAACTGATTCCGTGGCGTTCTTGATGATGTTTGTCAAAGCCTGTGACAACAACCGCCGGTCGAAATGGGCTGTGACGATGTGGGGAGGAAGATGTTCGACAATCCTGATTTCGGGATTGCCGACCCGCATCAGAAACAGCACTTGCCTGATGGTGCTGGACAGATCATCGCTTTCAGGCAGGGGTTTCGGCATGCGGGCGAAGGACGAGAATTCATCCACCATGCGCTTGATGTCATCGACCTGACGGATGATCGTATCGGTGCATTGGTCAAAAATTTCGCGGTCCTGGACAATCACCTTGCCATATTTGCGACGGATACGTTCGGCCGACAGCTGGATCGGCGTAAGCGGATTTTTGATCTCGTGGGCAATGCGGCGGGCCACATCGGCCCATGCAGAGCTGCGCTGTGCGGCAATGAGGTCGGAAATATCATCCAAGGTCATCACCGCGCCCTCCCCCGAATGGGAGCCGTGTTCGGATGAAATGCGCACGCTCAATACCCGTTCGCGCTTCTGGCGGTTCCAGTCGACCTCGCCAGCCGCATCCCCCGAGCGCGACGAGACGGCTTCGAGATAAAGTGGCGCGAGTTCCGGTGCGATCTCGGCAATCGAGGCGCCGATGAGTTCGTTGGGTTCACTATCCAGCAGACGCGCGGCTTCGGGATTGAGAACCGTGATCAGACCACCGGAATCAAGACCGATCACACCGGCAGGAACCCCCGACAGGACGGCTTCTGTAAAGCGGCGGCGGCGGTCGATCAACTCATTGGCGACAATCAGGTTTTCACGTTGCAGCCGCAGTTCCGAGGTCATTTTGTTGAAGGTTTCGCCCAGATGGCCCAAATCGCCCTCGCGGCGAGAGACCTCGACCTCGACATCGTAATTGCCGGTCGCCACCGCATCGGTGGCATCGATCAGACGGCGGATCGGGGTAACCAGACGATTGGCAAAGTTCAGCCCCAACAGGGCCGCGGACAGCAAAAGGATGATCGAGACAACCGCATACATGCTGGCAAAGGCAATCTGCACATCCAGCTTGCGCTTGGTCAGCGCGTCATAATATTCGGACGCTGCTTCGGCCTGGCGTGGAAAATCGAGGGCAATTTGGTCCACACCGCGCGCGACCACCAGATAGGTGTCCTTGAACGCCGGGATTTTCAGAATGGCGCGGAAAATATTGTTGTCCTTGGGGATCAGACACCAGGCTTCCAGATCGTCGGCCGCTTTCATGTCGTCGGCCGTCGGCATCTGAAAACCTTCGGTCTCCTTCAACTCGATTTTTTCGATAATCGTGCCATCCTCGCGGATCAGCATGGTGATGGGAAAGCCCAGAAATGCCGAACGCGAGCGCATGAATTCATGGAAAAACACGCGGTTCTGCTCGAAAGCCGGACGAACACGCGCCAGATCGGAGGCCATCAGGTTGATTTCGCGGCCAATCGCGCGGCATTGCAACTCACGGAACGAACGGGCGACCTCGACCGAGGTGGTCAGCAATTCCTGCACATAGCGGCCGAATGAAATATCGATGCCGCGCTCCAGCGTCAGCCAGCCCATGGCGGCCACCAGTATGGCCGGAATACCGGCGGTAAACACGAACAGGCCGACGATGCGGGAGTGAAGGCCAGCCGCCGCCTGCCCGGCCCTGCGGGCCCGAAACAGTTTGATCCCTTCCGCCAGCACAAAGATGACGAGAATGAAAATCAAAACGCCATTGGTGATGAACAGGCTGTTGACCAAATCACGGGTGACGATGATCGGCACCATGCCGGCCAGCACCATGAATGTCGCCAAGGCAGACAGCAGGGCCAAACCGACCGTGGTCACGACAGCCAAAAGCCACCAGCGCGTCGAACGGGATGATTTGTCTCCCGCTTTGGCTGTTTGAAGGTCGGGTACCGTTTTAAAATCAGGTCCGGACATCAAGAATCATGCACTTTCGTCAGCAACAGTCATACGTTGCAATAAAGCAACACTGGGCCTGACGAAAGCACTAACTGTCAACGCAGCGTTCTGACCACCGGCAATTCGAGGTCCCTGATCTTTTTGCGCAGGGTATTGCGGTTCAGGCCCAGCATTTCGGCGGCCTTGATCTGGTTGCCGCGGGTTGCCGCCAGGGACACCGTGATCAATGGCGCTTCCAACTCGCGCAGGATGCGGTGGTAGAGGCCGGGAGGCGGGATATCATTGCCGAACTGGGCGAAATAGGTTTCGAGATGCTGTTCGATGGACTCTGCCAGTGTCAACGGCTGGCTGTGCTGTTTCGGCTCGAACCCCTCGGTCGCATAGGCTTCGGGCTCGGCCAATTCGGCTTCAATCAGCGATTCAACGATGGTTTCCTGCGGATAGAGGGCTGCCAGACGGCGGACCAGATTTTCCAGCTCGCGGATATTGCCCGGCCAGCGATGGCGTTTGAGACGGTCAAGAGCGCCGACATCGATCTGCTTGCGCGGCAGGCCTTCCTTTTCGGCGATGGTGAAGAAATGCCTCACCAGATCGGGAATGTCCTCGCTGCGCTCGCGCAAAGGCGGCAGACGGAGCGGCACCACATTCAAGCGGAAGAACAAATCCTCGCGGAACAGGCCCTGCCGGATCGCGCCGCGCAAGTCCTTGTTGGTGGCGGCGACAATCCGCACATTGGTTTTGATCGGAGTGCGCCCGCCGACGGTCGTGTATTCCCCCTGCTGCAACACCCGCAACAGCCGCGTCTGGGCATCCATCGGCATATCGCCGATCTCATCGAGAAAGAGTGTTCCACCCTCGGCCTGCTCGAAACGGCCAGAAGCGCGGTTGAGGGCGCCGGTAAACGAGCCTTTTTCATGGCCGAACAATTCGCTTTCGATCAGATCGCGCGGGATCGCCGCCATATTGACCGGCACGAACGGACCGCGGCGGCGTTTGCCGTAATCATGCAAGGCACGGGCGACGAGTTCTTTGCCTGTCCCGGATTCTCCCATGATCATCACGGTCAGATCGGTCTGCATCAACCGCGCCAATGCCCGATAGAGTTCCTGCATGGCCGGCGAACGGCCGACCAGCGGAATATCCTCGGGATGGTCGGGGTCCTCGGCCACAGTCGATTTCGGCCGGCTCATGGCGCGGCCGACAATGGCGATCAATTCCTTGAGATCGAAGGGTTTGGGCAGATATTCATAGGCGCCGCGCTCGCTGGCGCGAATGGCGGTCATAAAGGTGTTTTGCGCACTCATCACGATAATGGGCACATCGGGACGGACTTTTTTGATGCGCGGAACAAGATCGAAGCCGTTTTCATCGGGCATGACGACATCGGTGATGATGAGATCCCCTTCACCGGCCGCCGCCCAGCGATAGAGTGTGCCCGCCTGTCCCGTGGTGCGAACCTCATAACCAGCTCGCCCCAGTGCCTGTGACAGCACGGTGCGGATGGCGGCGTCGTCGTCAGCAACCAAAATTGTGCCTTGCGGCATCCTATATCTCCGTCTCAGCCGTGCGACCATCGCGGGCGATATGCATGGGCATCAGAATCCGGAAAGTCGTCCGTCTCGGAACCGTATCAAACTCGATCACGCCGCCATGGTCTCCAATGATCTTAGCAACCAATGCAAGACCGAGGCCACTTCCCGAATTCTTGGTCGAGAAAAACGGCTCGAACAAGTGTCGGGTCAATTCCGAAGGGATGCCCGGGCCGTTGTCACGTACGCAGATTTCAAGCGGTAAGGCCACTTTTCCGGGTCGGCCGTTCACACTCATGCGCACTCCGGGCCGAAAGGCCGAAGTCAGTTCGATCGTGCCATCCACCGTATCGCGGCCAATTGCTTCTGCCGCATTTTTCACCAGATTCAGGAAAACCTGAACGAGCTGGTCACGGTTGCCCATCATCGGAGGCAAGGAAGGATCATAGGATTCGCTGAACCGGATGTGGCGGGCGAAGCCTGACATGGCCAGTTTTTTGACGTGTTCGAGAACGGAATGAATGTTGACGGGTTCCTGCTGCACGGGCCGCCCATCGGCAAAATCCTCGAAACGGTCGACCAGTGTGACAATCCGGTCGGTTTCATCGCAAATCAGCTGGGTCAACTCACGGTCCTCGTCAGATGCCGAGAGTTCGAGCAATTGGGCAGCCCCGCGAATTCCCGAAAGCGGGTTCTTGATCTCATGGGCCAGCATCGATCCCATGGCTGAAATCGAGCGCACTGCCCCACGATGCGTCAGCTGTCTGTCTATTTTTTCAGCAATTGTCTTTTCTTGAAGCACAATGACAACCTCTTCCTGGTTGTCTCCGGTCGGCGCGATGAACACATCAACGATGCGGTCAAGCCCGATCCGGGGCGTGCCGAGATCGATCCGGTATTCGTTATAACTGCCTCCGCTGTCGCGTGCCGCCTGTACCAATTCGAGCACGGGCGAGCCGAATGGCAGCAATTGTTTCAAAAACAACCGCTTCAACATGCTCCGGCTGGTCTGGAAGAAGGATTCCGCCGCAGAATTGGCCTCAATGACCTGATCGGACTGGTTCACAACCATCACAGGCAAAGGCAGCAAACCAATAATGGCTTCCGCACGCATGGATTGCAGAGGGGGAAGAGGCTCGCTCATTGGTTCATCCTTCGGCATGGCCCCGGTGGCTCTCGTCCATAGAAACCGGCCTTGGCTTTTCTGTGGCGAAAATAAGAGCAAGCAAGGAACGGACCTCTTGGGGATCGGTGCTGGTCACCATGCGCAAACGATGCTCCGCCGTAAAATTGACCGGATCGGCATTGTGCTCGGCATAGGCCGCCAGATGTTTGCGGGCGTGGCGAATACCCATGGCATGCCCGTAAACCGATAGAAGGCTGTCATAATGCTCCAAAGCAGCCGCACATTTGGTTTCTGGCAGGTGGTCGGGCAAAGTGTCTATACAATCATCACGCAAACCGCGGGCGATATCGCCGACCAGCCACGGTTGGCCCATGGCCGCACGGCCGATCATCACGCCATCAGCCCCCGATTGCGCCAGCATGGCCCGCGCATCGGCTAAAGTGTGGCCATCACCATTGACCAGCACGGGAATGGATACGGCCTGCTTGACCGCTGCAACGGCTGCCCAATCGGCTTGCCCTTTGTAAAACTGGCAACGGGTGCGGCCATGCACCGTAACGAGTGCGACACCGGCCTGCTCGGCCCGTCGGGCCAGTTCGGGTGCATTGAGGGATTGATGGTCCCAACCCAGCCGCATTTTGACAGTTACAGGAATGGACACGGCACCGACGCAAGCCTCGATCAACCGCAAAGCATGGTCAAGATCACGCATCAGAGCCGATCCGGCCTCGCCACCGGTTACCTTTTTGGCCGGACAGCCCATATTGATATCGACCACCGCCGCTCCCGAGGCCTCAGACATCCGCGCCGCCTCGCCCATCCAGCGCGGATCACAGCCGGCCAATTGCACGATATGCGGATCAACGCCCTGCCCTTCGGCCCGCAACACGGATTCGTGATCGCCCAACACCAGCTGGTCGGAGGCAACCATTTCGGATACCACCATCGACGCACCGAACCGCCGCGCGATCCGGCGAAAGCCGATATCGCTGACACCCGACATCGGCGCAACAGCTGTGCAACCGTCAAGCTGGAGGGATCCGATTTTTATTGCAGGGAGGGCCATCCGGATTGTCTCGGTTCTCTCGAACAATAGGAAAATTACGTCCCTACTCTTACCGTATTTTTTGCAGTGCGGCAAAATGAGTTGCACAAAACAGGTCAGAAAGAGGCGGTCTTTCGTTTCCCTGGTTGACCGGACCTGATTTCCGCGACATCAAACAAGGCATGATGAACCAAGCAGACCATATCCGATCATCTGTGCCGCTTGTTCTGGTTGCAGCCGGGCGTGGCCATCGGGCCGGTGGAGGCTTGCCGAAACAATACCGCACATTGATGGGAATACCGGTGCTGGTGCAGACGTTGAGAGCCGTCTTGGCCGATGCCCGCATCCATCCGGTGCAATGTGTGATCCATCCCGATGACCTCGCACTTTACCAAGGCTGCATCGACCGGCTTGACCATGCAGACCAGACACGCCTGTTGCCTGTGGTATCAGGCGGGCGAACGCGCCAGGCATCCGTCAAGGCCGGACTTGAGGCCTTGCACAGTGTTGCCGAAGCGCAGGACCACACATATCAAACCGTGCTGATCCATGATGCGGCCCGCCCGTTTGTGTCGGCCGCTCTGCTGGACCGTGCCTTGGACATGGCCGTCCATTCCCTTGCCGCGATACCGGCACTGGCCGTGACCGATACGCTGAAATGGGTGGATGAGGCGGGACTGGTTGGCGGGACGGCAGAACGTTCTCGGCTACGGGCCGTGCAAACGCCGCAGGTTTTCAACTTTGCCGCACTGCTTGCCGCCCATCGCCAGGCCGCCTTAGCCGGACAGCATGATTTGACCGACGATGCCGCCGTCATGGAACTGGCCGGCCATCCGGTCCAGTTTTTTGAAGGTGATCCCGACAATATTAAACTGACGCTGGAGGATGATTTCCGTATGAGCGAGTCCCGGATGCAGATCGCACTGATCCCTGTGACCGGCTTGGGTTATGATGTCCATGCCTTCACCACCGGTGACCATGTCTGGTTGGGTGGCGTCAGGGTGGCCCATGATCGCGGCGTGCGGGCCCATTCCGATGGAGACGTGATCCTGCATGCCCTGACCGATGCTCTGCTTGGGGCTTTGGCGGATGGTGATATCGGCCAGCATTTTCCGCCCTCGGACGAGCAATGGCGCGGGGCTTCATCAGACCGTTTTGTGGAATTCGCCGTCGACCGTATCCGCCAGCGCGGTGGCCGCCTTGTGCATGTCGATATTACGCTTGTGTGCGAGAGCCCGCGTCTGGGGCCGCATCGCAAGGATATTCTTGCCGTCCTCAGTCGTTTATGCGGTTTGCCAATCCACAAAATTGGCTTAAAAGCAACGACATCGGAAAAGATGGGTTTTACCGGACGCGGCGAAGGCCTGGCAGCACAAGCCATTGCGACTGTTCTGTTGCCGGATTGAGTGGGAGTGACCATGTTTGAAGTCGAATTGAGAAACCGCGCAGCCGTATTGCTGCAGAAATGTCGTGAAAAAGGCGTCCGGCTTGCCACCGTGGAAAGCTGCACGGGTGGGCTTGTTTCGGCCCTCCTGACCGATATTTCCGGTTCTTCCGATGTGTTCGACCGCGCTTTCGTCACATATTCCAACGATGCCAAGACCGCTCTGGTCGGCGTGCCTGCCGAATTGATCGCCGAACACGGTTCTGTCAGCCGTCAGGTTGCAATATCTATGGCCGAGGGTGGTTTCGCACGTTCAAAAGCGACGCTAGTTATTGCCATCACCGGCGTCGCCGGCCCGACTGGCGGAACGAAAGAAAAACCTGTTGGTCTCGTCCACTTCGCCATTGCAGCCCAAGGCAAAGAAACCGAGCACCAGCGTTGCCTGTTCGGTGATCTGGGCCGCAAATCGGTCAGACAATCCTCGATGCACCAGGCGCTGGATATGTTCGAAGCCGCTCTTTGAGGGCGAAAGAGCTAGAACAAGCATCTTCAGAGGATTTCGGGCATGGCCGGATTTATACCGGCCATCCATGACAAAAATCGGGAACTAAATGAGTTGACCGCCCCATGGGCGGTCATGACAGATGAGTGCTGAAATGCACTACAGCTCCCCTTACCTGTAAATTTCCCCTGCCCTCTGTTCGAACGCTTCCGAAAACCTCCTGAAAGCCTTGTCGAACATGGCGCCCATCAACACGCCCAGCATGCGGCTTTTGAATTCGTAGTCGATGTAAAACGACACCTTGCAGCCTGTTTCCGACAGGGCAAAATGCCAGCGATTGTCGAGGTGGCTGAACGGGCCTTCCAGATAGCTGACCAGAATATCCATCGTGTCAGGCACCAGTGTGACGCGGCTGGTAAAGGTTTCACGAACGGATTTATAGCCGACACTCATATCCGCCACCATCACTTCCTGCCCCGCCTCGTTGGTCAGGCGACGGCGGATGGTCAGCCCCTCGCAGAGTGGCAGGAATTGCGGATAGGCTTCGATATCGGCCACCAGATCGAACATCTGTTGCGGGGTAAAAGCGACCTCACGCGAGGATTGGAAACTGGGCATCTCAGCGTGCCGCAACCGCAGTGGTTTGGGCCAGACGCGCGGCTTTGAGGCGGGCGAAATCCTCGCCCGCATGATGCGACGAGCGTGTCAGCGGTGTGGAGGACACCAGCAAAAATCCCTTGGTATAGGCGACCGTTTCATAGGCCTTGAATTCGTCGGGTGTCACAAAACCCAAGACCGGATGATGCTTTTTGGTCGGTTGCAGATATTGGCCGATGGTTAGGAAATCGACGTCGGCTGATCTGAGATCGTCCATCAATTGTAGAACTTCGTTCCTTTCCTCGCCCAAGCCGACCATGATGCCGGACTTGGTGAAAATACTGGAATCCAGCTCTTTGACGCGCTGCAACAGGCGGATGGAATGGAAATAACGCGCGCCGGGGCGCACGGTCAGATAGTTTGAGGCCACTGTTTCCAGATTGTGGTTGAACACATCGGGCCTGGCCGCCACCACAACCTCCAATGCGCCGTCTTTGCGCAAGAAATCGGGGGTCAGAATTTCGATTGTCGTGTCGGGTGCCGCAAGCCGGATGGCACGGATGGTGCGGGCAAAGTGTTCGGCCCCGCCATCGGCCAGATCGTCGCGGTCGACCGAGGTGATGACCACATGGTGCAGCTTCAGCTTGGCGACAGCATCGGCCACATGCTCGGGCTCGAGCGCATCAAGGCTGTTCGGCATGCCGGTTTTGACATTGCAGAACGAACAGGCCCTCGTGCAGGTGTCACCCATGATCATGAACGTGGCGTGCTTTTTCTCCCAGCACTCGCCGATATTGGGGCAGCTGGCCTCCTCGCAGACCGTGACGAGTTTATGCTCCTTCACAATCGCATGGGTTTCGGCCCATTTGGGCGAACCCGGTGCCTTGACCCTGATCCAGTCCGGCTTTTGCATCATCGGCTGGTCGGCACGATGCGCCTTTTCGGGATGGCGCACGGAAGAAACCGCCTTTTTGCGCGGATCCTTGTTGAGCAGGTCAATCACCGTGGCCATAGGTCACTCGTTTCGCTTCTAGTGCTGATCGGGTTGTCCCGATCAGATAGGTCACCCGTTTCGAAAAAGCCAGTCAGACAAAAGCCGTCTCTCCCCGCCCTCAGGCGTGGATCACCCGTCCATAGGCATCGAGCACACTTTCGTGCATCATTTCCGACAGGGTCGGATGCGGGAAGACCGTGTGAATCAGATCTTCTTCGGTGGTTTCCAGCGTCATGGCGACAACATAGCCCTGGATCAATTCGGTCACTTCCGCGCCAATCATATGCGCACCCAGCAATTTGCCGGTCTTGGCATCGAAAACGGTTTTGACCATGCCTTCAGGCTCGCCCAAAGCAATCGCCTTGCCGTTGCCGATGAAGGAGAAGCGACCCACTTTGGTGGTGTAGCCCTGCTCCTTGGCCTTGGCTTCTGTCAGGCCGACCGAGGCGACCTGCGGATGGCAATAGGTGCAGCCCGGAATTTTCAGCTTGTCCATCGGATGCACATGCAGGCCCTTGATGCCTTCGATGCAGATTACGCCCTCATGCTCGGCCTTGTGCGCCAGCATCGGCGGGCCGGCCACATCGCCGATGGCATAAATGCCGGCAATATTGGTGTGGCCCAGGCCGTCGGTGACCACGCAACCGCGATCGGTTTTGACACCCAATGCCTCAAGTCCGAGATTTTCGATATTGCCGACAACGCCGACAGCAGAAATCAGCCGGTCGGCCGTGATCTCGGTGGTTGCGCCCTTTTCATCCTGCACGGTCGCTGTCACGCTATCCGTACCTTTTTTGACGCCCAGCACCTTGGCTCCGGACAGGATCTTGATGCCCTGCTTTTCAAAGCTCTTGCGCGCCAGAGCGGCAATCTCGGCGTCCTCAACCGGTAGTATCTGGTTCATCACCTCGACCACGGTCACTTCCGCACCCATGGTGCGATAGAAGGAGGCGAATTCGATGCCAATGGCACCGGAACCCATCACAATCAGTGATTTCGGCATGGTTTTGGGCACCATGGCTTCGAAATAGGTCCAGATCAGGTTCTTGTCAGGCTCGATACCGGGCAGAACGCGCGGACGCGCACCGGTGGCGACAATGATATGTTTGGCCTTGTAGACACCCTCGCCCAGTACGCCTTTGGGAATCGGGTTTTGCGGCTCGACGACCGGCTTGGTGGATTTGCCGACCGACACCTCGCCGATTTTGGTGATCCGGGCTTCACCCCAGATCACATCGACCTTGTTCTTCTTCATCAGGAAGGCCACGCCGCCATTCAGCTGTTGTGACACGCCACGCGAGCGCTTGACCACATCGGCAACATTGACGCTCATCGAGCCGTTCAAGGTCAGCCCGTAATCCTTGGCATGATTGGCGTAATGGAAGATTTCAGCCGAGCGCAGCAAGGCTTTGGTCGGAATACAGCCCCAGTTGAGGCAAATACCGCCCAGATGTTCGCGCTCCACCAATGCAGTCTTGAAACCCAGTTGGGCCGAACGGATCGCCGTCACATAGCCACCCGGACCACCACCGATAATCAGGACATCATAAACCGCATCAGACATGATCGCTGCTCCTTGAAATCACACAGCCGGAGGTCCCAACCCGAAACCGGATTGGAACCGAATAAGCCATTAAACCAACAAACTCATCGGGTTTTCGATCAGCACCTTGATGGCGGCAATCAGTTCTGCCCCCAGGGCGCCGTCAACCGCACGATGGTCGCACGACAGGGTGATGCTCATCACGGTGGCAATCGCCAGAGCCCCGTTTTTGACTACAGGACGTTGCTCCCCCGCCCCGACCGCCAGAATGGTGGAATGGGGAGGATTGATCACGGCCGTGAAATCTTTGATGCCGAACATGCCGAGATTGGAAACAGCCGTCGTGCCGCCCTGATATTCTTCAGGCTTGAGCTTGCGGGATTTGGCGCGAGCGGCAAAATCCTTCATGGCCAGGGCAATGCCGGACAGAGTAACAGTATCGGCCTTGCGGATGATCGGAGTGATCAAACCGTTGCCGGGCAAAGCCACAGCCACGCCGACATCGGCATGGTGGTGCTTCAGCATCGCGCTTTCGGTCCAGGTCACATTGGCATCCGGCACACGCACCAATGCGAGCGCAAGTGCTTTGATCACCATGTCGTTGACCGACACTTTCCACGCCACCTTGCCCTCTTTGTCTTTCGGGGCAGAGGCATTGATCTGTTCGCGCAGCTTGAGCAGGGCATCGATTTCGCAATCCATCGTCAGATAGAATTGCGGCACGGTCTGGCGGGCCTCGGTCAGGCGGCGTGCAATGGTCTTGCGCATGCCGTCATGGGGAATCTCTTCAAAGCTGCCCGGTGTAAACAGCTTGCGGGTCTGGTCATCACTGATAGCCGGTGCAGCGGCAGGCGCCGAAACCGGAGCTGACGCCGGGGCCGATGCGGCCTTTGGTGCTGACACACCACCGGCCAGAGCCGCCCGCACGTCACGCTCGACAATGCGGCCATGCGGGCCGCTGCCGGTGACACGGGACAAATCAAGCCCGCCATCCTTGGCAATCCGCTTGGCAAGCGGTGACGCAAACACTTTGGAACCCGAACCAGCCTGCGGGACATGGGCGACTGCAACAGGTGCCGCAACAGGCGATGCAGGTGCAGCAGCTGCGACAGCAGCAGCTAGGGCCGGCGCAGCTGGGGCCGGAGCGGCTGCAGACCCTGCCGAGGATACGTCCTCGCCTTCGGCAGCAATCACGGCGATCAGCTGGTTGACGGGCACATCATTGGTGCCGGCAGGCACAACGATTTTTGCCAGAATACCTTCATCAACCGCCTCGACCTCCATGGTCGCCTTGTCGGTTTCGATTTCGGCCAGCACATCACCGGATTTGATGACGTCGCCTTCCTTCTTGAGCCATTTGGACAGATTGCCCTTTTCCATCGTGGGCGACAGGGCGGGCATCAAAACATTGACGGACATGGTCGTCTCCCCTTAGCGATAGGTGACAGCGCGGGCGGCTTCAACCACCTCGCCAACATTGGGTAGAGCCAGTTTTTCAAGATTGGCCGCGTAAGGCATCGGTACATCCTTGCCGGTGATGCGGATGACCGGGGCGTCGAGATAGTCGAACGCCTTTTCCATCACCTGCGCCGAAATCTCCGAACCGATACCCGATTGCGGCCAGCCTTCTTCCACCGTGATGCAACGACCCGTCTTGCGGACCGAGGCAATGATGGTGTCGACATCCATCGGACGGATGGTGCGAAGATCGATTACTTCCGCCTCGATACCAAGGGTTGCCAGTTCTTCGGCAGCCTTGAGCGCATAGGTCATGCCGATCGAGAACGACACAATGGTGACATCCTTGCCTGTGCGGGCAATGCGGGCCTTGCCGATAGGCAGAACGAAATCGTCCATCTTCGGCACCATGCCGGTCTGACCATAGAGAATTTCGTTTTCAAGGAATACAACCGGATTGGGGTTGCGGATCGCGGCTTTCAACAAGCCTTTGGCATCAGCGGCATTGGAGGGCGAGACCACCAGCAGGCCGGGCACGTTAGAATACCAGGCCGAATAATCCTGCGAATGTTGGGCGCCAACGCGTGCTGCAGCCCCGTTCGGACCACGGAACACGATGGGACAACCCATCTGGCCACCCGACATATAAAGGGTTTTAGCCGCCGAATTGATAATATGATCAATGGCTTGCATGGCGAAGTTGAAGGTCATGAATTCAAGGACCGGACGCAGGCCCGTCAAAGCCGCGCCCACGGCGATACCGGCAAAACCGTGCTCGGTAATTGGGGTATCGATGACGCGGCGCGGACCGAATTCCTGCAATAGGCCTTGGGTGATCTTGTAGGCCCCCTGATATTCGGCCACTTCCTCGCCCATCACAAACACGCTCTCGTTGGAACGCATTTCTTCGGCCATGGCGTCACGCAGGGCTTCGCGCATGGTTTGCGGGACCATTTCCGTGCCATGGGGAATTTCACCCGAAGCATCATAGGCCGGAATATCGGGATGGGCCGTTGCCGGCACGCTGGCATGAACGGCAGGTGCTGCAGCAGGAGCCGCCACAGCAACCGGTGCAGCAGTAGGCGCGCTGCCCGCTTTGCTGACATCCTCGCCCTCGGCAGCAATGATGGCGATCAACTGGTTGACCGGCACATCATTGGTGCCAGCCGGCACAAGGATCTTGGCCAGCACACCTTCATCGACCGCTTCGACTTCCATCGTCGCCTTGTCGGTTTCGATTTCGGCAATCACATCACCGGGCTTAATGGCATCGCCTTCGTTTTTCAGCCATTTGGAGAGATTGCCCTTTTCCATGGTTGGCGAAAGAGCGGGCATCAGGACTTCGATTGACATATCTCGTGCTCCGAGGTTCGCGCCGCGCGCATCGCGCTGGCGGCGGCCAAATAAGTTAGCGAAGAATATCCGTGTAGAGTTCGGACGGATCGGGCTCGGGATTGGTTGTGGCAAAATCGGCTGCCGCATTCACAATCTCGCGGACATGGGAGTCCACGGCCTTCAACTCGTCTTCACTAATCTTCCATTCCTCAATCAACCGGCGGCGGACCTGCTCGATCGGATCGTGCTCCTCGCGCATTTTCTGCACTTCATCCTTGGAGCGGTATTTGGCAGGGTCGGACATCGAATGGCCGCGATAGCGATAGGTCTGCATCTCAAGGATATACGGCCCCTTGCCGTCACGGCACCACTGGATCGCCCGTTCGGCAGCTTCCTTCACGGCGCGGACATCCATGCCGTCCACCTGTTCACCGGGAATATTGAAGGAGACACCACGCTTGGAGAAATCGGTCTGCGCGGAGGCGCGGCTCACAGCCGTCCCCATCGCATAACGGTTGTTCTCGATCACATAGACAACCGGCAGCTTCCACAGTTCGGCCATGTTGAAACATTCATAGACCTGGCCCTGATTGGCCGCGCCGTCGCCGAAATAGGTCATCGAGACCCGGCCATCATTGCGGTAGTGGTTGGCAAAGGCCAGGCCGGTGCCGAGCGAGACCTGCGCGCCGACAATGCCGTGCCCGCCGTAAAAATTGCTTTCGACGCTGAACATGTGCATCGAACCACCCTTGCCGCGCGACAGACCGCCGGAACGACCGGTCAATTCTGCCATCACTCCTTTGGGATCCATGCCGCAGGCCAGCATATGACCGTGATCGCGGTAGCCGGTGATCACCTGATCGCCTTTGGCCGATGCCATCTGCATCCCGACCACAACCGCTTCCTGACCGATATAGAGATGGCAGAAACCGCCGATCAGGCCCATGCCATACATCTGGCCGGCCTTTTCCTCGAAGCGTCTGATCATCAGCATGTCGCGATAGGCGCTGACCTCTTCATCCTTGCTCAAAGCAACGGGACCGTTGGTGCGGCGTGTCAATGACCGCGCGCCACGCGCTGCCCCTGCTTTACCCGGTGATGATTTGTTCTGACTTCCAGCCTTGGCGGCAACAGCCATGATCGTCCCCCTCTATAAAACTCTTTCATAAACTTTAGACGAAATTGTTTGAGATGACGAGGGCAAAAAACACGGATAAGAAAAAGATTTATATGGCTTAAACCATTGAAAACGCTATAAATATCATAATGAACCTAAATGTGGTTCATTATAAATGCGACTTGGAACGGGCTAGCGAATGTCGGATTTATTGCGCGGTTGATCCATGATCACGACATCGCCGCGCTGCACACGGCCAAGGCCGATCCGACCCCGTTCGTCAAGCAAATCACGATCGATATGCTCGTTGCGCAAGGCATCGACGCGGATCTGCCAACGCTCGCGCTCGGCCTGCTGGGCCTGCAATTCCTTGTCCAGCACATCAAGGGCCTGGGTCAGGGCTTCTTTGGTTTCCAGACCGCGATTGCCGTTATGGGCATGATAGATGAAATAATAGGATGCCGAGCCCGCAATGCCGTAAAGGGCGAGCCATAAAACAAAACCGCGAAATCGTTTCCGAACAACCATAACAGCCACTATGCCCGGTCAATGGTTGAAAAAGTGTTATCCGATATAAAAACGGGAGGCCCAACCGGACCTCCCGCAAACCGTTAGGCTGAAAGCATCAGTATCAGACGCGAAGGGCTTTGAGGGCGTCACGGCCGGCAAAACGGGCCTGTGCGCCCAATTCCTGCTCGATGCGCAGCAACTGGTTGTATTTTGCCGTGCGGTCGGAGCGGGCCAGCGATCCGGTCTTGATCTGTCCGCAATTGGTTGCCACGGCCAGATCGGCAATGGTGGAATCCTCGGTCTCGCCCGAACGGTGCGACATCACGGCGGTATAACCGGCCCGATGCGCCATATCGACGGCAGCGAGTGTTTCGGTCAACGTGCCGATCTGGTTGACTTTGACCAGAATGGAATTGGCCACATTGTTGCGGATCCCGTCGGACAGGCGCGCCACATTGGTGACGAACAGGTCGTCACCGACCAGCTGGCACTGGTGGCCGATGGTCTTGGTCAGCAAAGCCCAGCCGGCCCAATCATCTTCCGACATGCCGTCCTCGATCGAGACAATCGGATAGGCGTTGACGAGCTTGGCGAGATAAGCGACCTGATCCTCGATCGAGCGCACCTTGCCCTCGCCCTCGTAATGGTAGCTGTTGGCCTTGAAAAATTCGGTCGAGGCACAATCGAGGGCGATCATGACATCCTTGCCGGGGTGGAACCCTGCACTGGCAATGGCATGCATCACGAAATCCAGAGCCGCTTCGGCAGAAGGCAGATTGGGGGCAAAACCGCCCTCGTCACCCACATTGGTGTTGTGACCGGCCTGTTTCAGCGAGGATTTGAGCGTGTGGAAAATTTCGGCACCCATGCGCAGCGCTTCCGAGAAGCTTTCTGCACCGACCGGCATGATCATGAATTCCTGAAAATCGATCGGATTGTCGGCATGCATGCCGCCATTGATGATGTTCATCATCGGCACCGGCAAGATGCGGGCCGAGGTTCCGCCGACATAACGGTAGATCGGCAGCGCGCGGGCTTCGGCCGCAGCTTTGGCCACAGCCAGCGACACGCCGAGCATGGCATTGGCGCCCAGACGGGATTTATTGGGGGTGCCGTCGAGTTCGATCATCGCTTCGTCGATCAACACCTGTTCTTCGGCATCAAAGCCCTCGAGCGCATCGAGAATTTCGGTGTTGACCGCTTCGACCGCCTTCAGCACACCCTTGCCACCGTAACGGGATTTGTCACCATCGCGCAGCTCGACAGCCTCATGCGCACCGGTTGACGCGCCCGAAGGAACAGCTGCACGACCATAGGAGCCGTCTTCGAGAATCACATCGACTTCAACAGTCGGGTTGCCACGGCTATCAAGGATTTCGCGGGCGATAATATCAACAATCTCGGTCATGGGGCTCTCCGTCAAATGATTGTTTTGTCATAGGCTATTCGGACTGGTCCGCAAAGGGCGCAAAAGGTCGAGGGTTTCATTTTGCGCGTTTACGCACTCGACTTGAACGCCACCCTCAGGATAGAAAGCAAACAATCGATCACACGCGCATTACTGACAGCAAGATTGTGACAGGCTTATGACCCAGATACCGCACGGCCCGACATCGCACACCACCGAGACAATCCAGCATGGCTCCCCCCTGCATCTCGGCCAAGCCTCCGCCCTGCCCGCCTCGCCCGAACAGGCGGTGCTCGACCGTGTGCCAAACCCGCATCAGGGCACATCCTATCTGGCGCGTTTTACCTGCCCCGAATTCACCTCGATCTGCCCCGTCACCGGACAGCCGGATTTCGGAATTCTGGTGATCGATTATCTGCCCGGCGCCTGGCTGGTCGAATCCAAATCTCTAAAACTCTATCTCGGTGCCTTCCGCAATCACGGGGCGTTCCACGAGGATTGCACGGTCGGCATCGGCAAGCGTCTGGTCGACCTGCTGGAACCCGAATGGTTCCGCATCGGCGGTTACTGGTATCCGCGCGGCGGCATCCCGATCGACGTGTTCTGGCAAACCGGCAAGCCGCCCGAAGGGTTGTGGCTACCGGATCAGGGCGTTGCGCCCTATCGGGGGCGGTGAGCAATCAAATTCCTTATCGAAACCAACATCCTGTCATGCCCGCCCTTGTGGCGGATATCCATGTCTTAATTGGCCTGTTGAAAGCATATCGTGGATGGCCGGAATAAGTCCGGCCATGACAATCTATTGTTTTCAATGATTTAAAATAAAAACGTAGCGAAGATCAGCCCTTCGCCACAGCATCAAACGCCATCAATCGCTTCAGCAAGGCTTCCATCTCGTTCAACGGCACCATATTGGGGCCATCGGAAAAAGCCTCGGCTGGATTGTCGTGGCTCTCGATGAACAGGCCAGCCACACCCACGGCCACAGCGGCGCGGGCCAGAACGGGGACATATTCGCGTTGCCCGCCCGAAGAGGCGCCCTGCCCGCCCGGTTGCTGGACCGAATGGGTGGCATCGAAAATCACCGGTGCGCCAGTTTCCTGCGCCATCAAAGGCAGACCGCGAAAATCGGTAACCAGCGTATTATAGCCGAACGAGGCCCCGCGCTCGGTCACCATCACATGGTGGTTTCCGGTTTCGGTGATTTTGGACACGACGTTTTTCATGTCCCAAGGCGCCAGAAACTGGCCCTTTTTGACATTAATCACCCGACCGGTTTCAGCGGCAGCGATCAACAGATCGGTCTGGCGGCACAAAAAGGCGGGAATTTGCAGGATATCGACCACTTCGGCGACAGGCTTGCACTGTTCACGCTCGTGGATATCGGTGACAACCGGCAGGCCATATTTGCTTTTGATCTCGGCAAATACATCCATGGCCTTGGACAGGCCAATCCCGCGCCGCCCTTTGGACGAGGTGCGGTTGGCCTTGTCGAACGAGGCTTTGAACACCAGCCCGATACCGAGATTTCGGGTGATTTCATGCAAAGCGGCCGCCATGAACAGCGCATGGTCGCGGCTTTCCATGGCGCAGGGGCCAGCCATCAGCGAAAACGGCAAGTGGTTGCCGAAATTGACGGAACCGGCGGAAACAATGGCGGGGATGCTGTGTGCGTTGGTCATAGACCTCTATACCCCGTTTGCGGCCCCGTCTCAATCAGACTTGCGGGCAAGTGCTGCCCGCAAGGGCGATTAAACCAGGCGGCTTTGCTCGACGGCTGCAGCGATAAAGCTGGCAAACAGAGGATGCGGCTCGAACGGACGTGATTTCAGTTCGGGATGGTATTGCACGCCGATGAACCACGGATGGTCGGGGAATTCGACGGTTTCGGGCAACAGACCGTCGGGTGACACACCCGCAAATTGCATGCCCTTGGCCTCCAACGCCGCCCGATAGGACATGTTGACCTCGTAACGGTGGCGGTGGCGTTCCTCGATGTCGGTCGAGCCGTAAACGGCTGCAATATGACTGTTGGGATCGAGCTTGGCTTTGAAAGCCCCCAGACGCATCGTGCCGCCAAGGTCGCCGCCCTGGGCGCGGATTTCCAGCTCGTTGCCGCGCATCCATTCGGTCATCAAACCGACCAGAGGCTCCTTGCAGGCCCCGAATTCGGTGGAATTGGCGTCCTTGATCCCGGCCAAGGAACGGGCAGCCTCGATCACGGCCATCTGCATCCCGAAGCAAATGCCGAAATAAGGCACTTTATGGCTGCGGGCGAAACCGGCTGCGGCAATCTTGCCTTCGGCGCCGCGCTGCCCAAAGCCGCCCGGCACGAGAATACCATGCACATGCTCGAGCAAGGGAGCAGGGTCTTCGCTCTCGAACACCTCGGATTCGATCCAGTCGAGCTTGACCTTGACCCGATTGGCGATACCGCCATGGGCGAGAGCCTCGATCAACGACTTATAGGCGTCCTTCATGCCGGTATATTTGCCGACAATCGCAATCGTCACTTCCCCTTCGGGATTGGCGATGCTTTCGGACACCGCATCCCAGCGGCTCAAATCCGGCTTGGGCGCGGGTTCGATGCCGAACGCGGCGAGCAATTCCTGATCCAGACCGGCCTTGTGATAGGCAGCAGGCACATCATAGATCGAGGCCACATCACGTGCTTCGATCACTGCGCCTTCGCGCACATTGCAGAACAGAGCCAGTTTGCGACGCTCTTCGGCCGGAATTTCACGGTCAGAGCGGCACAGCAGAATATCGGGCTGGATGCCGATCGAGCGCAATTCCTTGACCGAATGCTGGGTCGGTTTGGTTTTAAGCTCGCCAGCGGTCGGAATATAGGGCAGCAGTGTCAGGTGTACATAAACGGCATGACCACGCGGCAAATCATTGCCCAACTGGCGGATGGCCTCGAAAAACGGCAGGCCTTCGATGTCGCCGACCGTGCCGCCGATTTCAACAAGCACGAAATCAACGCCGTCATTGCCCTCGAGCACGAAATCCTTGATCGCGTTGGTCACATGCGGAATGACCTGCACAGTGCCACCGAGATAATCGCCGCGCCGTTCCTTGGTGATGATGTCCTGATAGATGCGGCCCGTGGTGATGTTATCGGCCCTGGAGGCCGGACGGCCGGTAAACCGCTCGTAATGGCCGAGATCGAGATCGGTTTCGGCACCGTCATCGGTCACGAACACTTCTCCGTGCTGATAGGGGCTCATCGTGCCCGGATCAACGTTCAGATAAGGATCAAGTTTACGCAAACGGACTGTGTAGCCACGCGCTTGAAGAAGGGCACCAAGAGCCGCAGAAGCAAGCCCTTTGCCCAAGGAGGAAACCACGCCGCCTGTGATAAAAACATATCGCGCCATGGGGGTTCATCCTTATCAAACTGAAATGATTCGCACAGGGGAAGTCTGCTGGACCGAGCCGCAATCCACAGCCGGATCAACATCTGTCCCACATAAAAAGGGCCGGAAAAACCGGCCCTTGATGGTGGAAGGTGATTAGCGTGTCGTCGGCACTTGCGGACCCGAGGCAGGAGGCGCCTTCTGGTCGATGGCCTTGAGCTGGTCGAGCACACCACCAGCCGGAGCCGACTGGGCCGGCAATTTGCTGGCCGCATCATCGATCACCGAACGGGTCTCGCGTGTGGCGCCCGAGACAATGGCCAGCGCAATGCTGGTCGCAAAGAAACAGGCGGCCAGAATACCGGTCGCACGGGTCAGCGCATTGGCCTGGCCACGCCCCGTCATGAAGCCCGAAACGCCACCGCCGCCGCCAAGACCGCCCAAAGCGCCGGAATCGGAACGCTGCAGCAGAATGACACCGACCAGGGCCAGAACGACCAGCAGATGAATGACGATAAGCACTTGTTGCATGATAGTTGTCACACCAAAGAGGAAGGGTTCGCTGGTTGCGAACACAAGATAACTGGCCCTTTAGCACGCTCTGACGCCGGATGAAAGCGGGAAGACAGCCCTCAGATGGCCATCCCTCACGCCCAAGCGGATCAGCGATAGGTTTCGGCAATGGCCATGAAGTCGGCCGCTTTGAGGCTGGCCCCACCCACCAGAGCGCCGTTGACATTGTCGACCGACAGCAATTCCTTGGCATTGCTGGGCTTCACCGAGCCGCCATAGAGAATACGCACCATCTCGCCTTGCTGTTTGCCCAGCAGTTTTTTCAAATCCGTCCGGATGGCCAGATGCACCTCGGCCACGTCGGCGGCAGTGGGCGTGAGGCCGGTGCCGATCGCCCAGACGGGCTCATAAGCGATCACCAGATTTTGGGCGTTGGCAGAACGGGGGATCGAGCCACGCAACTGGCGGCGTACAACAGCCAGAGCCCTGCCCGCCTCGCGCTCTGCACGCGTCTCGCCGACACAGATAATTACCACAAGGCCTGTTGCAATGGCTGCACAGGCCTTGTGTTCGATCAGAGTGTCTTTCTCATTGTGGTCGGTGCGCCGTTCGGAATGGCCCAGAATCACCATGCTACCGCCCGCATCCAGCACCATGCTGGGCGATACATCGCCGGTATGGGCTCCCGATATTTTCTCGGACGAATCCTGCCCCCCAATGGCAATGCCGGTGCCAAGTGCGGTGGTCGCAGCTGGGTACAGCAAGGGCGATGGCGGACAGATCAGCAGATCCACATTGCGCCGCAGATCGGCGTCATAGGCCAGCCCCATCACGGTGATTTCATTCAAGGAGGCGCGCGCGCCGTTCATCTTCCAGTTGCCTGCGACCAATGGTTTGGGCTTCACGGTGGATTTGGCCGGCATGATCGGTTCTCCTGCTGTCAACATGGCCTGTCGATAACAGAGGGATTGGGCCCGTCAACTGTCTATAATGACAAGGCATGCCCATTTCAGCCGGAACGCAGGTTATTCCATGCAAAAAAGAGCGACAAATCTCCCGAAACTGTGCTAGCAGAACAAATCTTTTTCATAATAAGCAACACGGTGAGACCATGTAGAAGGTCGAACCCCAAGCGACAGACAACGGACGGCACATCCCATGATGCAGGGTTTTCGCAAGGCAGGACAATCTTGGCTCGGACGAATCGTCATCACGATTCTTTTCGGTACACTGATCTTCAGCTTTGCCATCTGGGGCATTGGCGACATGGTAAAAAACTATGGCACCAACAATGCCGCAACCGTCGGTTCCACCGAAATTTCGCTGGCCGAGTTCCGTTCAGCCTATCAAACTGAAATCCAGAACATTTCCCGCCGCATCCGCCGCAATCTGACCGCGCAAGAGGCTCTCAGCTTCGGCCTGGATCGCCGCGTGCTCGAACGCCTGATCAATGATGCCGCCCTTGACGAGCAGGTGCGCGTCTGGGGTCTGGCAATCAACAATGAAACCATTGCCAAAGCCGTGCTGGCCGATCCCAATTTTGCCGGCCCCGATGGCAAGTTCAATCGGGCGATTTTCGATGAGGCTTTGCGCAATAACGGCTTCAACGAAAGCAATTTCATTGCCTCGCAGCGTCTCGTCTATCTGCGCGGCCAGATCGCCGAAAGCCTCGCCGGCGGCATCCAGACACCCAAAGCCGGGCTTGAGGCCCTCAACCGCTATCGCAGCGAGCAGCGTGACGTGCAGTTTTTCGTGCTGGCAGCTGACCAGCTTGGCCCCATCACCGATGCCACGGACGAGCAGTTGAAAACATTCTATACCGAGCGTCAGGCGGCATTCCGTGCGCCCGATTATCGTGCGGCCAGCCTCCTGGTGCTCAAAGCCGGTGAACTGGTCGATCCTGCCAGCATAACCGATGCCGAAGCCACCGGCCTTTATGACCGCGTGAAGGCAACCCGTTTCTCGATGCCGGAACGGCGCATGCTGAAACAGATCATCCTGTCCGACAAGGACAAGGCTGCGTCTGCACTGGAAGCCCAAAAGGCCGGCAAAACCTTCGCAGAAATTGCAGCCACACTCGGCTTGAACGCCAATGATACCGACCTCGGTCTGGTCAAGCGCGAAGACATTGCCGATCAGGCCGTGCGCGATGCGGCCTTTACGGCCCAGGCCAATCAGCTTGTCGGTCCGATCGAAGGCAAATTCGGGCCGATCCTGCTTCAGGTGGTCCAGATTGTTGCGGCCGAGGAACTGCCCTTCGACAAGGTCTCGCAGACCTTGAAGTCCGAATTGGCAACGCAGAAAGGCCGTGACAAGTTGCGCGATCTGCATGACGCGGTGGAAGACCAGCGCGCCTCCGCCAAGCCGTTGCAGGCCATTGCCAGCGAATTGAAATTGCCTTTCACCAAGGTGGAAGCGGTGGATGCCTCGGGCCGTGACAAATCTGGCGCCCTGCTCACCACTATTACCGATCCTGCTACCGTGATCCCTGCTGTCTTCGGCAGCGAAATGAATATTGACAATGAAGCGCTGGCTTTGCGCGATGGCGGCTATGTCTGGTTCAGCGTCGACGGGATTACGCCTTCGCGGGACCGCAGTTTCGATGAAGCACGCGAGCAGGTCAAAGCAGCCTGGCTCGAGGACGAACGCAGCCGGTTGATCAGCCAGAAGGCCTCCGAACTGGTTCAGAAAATCAATCAGGGCTCGCCGATCTCTGCCGTTGCCGAAGCCGTCAATGCCCCGTTGTTGACCGTGCAGGGCGCAACCCGCGCCTCACGCGACAAGGGCTTGCCAGCAACGGCACTGGCGCAGGCCTTCCTGACACAGGTTGCCCAGGCCAGTTCGTCGCTGGGGGATGCCTCTGACCAGCGTGTGATCCTGTATGTTCAATCCGCCGTGGTTGCACCGGCCAATGACGAGACCAGCAAAGGGATGAACGGCGAATTCGCCATGGCTCTGGGGGATGACATCATCGCCCAATTCGTGGCCCAGACCCGCCAGACCCTCGGGGTCAAGACCTTTGAAGGCGCAATCCAGGCCGCGATCGGAAAGACGAATTGATGGTTGGCACGACGCTCAGCCCGTCTTTAGCCAGTTTTACACCGTCTTACGACAAGGGCCTCCCGCAACTGGTGCATACCGTGTTGGTGGGAGACCTTGAAACTCCGGTTTCGGCCTTCATGAAACTGCGTGCGGCCTTTAATGGCCATGCCTTTTTGCTCGAATCTGTTGAAGGCGGGGCGGTGCGCGGCCGCTATTCGATGATCGGGCTTGCTCCCGATGTGGTGTGGCGGTGCTTTGCGGGCCGGGCCGAAATCAACCGCGCTGCCCTGCACGATCCGCAACAGTTCGTTGCCTGCCCAGATCAGCCACTTGTGTCCCTGCGCTCCTTGCTAAAAGAAAGCGCCCTGCCCGACCGCCCCGACCTGCCCCCGATGGCGGCTGGGATTTTCGGCACGCTCGGCTATGACATGGTGCGCGAGATGGAACGGATGGGTCCTGCCAAATCCGATCCGTTGGACCTGCCCGATGCCCTTTTGGTCCGTCCGACCGTGATGGTCATTTTCGATGCTGTGAAAGACACAATCACCATTGTGGTGCCCTGCCGCGTCAAAGCAGCGCAAACAGCCTTGGCCTGTTATGAAAATGCGTGTGATCTGGTCGAGCGTGTATCGCAGGCGCTGGAACAGGCCATTCCGCTGACCGTTCAAGACGAGCAGAGTGATCCACTCTCGATCACCCCGCAGTCCAATACAACCGAGGCGGACTATTTCGCCATGGTGGAAAAGGCAAAATCCTATATTGCGGCGGGCGATATTTTCCAGGTTGTCCTGTCCCAACGCTTCGAAACCGAATTCCACCTGCCCGCTTTCGCGCTGTATCGCGCTCTGCGCCGCGTCAACCCCGCGCCCTATCTGTGCTATCTCGATTTCGTCGATTTTCAGGTGGTTTGCTCCTCGCCCGAAATTCTGGTGCGGTCGCGGGCTGGAAAAGTAACCTTGCGGCCTATCGCAGGCACAAGACCGCGCGGGGCCACACCTGCTTCAGACGAAGCGATGGGACGCGAATTGCTGGCCGATCCGAAAGAACGGGCCGAACATCTGATGCTGCTCGATCTCGGTCGCAACGATGTCGGCCGTGTTGCCAAAATCGGCACGGTGGAGGTGACCGACAGTTTCTTTCTCGAGCGCTATTCGCAAGTCATGCATATCGTCTCCAATGTCGAAGGCGAACTTGATCCGCGTTTCGACGCTTTGGATGCCCTGGTGGCCGGCTTTCCGGCGGGCACGGTATCGGGCGCCCCGAAAGTGCGGGCCATGCAGATCATTGACGAGCTGGAAAAGGACAAGCGCGGCATCTATGCCGGCTGTATCGGTTATTTCGGGGCCAATGGCGATATGGATACCTGCATCGTCCTGCGCACGGCCATCGTCAAGGACGGGCTGATGCGGGTGCAGGCGGGTGCCGGCATTGTCTATGATTCCGTGCCGAAATCGGAACAGAACGAATGTATCAACAAGGCCAAAGCCCTGTTTCGTGCCGCAGAGGAGGCCGTCAGATTTGCCTCGCAGGGCAAGCGTGGGCAATAATGGGCTCGTATCCAACAAGGATGTTTCGATGAACATCACGCTGATCGATAATTACGACAGCTTCACCTATAACCTGTATCACGATCTCGGCAGGCTCGAGGCGACAGTGACGGTTGTGCGCAATGATGCGATGGGCATTGATGACATCGCCGCGTCCAATCCGGATGCGATCGTTCTTTCTCCCGGTCCCTGCACCCCCAACGAGGCCGGTATCTGCCTGGATGTGATCAAGACACTGGGCAACAGAATCCCGATTTTTGGCGTCTGTCTGGGCATGCAGGCCATCGGCCAGGCCTTTGGCGGTGATGTAGTGCGCGCGCCGCAGCCCTTTCACGGCAAGATTTCGCAGATCCAGCATCGCGGCCAGACATTGTTCCGCGGCATCAACCAGCCGTTCATGGCGACCCGCTACCATTCCCTGATTGTCGAGCGCAGCACCTTGCCGCAGGCTCTTGATATCACCGCGGAAACGGATGATGGTCTGGTGATGGCGGTCTCGCACAAAACCTTTCCCATGCACGCTGTGCAGTTCCATCCGGAAAGTGTGCTATCCGAACATGGATTGACGATTTTTGCCAATTTTCTCGATCTCGCCGCCGTCTGGAACGCCCAGCACAAACGCTCCCCGCTTGCCCATTGAACCGGAACAGATCTGATGGACTCCTTCAAACCGATTATTGCCAAAGTCGCCACCGGTAGCCCCCTCACCCAGACCGAGGCCGAACATGCCTTCGGGGTGATGCTGTCGGGTGAATCCACCTTGGCTCAAACCGGTGCGTTTTTGATGGCCTTGCGGGTGCGCGGTGAAACTGTGGACGAAATCACGGGAGCCGCGATTGCCATGCGCTCTCGGATGCTGCGTGTCAACACTTTGCCTGATGCCATTGATATTGTTGGTACAGGTGGAGATAATTCGGGATCCTACAATGTCTCGACACTGGCCGCTTTGATTACGGCGGCCTGCGGTGTGCCGGTGGCCAAACACGGCAATCGGGCCGCATCATCCAAATCGGGCACGGCCGATGTGTTGACCGCGCTGGGCGTTAAAGTCGGACTTGATCCGGCAGGCGTGGCGCGTTGCGTTGCCAAGGCCAATGTCGGTTTCATGTTCGCCCCCACGCATCACGCCTCCATGCGCCATGTCGCACCAGTCAGGGTCGAACTGGGAACACGCACCATCTTCAATCTGCTTGGCCCGTTGTGCAATCCGGCCGGTGTCAAACGTCAGGTTTTGGGCGTGTTTTCCAGATCATGGGTTGAACCCCTGGCGCATGTAATGAAAACCTTGGGCTCGGAAACCGTCTGGGTCGTCCACGGCTCGGACGGACTGGACGAACTGACCACCACGGGCGAAACCTATGTCAGTGCGCTCGAGAACGGCATGGTGCGCAATTTCACCATCACACCGGAAGAATTCGGATTGAAGCGCGGCGCGCATGAAGGGTTGAAGGGGGGAGATGCTGCCTATAATGCCCAAGCCCTGCGCGATGTGGTGGAAGGCAAGCGGACGGCCTATCGCGATATTGCCGTCATGAATGCCGCGGCAGGCCTGATGGTGGCCGGACGCGCCGACAAGCCCAAACTGGCCGCCGAACTGGCCGAAGCCGCCATTGACGATGGCCGTGTCCGCAAAACACTCGAAGCGCTGATAACCGCTTCGACGGAGGCATGAGCGTGAGCGATATTCTGGCGAAAATCGAAACCTATAAGCGTCAAGAAATTGCTGCGGCCAAAGCTGCCCGTCCGCTTGCCGATTTGAAAGCGATGGTTGCTGATTGCGCTCCCACACGCGGATTTGCCAAGGCTCTCAAACATCACCACCAGCAGAACCGTCCGGCTCTGATCGCCGAAATCAAGAAAGCCAGCCCGTCGAAAGGTCTGATCAGGGCCGATTTCGAGCCGGTCAGTCTGGCCAAGGCCTATAAGGCCGGTGGAGCATCGGCTTTGTCGGTCCTGACCGATACGCCCTCCTTTCAGGGTGCACCCGAATTTCTGACCCGAAGCCGCGAGGCTGTCTCCCTGCCCGCTTTGCGCAAGGATTTCCTGTTCGATACCTATCAGGTCTATGAAGCCCGTGTGTGGGGCGGGGATTGTATTCTGGTGATCATGGCCTCGGTGTCGGATGATCTGGCCCGCGAACTGGTCGAAACCGCCACACTGCTCGGCATGGACTCGCTGATCGAAGTGCATGATCAAGCCGAACTGGAACGGGCCTTGACGCTTGAAGCCGAAATGATCGGGATCAACAACCGCGATCTGCGCAGTTTTGTCACCGATCTTGCCGTCTCTGAACGTCTTGCGCCAATGATTCCTGCCGACCGCATGATTGTCGGTGAAAGTGGCATCAACACCCATGAGGATCTGGTCCGCCTGCAGAAGGTCGGTATCAACACGTTCTTGGTCGGTGAGAGCCTGATGCGTCAAAATGATGTGACCAAGGCGACCCGGACCCTGTTGTTCGGGGCGGAGGCAACGGCCTGATGCCACAGAATCCAGCCCATTTGACACATCTGGACGAAACAGGCGCCGCCAATATGGTGGATGTGGCCGATAAGGCCATGACCAGCCGCGAGGCTGTGGCGATTGGCCAGGTCAGAATGGCCCCCTCCACGCTGGCTTTGATCAAGTCGGGCGACGCCAAGAAGGGTGATGTTTTAGGCACAGCACGGCTTGCTGGCATAATGGCCGCCAAGCGGACCCATGAATTGATCCCGCTCTGCCATCCCTTGCTGTTGACCAAAGTGGCTGTCGAAATCGCGCTGGATGAAGAACTGCCAGGCCTGCAGGTTCGCGCCATGGCCAAGGTGACAGGGCAGACGGGCGTGGAAATGGAAGCTTTGACAGCTGTTTCGGTCACCTGCCTGACAATCTACGACATGGTCAAAGCGGCCGACCGCTCGATGGTGATTTCCAACATTACCTTGGTCGAGAAAAAAGGTGGCCGCTCCGGCCATTGGGTCGCTGACGGGGTGTGATGATGGCTTTGCTGTCGGTTGAGGATGCTCTGGCGCAAGTTCTTGACGGGGTCGAGGTGCTTGAGGCCGAGACTGTGCCCTTGCGTCTGGCCCATCACCGCGTGCTGGCCGAACCGGTGGCGGCTCTGCGCACCCAGCCCCCCTTTGCCGCCTCTGCCATGGATGGCTATGCCGTGCGCTCAGACGATCTGGCCATCGATCATCCGCTGCGGCTGATCGGTGAATCTGCCGCCGGTCTGGGATTTTCCGGGCAACTGGGCAATGGCGAATGTGTGCGGATTTTTACCGGCGCTCCCATTCCTGCGGGGGCCGATACGATTGTTATTCAGGAACACGTGCGCGTGGACGGAGCTTCGATTATCCCCACCCATGACACGGACCGCCTTCGCCATATCCGTCCGGCCGGACTGGATTTCAACGAGGGCGATCTTTTGCTTGCCGCCGGGCAACGCCTGTCCCCATCCTCGCTCTCTCTGGCCGCCGCAATGGGGCACCCGAACCTGCGTGTCATCCGCAAACCGCGTGTGGCGATTCTGGCGACGGGTGATGAGCTGGTGCAACCGGGTGAAATCTGCGGTCCCGACCAGATCGTTGCCTCCAACCATTTCGCGGTCGCCGCCATGGTTGAAGCCCTTGGTGGCATTGCGCTGGATCTCGGCATCGCCAAAGACACGCATGAGGCACTGGAAGCCGCATTCCAGAGTGCCGAGGACCAGCAAGCCGATGTGCTGGTCACTTTGGGGGGCGCGTCGGTCGGTGATCGCGATCTGGTGCAGTCAAGCCTCGCGCAACGCGGCATGACACTGGGTTTCTGGCGGATTGCCATGCGGCCGGGCAAACCCCTGATTTTCGGATCGCTCGGCCGCATGCGGATTTTGGGACTGCCGGGCAATCCGGTGTCGTCGATCATTTGCGCCCAGATCTTTCTGTCCCCGCTGATCAAATCCCTGTCGGGGGATGTGACGGCCCGCCATGACACGACAATTCAGGCCATGCTGGGTTGCGATCTCAAGGAGAACGACCTGCGGCAGGATTACATGCGCGCCACCATAACCGGAACCCATCAGGGGCTGCCAGTGGTCGTACCATTCCGCAGCCAGGATTCGTCGATGCTCGGCCTGATGTCGCAGGCACAGGCGTTGCTGATCCGCGCGCCCTTTGCGCCGGCCGCCAAAAAGCACGATACCTGCCGGATCATTCTGCTTTAACAGTTTATTGTCCTTGTCACGTTTTGGGACGAGGTTCGCTTGCGGAACGCAACGGGAACAGATATATGTTGTTCGCCTTTTGTTTTTGCTGAGTCGCTCGCTTTGATGCCGATTTGGCCACCGTATCGAGGATGGATTGGATGCTCACCCGTAAGCAACACGAGCTTTTGCGCTTTATCCAGCAACGACTGCAAGAGGATGGCGTGCCCCCTTCCTTCGACGAAATGAAGGAAGCCCTCGATTTGCGTTCAAAATCCGGTATCCACCGTTTGATCATGGGCCTCGAGGAACGCGGCTTTATCCGCCGTCTCCCGAACCGCGCCCGTGCTCTGGAAATTGTCAAATTGCCGGAACAGGCTGTGGTGGGTGGTGTGCCGCGCGGCAAGTTCAGCCCCAGCGTGATCGAAGGATCGCTGGGCAAGGTCCGCCCAGCCGCTGCTGCTCCAGCATCACCCCATTCCCACAATGATGATGACGCACCAGCCGAGGTCATATCCATTCCCGTGATGGGGCGGATTGCCGCTGGCACGCCGATCAGCGCTATCCAGTCGCGCAGCAATACCATTTCCATGCCCCCAGACATGCTCGGTTCGGGCGAGCATTTCGCCCTCGAAGTGCGCGGGGACTCAATGATCGAAGCCGGCATTAATGACGGTGACACGGTGGTGATCCGCCGTCAGGATACGGCCAATAACGGCGATATCATCGTGGCCCTGATCGACGACGAGGAAGCCACCTTGAAACGCCTGCGCCGTCATGGTTCATCCATTGCTCTTGAGGCGGCCAATCCGGCCTATGAGACCCGCGTTCTCGGCACCGACCGTGTGCGGATCCAGGGCCGTCTGGTCAGCCTGTTCCGGCGTTATTGAGCCTCAGAGCGGTCGATCGGCCACCTGATTGCCTTGACCCTGCATCAATCCGGATTTCGGCGCCCATGGCCTGTTCCAACTGGCCCGATTATGGGTTGTGATGACCATCTGGCCGTCACGTCCTGTTTTCAGCGAGATCGGCCCCTGCTGGGTAATCAAGTCCGGTGTGATGATCAGCGCATGGCAGGAGGGGGGATTCTGCCCTCCCTTTCCGTCTCTTGTGCTGGAGACTTGCAGACCCCTTTGCCTGATTGCGTCTAACTGGCTCTGATCGGACGTGATAATCACGGCGGCCGTGCGACAGATCCTGTCCAGCCATTGCTGCTTGCGACGTTCGGCAGTTCGTTGCGAAACCTCCGTTGTAGGTTTTCTGGCTGCCTTTTCTGTTTGCGGCAACAGCAGCACAACACTCCGGCCATCCCGCATCGGCAGTGTGCAGGCATTCAGGTCGCAAGCCGACGGCTTGAGCAGATCGGGATTGGTGATCGGTCGGCCATCGCCATCCTCGTGCAGATAGTGTTGCAGTGAAAAGCGGTTGATGCCGCGTCCGGCAAAAGCCAGGCGGTCATCGGGTCCGCGCACGGCGATAAACCGCGCCTCGCGACCGACCAGCACATCCTCATGATGGAGCGATCCGATCAGCCATACGAGACCGACCAGCAGGCCGGCACAGCCGATCCAGCGGATCGGGCTGATCCACAAGGCAAGAAAAGCCAGTCCGGCCGTCAGCCAAAGCAGCGGCCCGGCACCAAAGCCTGCGACAATCAGGGTGGCATGGGGCCATGATGCGATCTGTCTGGAGATATCCAGCACGCCCTGCACGCCGAAACCCATGATCTGCCAGACAGGCGCATCCCAACCGAACGGCAACAGGAACATGCCGATAAAAGCGGACGGCATCACGATCAGCGACACGAACGGCAAGGTAATCGCGTTACCGATGATGCCATAGGTTTGCACCATGTGGAAATGGAACAGGCCGAACGGGGCTGTGGCCAGTTCGGCCATCAGGGTCGTCAGCACAATATCGACGCAAAGCGTCCAGGCCCCTTTCGTAAGGCGTTCGATCGGGCTTACCGATTTGGATTTTGGATGTTTTAGCGGGAGATCGTGTTGCGGAACATGTGAATGGTTGACCTCGAAACCGACCAGATTGGGTCTTTGTTCATAGAGGGCGATCAATGCCGCCACGGCCGCGAACGACATCTGGAACCCGGGGTTCAACACGCCTTGCGGCTCGAGGATCACCAGCAGGATTGCAGCCACAGCCCAGTTGCGCATCGAGAGCAAACGCCTTCCGGCCAGAATGGCCCCGAAAAACACCACCGACATCAGCATCGAGCGTTCAGTGGCGATGTCCGAACCGGCAAACAGATCATAGACAACAGCGCCGCCCATGCCTGCGAAAGCCGACCAACGGCGGATATCGGTGCGCAGGGCCAGACCGGGCACCAATAACAGGACCAAACGCGCCGTTGTGAAGGCAAATCCAGCGGCAATGGCCATGTGAAGACCGGATATCGAGATCACGTGATAAATGCCTGCAGCGCGCAAAATGTCATTGCTGCTGTCATCAATCGTTCCGCGCTTGCCGGTAACGAGGGCGGCTCCGACAGCCCCCGCCTGCCCGCCGATGGTGCTGGTGATGCGCCTGGTAATATGGTTGCGCAGATTGTCGAGATCTGTCCAGAACCGCTGGCTCAACGACAGATCGGGCGGGCGCAGCACCGTGACCGTTCCGCTCAGCGATCCGACCGCGCCAATCTGTTTGAAAAAGGCATCAAATCGGAAATCATAGCCTCCCGGCACAACTGGTCCGGGCGGAGGCAGAAGACGCGTCGCAGCCCTGATCCGGTCGCCGGCTTTCAGAGCCACAGGACCGGAATAGGTCACGCGGATACGAAAAAGCTTGGCGGGCCGGTCGGCCGGAGCCGTCATTTTACCCACATAAAGCGTTTCAACCCGCATCATCATCCTGACGCTTCCCTCGCGCCAATCCATCTCCTCGATCCAGCCCGTCACATAGCCGAAATAGGGAGCGGTCAGCACGGGCTTGGCCGTCCGGAGGGTTTGCAGCGTTGCAATGGTGAAGCCGAACGCGATGGAGGCCAGAAACACCAACAAAAAATAGACAAAACCATGGTGATGGCGTTGCGCCCACACCAAACCCGCCAGACCACAGGTCAGAAGGGTGCCCGCCAACCAATGCGGCTCCTGATCGGCCGAGGTGTAGAACAAAACGCCGATGATCAGCCCGAGCGGCAACCACACAAACAGCCGGCGGGCCTCGATTTCGATCGAAAACCAGATGGACCAACGCCCACCCAACAATCCGGTTTGCAGCCGATAACCCCGCCAAAGCCGCGCAAACGGCCACTCGGCTGCTAAAGTGCCGATTTTATAACGATCTTGCGGTTTAGTTGGCTGATCGGCCATGCTCTGCTCTTAACCTACGCGCAGCAAGATGCTAATGCACTGGGATGAGACGGCTACAGTCTGCCCCGTGCAGTCTGCCGGTCGCGCAACTTCAAATTGAATTTGGTTCAGGAATTCTGATGACACGTCCCGTGATTACCCGCTTTGCGCCCTCCCCGACCGGATTTCTCCATATTGGCGGAGCCCGCACAGCGCTGTTCAATTGGCTCTATGCCCGCCATCTCGGCGGCAAAATGCTGCTGCGGATCGAGGACACAGACCGCGAACGCTCGACCGAGCCCGCCATTCAGGCGATCATGGACGGATTGAAATGGCTCGGCATCGGCTGGGACGACGAGGTGGTCTACCAGTATTCCCGCGCCAAGCGGCATCAGGAAGTCGCCTTGCAAATGCTTGCCGACGGCAAGGCCTATTATTGCTATGCCTCGCCCGAGGAACTGACCGCCATGCGCGAGCAAGCCCGCGCCGAAGGCAAGCCGATGCGCTATGATGGCCGCTGGCGCGACCGCCCCGCCTCGGATGCGCCGGAAGGCGTCAAACCCGTCGTGCGCCTCAAAGCACCGCTCGAAGGCGAAACCATTGTCGAGGATCAGGTGCAGGGACGCGTGTCCTGGCAGAACAAGGATCTCGACGATCTGGTTCTGTTGCGTTCGGATGGCGGCCCGACCTATATGCTGGCCGTCGTAGTGGACGATCATGATATGGGCGTGACCCATATCATTCGCGGGGATGACCATTTGACCAATGCCGCCCGCCAGACCCAGATCTATCAGGCCTGTGGCTGGGAAGTCCCGATCATGGCGCATATTCCGCTGATCCACGGCCCCGACGGAGCCAAATTGTCGAAACGCCACGGGGCTTTGGGTGTCGAGGCCTATCAGGCTCTGGGCTACCTGCCAGCCGCTCTGCGCAACTATCTGGTCCGTCTGGGCTGGAGCCACGGCGATCAGGAGTTTTTCTCGACCGAGGAAATGGCCTCCCTGTTCGATCTTCCGGCCATTGGCCGTTCGGCCGCGCGCTTCGACTTTGCCAAGCTCGAACATATCAACGGCCATTACATGCGCGCATCCAGTGATGCCGAACTGGTGGATGCGATTGCCGATCTGCTCGAGGTCAACAAGGGTGATCGCGGATGGCCTGCGGCGATGACACCGGTTTTGCGCGACCAGTTGATGACTGCCATGCCAGGCTTGAAGGAGCGGGCCAAAACTTTGGTCGAGCTGGTGGATCAAGCCTATTATCTCTATGCCGTCAGGCCCCTGACATTCGAGGCCAAGGCGACACAATTGATCGAGGCCGGTCGCGAGATCATGTCAGCCTGCCGCCCGCGCCTTGCCGCCCTTGATGACTGGACGGTTGATACGATCGAGGCAGCCATCCGGCATGAAGTCGACGAAAAGGGCATCAAACTGGGCCAAATTGCCCAGCCTTTGCGCGCCACTTTGACAGGTCGCTCGACCTCGCCTGGCCTGTTCGATGTCATGGCGGTGCTGGGTCAGGCGGAGTGTCTGGCGCGGATCGATGACCAGATCGGCAGCTGAACTGTCAAGCGGTGGCGGGTGTTTGAACCAATAGCAGTCCACCTCAGGCGGTTTCACCAAACTGTCATACCAATTTCGCATGCCGATGTTGATCATTGGTCTGGTTGATCAGGGCAGGAAATTGCGTTAGGGAGCAATGGTTGTTCTCTTCTTCGGCCTTGGGGATAGTCATCTGTGATGATCTCGAGAGGTGATTGATACAATCCTCGCAATCTCCCACAGATGTCGAGGGGTTAAAGTGGGTGGTTCCTCCTAAAGGAGCTGATGAGATCGGAACATGTAATTGGGGGTACCGCTATGAGCGTTTCCGCGAAATTTGAGTTGAACGAGCATCAGGTCGATATGCCAGTCAAAGACGGCACCATCGGACCGAGTGTTGTTGATATTGCCAAGCTCTATGGCCAAACGGGGATGTTTACTTTCGACCCCGGCTTTACCTCGACAGCCAGCTGTGAATCCAAAATCACCTATATCGACGGTGACGAAGGTATCCTGCTGCATCGCGGTTATCCAATCGAGCAGCTGGCCGAAAACGGTGACTTCCTCGAGACCTGCTATCTGTTGCTGTATGGCGAATTGCCAACCTCCGCCCAGAAAGCCGATTTTGTGCACCACATCACGCGCCATACCATGGTGCATGAGCAGATGATGCGCTTTTTCCAGGGTTTCCGCCGCGATGCGCATCCGATGGCAGTGATGGTGGCGTCGGTCGGCGCTTTGTCGGCTTTCTACCATGATTCGACCGACATTTCCGACCCGACACAGCGGATGATTGCATCCATGCGCATGGTCGCCAAAATGCCGACACTGGCTGCAATGGCCTATAAATATTCGATCGGCCAGCCTTTCGTCTATCCGCAGAACGATCTGGACTATACCTCCAACTTCCTGCGCATGTGCTTTGCCGTGCCTTGCGAGGATTACAAGGTCAATCCTGTGCTGTCCAAAGCACTGGACCGGATTTTCATCCTGCATGCCGACCACGAGCAGAACGCCTCGACCTCGACCGTCCGTCTGGCCGGTTCGTCGGGTGCCAATCCGTTCGCCTGTATTGCCGCCGGCATTGCCTGCCTGTGGGGCCCGGCCCATGGCGGTGCCAATGAAGCCGCATTGAAGATGCTGGAAGAAATTGGCACAGTCGACCGTATTCCACAGTTCATCGCCCGCGCCAAGGACAAGAACGATCCGTTCCGTCTGATGGGCTTCGGCCATCGCGTGTACAAGAACTACGATCCCCGCGCCAAAATCATGCAAAAAACCACGCATGATGTGCTGAAAGCCGTCGGCAGCAAAGATCCGTTGCTGGATGTGGCCGTCGAGCTGGAACGGATCGCTTTGACCGACGAATATTTTGTCGAACGCAAGCTGTATCCGAATATCGACTTCTATTCGGGCATCACGCTGAAGGCGATGGGCTTCCCGACCTCGATGTTTACCGTGTTGTTCGCCCTGGCCCGCACTGTGGGCTGGATCGCACAATGGAAAGAAATGATCGAAGATCCGGGCCAGAAGATCGGCCGTCCGCGCCAGCTCTATACCGGCTACGCCAAGCGCGAATATGTGCCGACCGCCAAGCGGTAAGCACTGTTTTGACGAAGAACGAGATCAGGGCGGGAGCAATCCCGCCCTTTCTTTTTGGGACAAGCCGTTAGCGTGTGATGAGCGTGTCGATGATCCGCGCCGCGCCCGTACTTGGCGGCACAGGGACCGCCATCCGCTGGTCAAGCTCGCGCATGGCATCCAGTTGCGCCTGACGTTGCGGCGTATCCGTCAACAACGGCAACAAGGCCGTGGCCA
>CANFLM010000013.1 GCA_947447895.1 Hyphomicrobiales bacterium
GATATTGACCTTTCGTCAATCAATGCTCGCTTATGGTGTTTTGGGTCCAAATAGGCTAGAGGCTTTGGCCAATGGCTTTGGGGCAGCCGGCATCGGCGGGCGGTCCCCTTTCTCCTTACTCATGCTGAAGTCTGAACGATCATGAATTCTGAAACCGCCCCCCGCGATTATTCGAAAACATTGTTTTTGCCGCAGACGGAGTTTCCGATGCGCGCCGGTCTGCCCCAGCGCGAACCCGAAATTCTGGCGCGGTGGAAACAGCGCAATCTCTACCAGCGGTTGCGGGAGACCTCGGCAGGGCGTCCGCGCTTTGTGCTGCATGATGGCCCTCCCTATGCCAATGGCAGCATCCATATCGGCCATGCGCTCAACAAAATTTTGAAGGATCTGGTCACGCGCAGCCAGCAGATGCTGGGCTTCGATTCCAATTATGTGCCCGGCTGGGATTGCCACGGCCTGCCGATCGAATGGAAAATCGAGGAAGCCTATCGCGCCAAGGGCAAGAACAAGGACGAGGTTCCTGTGGTGGAATTCCGGCAGGAATGCCGGACCTTTGCCGAACAATGGCTCGATACCCAGCGCGAGGAATTCAAGCGGCTGGGCATTACGGGCGATTGGGATCACCCTTATTCGACCATGGCTTTTCCCGCCGAGGCACAGATTGCCCGCGAGATCATGAAGTTCAAGGATAACGGCCTGCTCTATCGCGGCTCCAAGCCGGTGATGTGGTCGGTGGTGGAAAAAACCGCTCTGGCCGAAGCCGAGATCGAGTATCACGACCACCAGAGCGATATGGTCTGGGTGAAGTTTCCGGTCACCAAGGGCCTGTCGGATGCCGCCAATGTGGTGATCTGGACCACCACCCCATGGACCCTGCCGGGCAACCGCGCCATTTCCTACCACCACAAGATCGCCTATGGGCTGTTTGAGGTGACAGGCAACGAGCGCGATTATGGCCCTGCCAAGGGTGAACTCTATTTGTTGGCCAAAAATCTGGCTGAAACGGTCGCCCAATCCGCCAAGATCACGCTGGCTTTCAAGGCCGATGTCTCGGCGGCCGAGATGGGCCAGATCGAGTGTGCGCATCCGCTCGCCTCGCTGGGCTATGACTTCATCGTGCCGATGCTGGATGGCGACCATGTCACCGATGATGCCGGCACGGGCTTTGTCCATACCGCGCCCGGCCATGGCCGCGAGGATTTCGAGATCTGGATGGCCAATGGCCGCCAATTGTCCGAGCGCGGCATCAACACCGCCATTCCCTTCACCATCGACGATGACAGCGCCTATACCGACCAGGCCCCCGGTTTCGCCGGCAAGCGCGTCATCAATGACAAGGGCGAGAAGGGTGACGCCAACGAAGCGGTGATCAAGGCTTTGATCGAAGCCGGCAATCTGGTGGCCCGCGGACGGTTGAAGCACCAGTATCCCCATTCCTGGCGGTCGAAAAAGCCGGTCATCTTCCGCAACACGCCGCAATGGTTCATCGCGATGGACAAGCCTTTCGCGCTCGGCGAGTCCTTGCGGTCTGTGGCCTTCGACGCCATCGGCAAGACCGAATGGGTGCCGGCCACCGGCGAGAACCGCATTCGCGGCATGATCGAGAACAAGCCCGATTGGGTGATGTCGCGCCAGCGCGCCTGGGGGGTGCCGATCACGGTGTTTGTGCATCACGACACCAAAGAGATGCTCAATGATCCGCGCGTCGATGCGGCCATTGCCGAGGCTTTCGAGACCGAGGGCGGCGATGCCTGGTTCAAGACTGGTGCGAAAGAGCGGTTCCTGACCGCCTTCGGCCATAAGCCCGATGATTATGACATGGTGATGGATGTGCTCGATGTCTGGTTTGATTCCGGCTCGACCCATACCTACACGCTCGAAGACCCGAAACATTTCCCCGGCCTGGCAGGCACCCGCCGCAAGGTCGACGGGGGTCGCGATACGGTGATGTATCTGGAAGGCTCGGACCAGCATCGCGGCTGGTTCCAGTCCTCCTTGCTCGAAAGCTGCGGCACGCGGGGCCGTGCACCTTTCGATGTGGTGCTGACCCACGGTTTCGTGCTCGACGAAAAAGGGCAGAAAATGTCCAAATCGCTCGGCAATGTCACCGCGCCGCAAGATGTCATCAAGGATGCCGGCGCCGATATCCTGCGGTTGTGGGTGGCGGCGTCCGACTATTCCGATGATTTGCGCATCGGCAAGGAAATCCTCAAGACCTTTGTCGAGACCTATCGCAAATTGCGCAATACCATGCGCTGGATGCTGGGTTCTCTCGCCCATTACGATGCCGCAAACAGCGTCGATGCCAGCCAGATGGGCGAGATCGAGCGCCTGATGCTGCACCGTCTGGCGGCGCTCGAACCGGTGATCCGCCAAGCCTATGCCGATTATGACTACCGCAAGGTGATCTCGGAATTGTCGCTGTTCATGAACACCGATCTGTCGGCTTTCTATTTCGACATCCGCAAGGACACGCTCTATTGCGATGCGCCCTCGAGCGTGACGCGGCGGGCCTCGCTGGAATGTATCGAGCAGATTTTCCGCGCGGTGACGCTGTGGCTTGCGCCCATTCTGGTGTTTACCTGCGAGGAGGCCTGGTTGGCCCGTTATCCCGACGCCGAATCCGTGCATCTGGAAGGCTTCCCCGCCATCCCTGCGGCGTGGCTTGACGAGGCGCTGGACGAGAAATGGGCCAAGATCCGCAAGGTGCGGCGGGTGGTGACCGGTGCTCTGGAAATCGAGCGGGCGGCCAAACATATCGGCTCCTCGCTGGAATCCGCTCCCGTTGTCTATCTTCAGGATCCCGAATTGGCGGCTCTGGTCGCCAGCGTCAATTTTGCCGATGTCTGTATCACCTCCGATCTGCGGATCGAGACAGGCGAGGGGTCTGTGGATGCGTTCCGGCTCGATGATGTGGCCGGTGTGGCTGTGGTCCACCAGATGGCTGCGGGGCAGAAATGTGCCCGTTCCTGGCGGTTCTCGACCGAAATCGGTGCCGATCCCGCTTATCCTGATGTGACCCCGCGTGACGCGGCGGCACTCAGGGAATGGGACGCGCTGGCCGCACAGCATTAAGGCTGGGAGATGGGAACCGATCCGATCCGCTATTCACCGGCCCGGCTTGGGGCCTTTGTCGGGCTGGTCACACTGGTCCTCGACCAGCTCTCCAAGCTTGTTCTGCTGCGTTGGGTCGAGATCGAGAAGACCCAGCCAATTGTGGTCAACGAGGTGTTCGATCTGGTTCTGGTCTGGAATAGAGGTGTTTCCTACGGATTGTTCCAGCAGGACAGTGCTGTCGGGCGGTATATGCTGCTGGCCGTGTCGATTGCGGTCACCATCGGTTTGCTGGTCTGGATGCTCTACACCGACGACAAATGGCTAGGCTTCGGCCTCGGGCTGCTGGCCGGCGGGGCGATTGGCAATGCCATCGATCGGGCGGCCTACGGGGCGGTGGTCGATTTTGCCCATCTGCACTGGAATGGCTGGTCGTGGTACGTTTTTAACCTTGCTGACGCAGCCATCGTTGCGGGGGTTGGCATCCTGCTGTATGACTCTCTGGTCACGCAGCGGGTGCAACCGCCGTCAGGACCGAATGAACAGGCTTGAAAATAGCCATCATGATGCCATTTTTGGGGTGCATTGATCCATTTGCCCCCATGGGAGACCGAAAATGCGGCTCAAGGACCGGTTAATGATGCCATTCACGATCAATGCCACGCTCCGGATGGTTCTGTTGATGCTATCCGGATTCGGCCTGTTCTCCACGGCTGCCGTCATGCCCGCCGCGGCGCAAAATCCGGTGATTGATTTAGGCAAAACAATTCTGGGCATCGAGGACGAGAAACCGGAACTGGATTATCGCCCGCGTCCGCCTTTAGTGATCCCGCCGAAAATGGAACTGCCCAAGCCGATCGACAAATCGGTCGCCAAGTCCCCGCAATGGCCCAACGATCCCGATGTAGCTGCCCAGCGCGCCGCTGCCGAGGCCCGCAGGAAGCCGGTCGAGAAGGTCGATCCCTCCCGTCCTCTGAGCATTGAGGAGGTGCGCGCTGGTCGTGTCGCCGGCGCAGGTGTGCCGACTGCTCCTGCCGAGCCGATCGCTCCCAAGAACATGTCAGCCTGGATCCCGCCCTCGGAGTTGAAGCTGATCGAGGAAAAGATCAAACTCTCCAAGGCTGCTGAATTGACCCCGGGCTATGAGCCGCCCCGGCAATGGCTGACCGATCCGCCCAAAGGCTATCGCAAGCCGGTTGAAGGTGTGGCTGTCAGCAAGCCAAAAATGGCGCCTTCCTCCATGGACACCCGTGATGAGGACAGTCCCCTGGCCATCTTCCGCAAGCCTAAACAGAATGATGACGATTGATCCTGTTGTTTAACTGGTGATTGTCGAGACTGGGTCGACCATGATCGCGAGATCATGGTCGATTTTGTTTGCGAGGCCCTGTAATCTCGGGTGGTGAGGCGGCAGGGATTCGCCAGCCTGCCGGATGTCTCCCCCTTGCTGCGTTTGTGTGAAAGAGGATTGATCATTGATGCCCCATTCTCCCGCAACCTCCTCTGACAGGCCCTCGCTGGTTCCGGGCGTCAAGATTGCCCATCACAAATTGGCCAATGGCATGGATGTTGTGGTGATCCCCGATCATCGCACGCCGGTGGTGACGCATATGGTGTGGTATCGCAACGGTTCTGCGGATGATCCTGCCGGTCAATCGGGCATTGCGCATTTTCTCGAGCATCTGATGTTCAAGGGCACGGCCAAGCATCCGCAAGGCGAGTTTTCCGATGTGGTGACCGAATTGGGTGGCGAGGAAAACGCCTTCACCTCGATGGATTATACCGCTTATTACCAGCGCGTTGCGCGCGAGCATCTCGGCACCATGATGGCCATGGAAGCCGACCGCATGAAGGGACTGGTGCTGACCGACGATGTCGTGATCCCGGAACGCGATGTGGTGATGGAAGAACGCCGGATGCGCACGGAAACCGATCCCGGCGCCCAGCTCTCGGAGACGATTGCCGCCGCGCTTTATGCCCACCATCCCTATGGCACGCCGATCATCGGCTGGATGCACGAGATCGAGCAATTGGGGCGGCAGGAGGCATTGGCCTATTACCACCGCTTCTACACCCCCGAAAATGCCATTCTGGTGATTGCCGGGGATGTGACCTCCGAAGAAGTGCTGGCCTTGGCCGAACAGACCTATGGGACCATCCCCGCGTTGGGCGAGCCGCCCAAGCGCAAACGCCCGCAAGAGCCGGAACTGCGCGGGGCCAAAAAGGTCACTCTGGCCGATCCCAAGGTGGAACAGCCCTCGCTGCAACGCTCCTTCCTTGTGCCCTCGGCCACGACGGCTGCGAAAGGGGAATCGGAGGCTATCGAGGTCATGATCCAGATTCTGGCAGGCGGGCAGACCAGCGTGCTGCACCGGCAATTGGTGATCGAGCAGAAAAATGCGGTCGCGGCGGGCGGCTGGTATCATTCCACTTCACTCGATAAGACCCGGATGCTGATCTATGCCGTACCCAATGCCGGCGTGACATTGGATGAGCTGGAACGGGCCATGGATCAGGCCATTGCCGATTTCATGGCCACCGGCATCACCGACAAGGAACTGGCCCGCGCCAAAACCCGCCTGATTGCCGATGCGTTCTACGCCCAGGACAGCCAGTCGGCGATGGCCCGCATGTATGGATCGGCACTGGCGACCGGAGCCAGCATCGAGGATGTGACCCATTGGCCCGACGCCATTGACGCGGTCACGGCCGAGGATGTGATGAAGGCCGCCCGCTGGCTTGATGCCCGGACTTCGGTCACCGGTTTTCTGATCAAAGACGAGGCAGCCTGATATGAACAAGCCGACCAAGATTGCACAGCAGGCGGCTGTTGCCCGAACCAACCATGCCGATCGCATCCGCTCGGTCGTATCCCCGCTGGGCATCGAAGCCTGGTTGGTTGAGGATTATACCGTGCCGATCATTGCTGTCGAAGGGCTCATAGAAGGCGGCACGTCGCAGGATCCGGCAGAAAGGGCAGGTCTGCTGCATTGCCTGATGGGCGCCTTGGACGAGGGTGCGGGGCCTTATGACTCCACCGCTTTTCAGGAGCGGCTGGATGATTTTGCCATTGAATTGAGTTTCGGAGCGGATCGTGATCACGCCTCCTTCCACCTGCGCACACTGGCCCGTCACAGCGACGAGGCGTTTGATATGTTGCGTCTGGCCCTGACCGAGGCGCGGCTCGACAGCGACTCGGTCGAGCGCGTGCGGGCGCAGATTATGGCCGGATTGCGCCATGAATCGACCGACCCCGACGTGATGGCGCATCGGGCGTGGTTTGCAACGGCTTTCGGTGACCATCCTTATGGACGCTCCTCGAAGGGCACGCTGGAATCGGTTCCCGAGATCGGTCGTGCCGATCTGGACCGCACACGCGAGGCCTTGCTCAACCGCTCCAAGCTGCATCTGGTGGTGGTCGGGGCGATCAATCCCGACGCATTGGCCCGCGCGCTTGATGACGTCTTTGGTCCACTGCCAGCGCAGTCGGGCGTCAAACCGGTGGCGTTGATGCAGCCGATGGCCATCGGGACGCGCAAAGTGATCGATCTGGATGTGCCGCAAGCCTCGATCCGTTTTGGCGCCGCCGGTCTGGCGCGTACCGATCACGATTTTGTCGCCGCCACCGTGGTCAACCATATTCTGGGCGGTGGTGTGTTCTCCTCGCGGCTGTTCCGCGAAGTCCGCGAAAAGCGCGGTCTGGCCTATTCGGTCTCTTCTCATCTGGCCCCTTTCGCGCATGGCCCACTGCATATGGGCGGCACCTCGACCAAAAACGAGCGTGCGGCGGAATCGATAGCGATCATCGAACAGGAAATCAGCAGTCTGGCCCATGATGGCCCCAACGAGCAGGAATTGACCACCGCCAAAAACTATCTGATCGGTTCCTATGCGCTGCGCCTTGATACCTCGGCCAAGCTGGCCAGCCAGCTCGTCCATATCAAGGCGCATGGATTGGGCCGTTCCTATCTGGACGAGCGTAATGGTCTGGTGGCTGCCGTGTCGCTCGAGGATGCGGTGCGCACGGCCAAACGGCTTTATGGTGCGGGCGAATTGCTGACTGTCGTGGTGGGCCGTCCGGTCGGGCTTTAGGCGGCAAGCGGGTTGAAACCGATGAGCGTCAGACGACTTGATCCTGTCCTGATCGACCGCATCGCCGCAGGCGAGGTGGTCGAACGTCCGGCCTCAGCCGTCAAGGAACTGGTCGAAAACGCGCTGGATGCCGGTGCCACCGAGATCGAGGTGGTTATTGCCGGTGGCGGCCGCAACCTGATCCGCGTTACCGATAACGGGTCGGGCATGGGGCCGGAGGATCTGGCCCTGTGTATCGAACGCCATGCGACCTCCAAACTGCCGGACGGCAATCTGTTCGCCATCGAAACGCTGGGCTTTCGCGGCGAGGCGTTGCCATCGATCGGGTCGGTCGCGCGGCTGACCATCACCTCGCGCCGTGTCGGGGACCGCGAAGCCTTGATGGTGACGGTCGATGGCGGGCAGGTGCAGCCCTTGCGTCCGACAGCCTTCGGCAAGGGCACGCGGGTCGAGGTGGCGGATCTGTTTTATGCGACCCCCGCCCGCCTGAAATTTCTCAAGACCGATCGGGCCGAGGCGCAGGCGGTGGCCGATCTGATCAAGCGTCTGGCCCTGGCGCATCCGCGCGTCAAATTCCTTTTGCGCGGCGATGATGCGCCGATGCTCGATTATCCCGAAGCCCGCGGCGATACCGAGGCCGAAGCCTCGATCGAGCGGATCGGGCAGGTTCTTGGCCGCTCCTTCATCAGCAATGCCGTGCCGCTCGATGTCTATTACGAGGATGTCGGTCTGGGCGGTCTGGCGGGGCTGGCCACCGCCCATCGCCCCTCGGCCAACGGACTCTATCTGTTTGTGAATGGGCGTCCGGTGCGGGACAAGCTGCTGATGGGTGCAGTCAAAGGAGCCTATGCGGATTTGCTGCCGGCCGGCCGGCATCCGGCTGCGGTGCTGTTCGTGCAGGTGTCGCCCGCTTTGGTCGATGTGAATGTGCATCCGGCCAAAAGCGAGGTGCGCTTCCGCGATGCCGGACAGGTGCGCGCGCTGGTGGTCGGTACGATCAAGCGGGCGTTGGGAGAGGCCGGACATCGGGCTTCGGCCACGGTCGCCACCCGCACGCTGGATGCAATCCGCACCCAATCCAGCCTGTTCGGCGGTTCGACCTATCGCCCCGCCATGCCGCCTGCAGGAGGCTGGGACTGGCAACAGTCTCCCGCCGCACCCGACGGCTTGTCATCCCTGCCGCAAGGCTTTGCCGAGAGCCGCCAGTCCGACTACGCCCTCCCACCGATGGCCGATATGCGGAAGGGACCGGAAGGGTCCGATTCTGCATGGCTCGCCCACCCGCTCGGGGCTGCGCGCACGCAATTGCATGACACCTATATTGTCGCCCAGACGCAGGACGGCATTGTCATTGTCGACCAGCACGCGGCCCATGAGCGGCTCGTCTATGAACGGCTGAAGCGCGAGCGGGCCGAGCGCGGCATTGCCAGACAGATGCTGCTGATCCCGGCGATTGTCGAGTTGGATCCGGTCGAGGCGGCACGACTGCTCGACAAGGCGGCGGTTCTGGCCGAATTGGGGCTGGTGATCGAGAGTTTCGGACCCGGTGCGGTGGCGGTGGCCGAAGTGCCTGCGGCCTTGATCCATGCCGATGTGACGGGCCTGGTGCATGATCTGGCCGAGACGCTGGAGGATTGGGGCTCGGCCCTCGCGCTCGAGGACCGCCTTGACCATGTGCTGGCGACCTTTGCCTGCCACCATTCGGTGCGGGCGGGACGTCGTTTGCGGCCCGAGGAAATGAACGCCCTGCTGCGCGACATGGAAGCGACGCCGTTTTCGGGCCAGTGCAACCATGGTCGCCCGACCTATGTCGAGCTGAAACTGGCCGATATCGAACGATTATTCGGTCGCCGCTGATCCCACGCCGATAAACAGCACTTTGGTGTCGCGATAATCGCGTTGCTCGTGTAGCACCAAGCCGGCGGGCAGGGTGATGTCGGCCCCGAGGCTTTCTTCCAGCACGATCAGTGCATCCTCGGTAAACCAGCCGCCGGCCAGGCCAGAGGCCAGAGCCTGCTCGCCCAGACCCTTGCCATAAGGCGGGTCGCAAAAGACCAGCGAGAACGGCTTGTTGGGATGGATCGGGCCTAATGCGGTGGCATCGCGGCGGAAGACTTTGGTCAGTCCCGCCACGCCCAATTGCTCGATATTGGCGCGTAACAGGCCACGCCCTTCAGCGGAGTCATCGACAAACTGGACATGCGCCGCGCCGCGCGAGAGGGCCTCGAAACCCAGAGCCCCCGTACCGGCAAACAGATCCAGCACCCGTGCATCAGTGACGGGATCGTCATAGGCATGCGCCAGAATATTGAAGAGGGTCTCACGCAACCGGTCGGACGTGGGCCGGACGGCCCACGAGGTCGGTGTTTTCAGAGGACGGCCTTTGAACCGTCCGGCGACAATCCGCATGTCGCTTCCCCCGGCTTAAGACTCGCGCCGCGGTGGACGCGCGCCGCCCGAAGGACGACCGCCAGACGGTCTGCCACCACCCGAGGGCCTACCGCCACCCGATGGCCGCCCTCCGCCCGACGGTCTGCCGCCAAACGGTTTGCCGCTGCCACCCGATTTGAATGGCGGACGACCACCGCCCGAAGGCCGATCCCCATCTCGACGTGGGGGACGGTCGCCAGAGGGGCGGTCCGAGCGCGGTGTAAAGGGCCGATCCCCATCGCGACGTGGTGGACTGTCGCCAGCGGCACGGTCCGAGCGTGGTGTAAAGGGCCGATCCCCATCCCGACGTGGTGGACGGTCGCCAGCGGGACGGTCCGAGCGCGGTGTAAAGGGCCGATCGCCATCCCGACGCGGCGGACGGTCTCCAGAGGGGCGGTCCGAGCGTGGTGTAAAGGGCCGATCCCCGTCGCGACGTGGTGGACGGTCGCCAGCGGGACGATCCGAACGTGGTGTGTAGGGCCGATCCCCATCGCGACGTGGTGGACGGTCGCCGTAAGCGGGCCTGTCACCATCGCGCGAGCGGCTTGGACGTTCCAGCTCGCTGCGGGCGGGTCTGACACCGGGTGGACGCTCGCGGCGCGGGCGTTCGCCGCGTTCGCCTTGATCGGGACGGGACGAAAACACGCGGTCCTCGGTGATCCGTGGCGTGCGGACGATACGGGTTTCTTCGGCCGGCGGTGTCTTGACGACTTTCTCCACCAGCACATCGCGCCCTTTGCGGTTTTTGACCGTGCCTTGGCGTATATGCGGGCGATTGCCGCTTTCCATACGGGTCTCGGCGGCATCGGCACCGCGGCGCGGCTTGAACCCGCGCGAGGCGGCATTGTCGGATTTTGGCTCTTCGTCCGAAGCCCGCCAGACAGAGCGCAACGGCTCGGTCGGGTGGCGGCGCTTGGGCCGTGCCGGTGCGTCCGCATCGGCGGGAGCCTCTTGCGGTTTGAAATCGCGTTCGGAGCCGCGCTCCTTCTTGCCCGGGATGTGCTCGCGATAGACGGTTTCGCGCTTGCGGGGATGGAAATCCTCTTCTTCATAGATGAAGACCGGCGCGTCGAAATCCGCTTCCGCCTGCGCGGTCAGGGCATCGCCGAGCTGGTCTTTCAGAACCGCCGTACGAATTTCCTCGACAGCCCCTTCGGGCAGATCATTGAGCTGGAACGGGCCGAAGGACAGCCGGATCAGCCGGTTTACCTGCAGGCCGAAGTGGTCGAGAATCTTTTTGACTTCGCGGTTCTTGCCTTCGCGCAGGCCCAAAGTCAGCCAGACATTGTCACCTTGTTCGCGTTCCAGTTCGGCTTCCACAGGACCGTAATGCATGCCGTCGATGGTGACGCCATCGCGCAGCGTATCCAGATCGGCCTGGGTGATTTCCCCATAGGCTCGCACGCGATAGCGGCGCAGCCAGCCGGTATCGGGCAATTCGATGACCCGCGACAGACCGCCGTCATTGGTCAACAGCAACAGCCCTTCGGTGTTGATGTCGAGACGGCCCACCGTGACCACGCGCGGCAAGCCTTGCGGCAGGGCGCTGAATACGGTCGGGCGGCCTTCGGGATCCCATGCGGTGGTCACGAGACCGCGCGGCTTGTGATAGAGAAACAGCCGTGTGCGCTCGCGCTTGGGCAAGGGATTGCCGTCCACCAGAATGATATCGCGCTCGGTGACATCCAGCGCCGGACTGGTCAGCACCACGCCATTGACGGAGACGCGGCCTTCCTCGATCCACACTTCGGCATCGCGGCGCGAGCACAGGCCCGCACGCGCCATGACCTTGGCGATACGATCCTTGAAGCCCTGACGCGGCGCTGGTCCGCGGTCTTTCCACTCTTTGCCGCCGGTGCTGCCTTCGCCGCGGCCACGATCCTGGAAGCGCGGTCGTGCGGAGGCCACGCCCTCGCGGCGCGGCGGGCGCGCCCCGAAAGAGGGACGCTCGCCCCGTGGCGTAAAGGGACGATCACCCTCGGAGCGGGCTGGCCGGTCGCCATAGGACGGCCTGTCACCACGTGGTGTGAACGGACGGTCACCGTCACGCCGTGGCGGACGATCACCGGTCGGGCGGTCTCCCGAAGGACGGGCCCGGAACGGGCGGTCGCCCTCGGAGCGGGCTGGCCGGTCGCCATAGGATGGCCTGTCACCACGCGGGGTGAAGGGACGGTCACCGTCACGCCGTGGCGGACGGTCGCCGGACGGGCGGTCTCCCGAAGGACGGGCCCGGAACGGACGGTCACCCTCGGTGCGGGCTGGCCGGTCGCCATAGGACGGCCTGTCACCACGCGGGGTGAAGGGACGGTCGCCGTCACGCCGTGGCGGACGGTCGCCGGACGGGCGGTCTCCTTGCGGTCTTGCGCGGAAAGGACGATCTCCATCCGCACGCGCAGGTCTGTCGCCGTCGCGTCCCTTATAGGGCGGGCGTGGGGTTGAGGAGGAGGAGCGGGGTGTGCGGTCACGCGGAGGGCGATCGCCCCCACGTCCACCGCCTTTTTTGTTGTCATCGGTCATCCCCTGCTGATAGCAGACTGTGACACGGATGACGAGCGGGCAGGCGCAAGATGAGTCAAAAAAGCGACATATCAGCCATGAATTCTCCGATGGAGCTGGCTTTTGCGGAAGCCAGAGCGGCAGCAGGGCGTGGCGAAGTGCCTGTGGGTGCGGTGATTATGCGCGGATCGGAGGTTCTGGCGCGCGGATCCAACCGGATTATGGAGCTGAAAGACCCGACAGCCCATGCCGAAATCATTGCCATCCGCGCCGCAGCGGCTATTTTGGGGTCCGAGCGGCTGATCGGCTGTGATCTCTATGTGACGCTGGAGCCCTGTGCGATGTGTGCGGGGGCTCTGTCGCTGGCGCGCATCAGACGGCTGTATTTTGCCGCTTCCGACCCCAAAGGCGGGGCGGTCGAGCACGGTCCGCGCTTTTTCGCACAAAGCACCTGCCACCATGCGCCGGATGTCTATGGCGGCCTGCGCGAGAGCGAGGCGGCGCAGATGCTGCGGGATTTTTTCGCGGAAAAGCGCGGCTAAATCTGGTTAGCCCCGTGATTTCTGCGCATAGGCCCAACCGGCGCTGGCCAGCGGCCGCACCTGCGCGGCCATGGCGGCGGCATTCTCGTTGCTGGCGGTGCCATCCCTGACGCGGCCGACAATGCCTTGCAGGATCGCCGCCAGCCGGAAAAAATTATAGGCCAGATAGGTTTCCAGATGCGGGATTTCGCTCAATCCGGCCTTTTGTGCGTAATGGGCAGCGTGTTGTTCGAGGTTCGGCAGGCCCAAAGCTTCCAGATCTTGCCCCATGAGACTGCCCGTGCCCGCCCCGGACTCCGAGCGCGGCATGACCCAGGTCATCAGATGATAGACCAGATCGGCCAGCGGATCGCCCAAAGTGGCCAGTTCCCAATCCAGTACCGCCAGAATTTCAGGGCTGTCGGGGGCAAGGATCAGATTGTCGAGCCGGTAATCGCCATGCACGATCGCCACACGCGACGAGACTGGCAGGTGATCGGGCAGCCAGGCCATCAGCCGGTCCATGTCCCCGATCTCCTCGGTGGCCGAGAGGCGGTAATTCTCGCTCCAGCGGCGGGTCTGGCGCGCTACATAGCCTTCGGCTTTGCCGAAGTCCCCCAAACCAAGCGCTGCCGGATCATAGGAATGGAGCTGCGCAAGGGTTTCGGCCATGGCTTTGAACGTGTCGTGGCGTTCTTGCGGGCTGGCATCGGGCATCTCCGTTTCCCAGATGACCCGCCCTTTGACGAGGCTCATCATGTAGAATTCGGTGCCGATAATGCTTGGATCGGTGCAAAAAGCCAGCGGACGGGCGACAGGAAAGCCTTGCGCTGACAAAGCCGACAGCACGCGGAATTCACGGTCGATCGCATGGGCCGAGGCCAGCAATTTGCCTGGTGGCTTGCGCCTGAGCACATAGTCGCCGCTTCGGGCGGCAATCGCATAAGTGGGGTTGGATTGTCCGCCTTTGAATTGGGCGGCAGTCAAAGGCCCGGCAAAACCGGGAATCGTCTGCTCGCACCAGCGCGCCAGCGGTTCGACCGGCAGTGCAAGGGCACCGGAGACGGGTTTGGTGCCGGAAAAGGCCTGCTGGCGGTCGATCCGGCTCATGATCAGTGCCCCTGTTCGCGTTTGATCTCGCGCCAGCCGATATCGGTGCGGTGGAAGCCGCCCGGCCAGTCGATGACATCGAGAGCCGCCGTGGCACGCGCCTTGGCCCCGGTGACGGTTGTGCCGAAACCGGTGACGGCCAGCACCCGTCCGCCATTGGCGATGATGCGCCCGTCGGCGGTTTCGGCCGTGCCGGCATGGAAAATCAGGCTGTCGGGCTGCTGGCTTGCCAGCTCCAGATTTTTGATCTCGCTGCCCTTTTCCGGCGTGCCGGGATAGCCTTTGGCGGCATAGATCACGGTCAGCGCGGTCGTGTCATGCCATGCGAGGGTGATCGTGTGGAGGGTTTGGCTGGCTGCGGCTTCCAGCACGCTCAACAGGTCGCTCTTGAGGCGCGGCATCATCACTTCGCATTCGGGGTCACCGAAACGCACATTATATTCGATCAGTTTCGGGCCGGAGGCTGTCAGCATCAAACCGGCAAACAGCACGCCCTGAAACGGGGTGCCGCGCGCCTTCATGGTGCGGATCGAGGGCAGGATGATCTCGTCCATCACCTGTTGCGTCAAAGCGGGGGTCAGCACGGTGGCAGGGGAATAGGCACCCATGCCGCCGGTATTGGGGCCGGTATCGCCATCTCCCACGGCTTTATGGTCCTGGGCTGAGGCAAACGGCAAAGCGGTTTCGCCATCCGACAGCACGAAAAACGACACTTCCTCGCCGAACAGACATTCTTCGACAACAATCTGCGCGCCAGCCTCGCCCAAGCCACCCGAAGCCATCATGGTGATGGCCTCCTCGGCCTCGGCAAGGGTTTGGGCGACCACCACGCCTTTTCCTCCGGCCAGCCCGTCGGCCTTGATCACAATCGGCGCGCCCTGTGCCCGGACATAGGCAAGGGCTGCGGCAGGGTCGGTAAAACGGCCATAGGCGGCGGTCGGCACGCCGGCTTCATCGCACAGGGCTTTGGTGAAGGCTTTCGACCCTTCGAGCTGGGCGGCGATGGCAGACGGGCCGAATACCGCAAAACCGGCTTGGCGCAGGCTGTCGGCCAGCCCGTCCACCAAAGGCGCTTCGGGTCCGATCACAACCAGATCGATGGCACGGTTTTGGCAAAATTGGACGACGGCGGGATGGTCGGTGACGTCCAGTGCCACATTCTCGCCGAGTTGGGCGGTCCCGGGATTGCCGGGCGCGATGAACAGGGCTTGAAGACGCGGGCTTTTTGCCAGAGCCCAAGCCAGGGCGTGTTCACGACCGCCCGAGCCGATCAATAAAAGTTTCATGGCGAATCCCGCTCCGGTTTGACTGGACTGCGACTAGGCATAAGGCCTGTCGCGCGTGTCGCAAAGGGCTGGAGGTGATTATTCCCCATCTCTCTCGTCCCGATCAGGTTCTTCCCGGTTTGGCGATGCCCGAATCTGGCCTATGATGGCGGGATGGAACAGAAGGCAAGCGGCAATACCCCCGAATGGAGCGTCAGCGAATTGTCGGGCGCGCTCAAGCGCACGCTCGAGGATGCCTATGGACAGGTGCGGGTGCGCGGGGAATTGGGAAAAGTCACGGTCCATGCCAGTGGCCATGTCTATCTCGACATCAAGGATGAAAAATCCAGCCTGTCCTCGGTGATCTGGCGCGGCAATGTCAGCCGTTTGCGGTTCCGGCCCGAAATGGGGCTAGAAGTCATCGCGACCGGAAAAATCACCACCTTTGCCGGACAATCCCGCTATCAGCTGGTGATCGATACGATGGAACCAGCGGGCGAAGGCGCCTTGCTGGCCCAGCTGGAGGAGCGCAAGCGGCGGCTGGCGGCCGAGGGCCTGTTCGACGAGGATCGCAAGCAGCTGCTGCCGTTCTTGCCGCAGGTGATCGGGGTCGTAACCTCGCCGACCGGCGCGGTGATCCGCGATATCCTGCATCGTCTGGCGGACCGCTTTCCCCGTCACGTGCTGGTCTGGCCGGTGCGGGTGCAGGGCGAGACCTGCGCCGAGGAGGTGACGAGAGCCATCGAAGGGTTCAACGCCTTGCCTGACCACGGCCCGATCCCGCGCCCCGATGTGCTGATTGTCGCCCGCGGTGGCGGGTCGATCGAGGATTTGTGGGGCTTCAATGACGAGCGGGTGGTGCGTGCGGCCAGCCAATCCATGATCCCGCTGATTGCCGCCATCGGCCACGAAACCGATTGGTCCTTGCTCGATCTCGCAGCCGACCGGCGCGCACCGACCCCGACAGGGGCCGCCGAAATGGTGGTGCCTGTCCGCTCGGAATTGATGATGCGGGTGGGGGACGATGCGCGCAGGCTGCAGGCTTCGGTGCTGCGCCTGCTCGAACGCCGCCGCTCCGATGTCCGCTCGGTCAGCCGCGCTTTGCCAGATCCCTCCGACTTGCTGGCCGGTGCGCGCCAGAGGCTCGATCTGGCTGCCACACGCCTGAATGGCGGGTTGTCGCGCGGGGCGCAACGCCACCGCAACCGTCTGGTGGAGGTGTCGCGCCGTCTCGCCCGTCATGCGCCGCTGGCGCGGGTGCAGGCCACCCGTGCCCGACTGGACGGGCTGGTGCAGAGGCTGGCGGCCGCCAAAGCCGCGCAGTTGCGGGCCGAGCGCAAGCTGGTTGCCGACCACCGGCAACGGCTCACCGATATGCTGGCCCGGACCCGCCAGACCCTGCGGCTGCAATTGCAACGGCGGCAGGAGCGGCTTGACCATGTCGGCCAGTTGCTGACCTCTTTGTCCTATCAGGGTGTGCTGGCGCGCGGCTATGTGCTGGTGCTGGACGAGGCGGGACAGCCACTGAACAGCGCGGGTCAGGTGCGTCCTGCCGCCGATTACCGCCTGCGCTTTGCCGACGGCGAGGCCCAAGTGGTCGGAAAAGCCGGTCTGTGACGTCCGATTTGACGCCGGATGGACAGTCACGCTAAAGCAAGAGAATGATGAACCGATTTGAGCGCAGCCCACCCGATGAAGAAGCCGTGATCGAATATCTCGATGGCGATTATACGGTTGTGCGTCCCGGCAGTTTTGTGCGCTGTGGCGTGACGGCTGAAAAAATCCTGATCGACGATTTGCGCTATTGGAGTGTCGATCTGCAGGAGGCCTATGCCTCGACCGATGCGGTCCTGCAGCGTGTCAAAGAACAGAGCCAGGCGCACAGGGATTGATCCTGTGCCGGCGTCAAGCCCTGGTCCTTATTCCTGATCCTGATTGTGTCCATCCAGCCCGCAGGCTTTCAGAATGAAAGCAAGCAGGGCGTGTTCCTGCTCGGCAACGAATTGCACGGGCAGCACCAAGAATTGTCCGGCCAGATCCGGCGCGCAGGCTTGGATGCGGACGTAATCCTTGGTGGTGGTCACCAGTTGCGCCTGCATCTGTCGGCTCTGGCGGATGAGTTCCCCGATCTCGGGGCGGGTAAACGGGTGATGGTCGGCAAAGGCCCGCAGGGTGCAGGGACCTGCCCCCGACTGCTCGAGGGTCTGCACGAATTTCTCAGGTCGTCCGATCCCCGCAACGGCCAGCACGCTTTTGCCAGCCAGTGAGCCTATAATCGCGGGATCGGGAGCGAGGCGTCCGACAAAGACCGGCTTGGGGACGGTTTTGCTGGTGTGATTGGGCTCGCGATCGCGGGCAATCACGATCATGGCATCGGTATGGGGCCATTGATCGGCGACGGGGGCGCGCAACGGGCCGGCAGGCAGGCACAGGCCGTTGCCGACCCCGACAGTGCCGTCGACGACAGCGAAGGCGAGGGTTTTCTGCAAGGACGGATTTTGCAAACCGTCATCCATGATGATGATGTTGCCCAGACGCGCGGCCAATTGCGCACCCGCCACGCGGTCCCGTGCGATCACGGCGGGGGCGGTCTGGGCCAGCAACAGGGGCTCGTCGCCACAATCTTCCGGTCCGTGCAGACCAGGGTTGACCTGAACAGGCCCTTGCAGGCGGCCACCATAGCCGCGGCTGAGAAATACCGGGTTGAGGCCGTGTTGCTGTAACAGAACCGCCACAGCCAAAGCCACAGGGGTTTTGCCGGCTCCTCCGGCTGTCCAGTTGCCGATGCAGATCACGGGACAACCGGCTTTTTGGCCTGTCTGCCCCATGCGGGTGGCCGTGATTCGGCCATAGAGCCAGCCGAGCGGTGACAGCAGCCGCGCCAGCAAGGTGGGTTGCGGGTGCCACCAGAAAGACGGCGCGCGCATCAGCGGCTTTCGATGTGCATACGCACCAGAAAGGGTGCGATTTCGCTCATGGTGCGGTCTGCCGCGCCCGACAGGGAGACGATCACCTGGCTGGCTGTCCGGCTCATCTCGCGCATTCTGGCGGGATTGCCGAGCAGATCGCCCACCGCACCGGTCAGGGTTTCGGCACTGATTTCCTGGGCCCCGTGATCGTGATCGAGGCGGGAATAAGTATCGACAAAATTGTGGACATGCGGCCCGTGCAGGATCGCGGTGCCGAGCTTGGCCGGTTCAATCGGGTTCTGCCCGCCATGATTGACCAGCGAACCGCCCATGAATGCCAGGGGACAGACGCGATAGAACAAGCCCATTTCGCCGATGGTATCGACGACATAGAGGCCGACCTCCTCGGTCGGCAAAGCCCGCTGGCTGCGGCGTCCACAGGTGATGCCCATCGCCAGAGCGGCATCGAAAATCGGGGCTCCGCGTTGCGGGTGACGCGGCGCTATGAATGTCAGCAGATCGGGGATCTGCCCGCTCAGGGCCTGATGAGTCTCAAGGATGGCCTGTTCCTCGCCGGGATGGGTGGAGGCGGCTATCCAGACGGTGCGACCGGCAATCAGGCCTTCGAGGGCGGCCACTTTGGTGTGGTCGGCCGGCGGTGCAGGCACATCGAATTTGAGATTGCCGGTGACAGTCACACGCGGCGCACCCAATTCGCTGAGCCTGCGGGCATCCTCGTCCGATTGGGCCAGGCACAGGTCAAGCCGTCCCATCAGCGCGCGGGCGATGCGGCCGAACCGTTTCCAGCGGCGATAGCTGCGCTCGGACATGCGGGCATTGATCAAAACCACCGGAATATGGCGCTTGTCGGCGGCCATCAACATGTTTGGCCACAATTCGGATTCAGCAATCAGGCCCAGATCAGGCCGCCAATGGTTGAAAAACCGTTGCATATAGAGCGGGACATCCATCGGTAGATACTGGTGATAGGCGCCCGGGGGCAGACGGCGGTCGAGCAAACGGGCCGAGGTCACCGTGCCGGAGGTGATCAGAACATTGACGCCTTCGGCCAGAATACGGTCGACAATCGGCAGGATGGAGATGGTTTCGCCGACACTCGCCCCGTGCACCCAGACCAGCGGACCTTCCGGCCGGCTCATCGACGGGCGTCCGCGCCGTTCGGCCCAGCGCACGACGTCCTCCTTGCCCTTGCCCATGCGGTGGCGCAACAGGCCATAGACGAACAGGCGGCCGAGTGAGGTCACAAAGCTGTAAATTCTCAGAGCAAGATTGCCGATCATGATCGCTGTCCTGTTCCGAGGTCACGGCCGGGATCAACCTCCCCGACCCGATGATATGACCGTTCATGCAGCAGATCGAGTTGCGTTTCCAGCTCTTTTCTGATGGCTTCGAGCTGGTCTGCGTCGAGATCGCGTCCGACCGTGATCGGTTCGCCCATGGCAACCACCAGATGGCTGAAAGGCAGTCCGATGGTGGCGCGATCCCAACTGGAAAAAATATGGTGGCGTTTGGAAATGACGGCAATCGGCACAATCGCCTTCTGGCTCAGCCGTGCCAGCGCGATGATGCCGTGCCCCGCCACCCGCGCCACTTTGGGTACATCGGCTGTCATGCAGACACTGACGCCATCCGACAGGAAGCGGATCAGCGACCGCAAGCCGCCCGCTCCGCCTTTGCGCTCGCTCTGGTCGGGGCGACCACCCGAGCCTCTGGTGGGGATGACATCGAAATTGCGGCAGGCGGAGGCGTTGATCTCGCCATCACGGTGGCGCGAAATGAGGACAGCAAACGGCATGCCGGCCGGTTTGGCAAAGGGCACCATCAGATGCTGCCCGTGCCAGAGCGCGGCCACGATCGGACCGATTGTGTGCAGGCGCTCGGGCATGTCGGGCGGATCATAGGTCACGCGCGAGGTGAAGCGCACCAACCGTAAATAGCCGGCCAGGATCAGACCGAGGCCTTTCAGGACCACGATATTTTTACCCAGTGCCTTCAGCATGATGCGAATTTCAGCAAAAAAGCCGATCCTATGAGAGTAATGACAGGGCCGGATTACGAACCGGTCGGATCCAGCAGGCGGTGCAGATGCACCACGAAATAACGCATATGGGCATTGTCCACCGTTGATTGCGCTTTGGCTTTCCAAGCCGCATGGGCCGAGGCATAATTCGGGAAAATGCCAACAATGTCCAGCGCCGATAGATCACGGAACTCGTTGCTGTCAAGGCTGACAAGTTCTCCGCCGAACACGAGATGGGGCAACTGCTTCTGGGCGCTGTCGGTCATCACAAAACTCCGTTTGCAAGGTTAGTGTGAGGAGGGTGAGGCTGTGCCGTCTTCCACCGCGATTCTGTCCAGATTGATGCGTTGGAGCATGTCTGTCAGCGGGGTGACGAGGTGGAGCGGGCCACCGGCAATCGCGGAATGGCGGGTGGTCGGGCGGTTATAGGTAGGAACGGTCCGTTCGCGCGTGTGGAGCACAAGACCGGCCTCGTTCAGGATCGTATGGGCGGCGGCCAGATCCCAATCATGGGCATGGGTTTCGGCCACTCCTGCGTCCGCCCAACCCTGGGCAATCCGGGCCAACCGCAGGGCCAGCGAATGGACACGCTCGGTGCGCAAAAAGCCTTGATGATGGGTGCTCAAGGCATCCACCAAGGGCTTGGGTCCGACAATACGGGCACCATCCAGCGTCTTGCTGGTGCCGCCGGACAGGCGCGTGCCATTCAAAAACGCGCCCTGGCCGACAATGGCGGTAAACATTTCCTGCGTGGTGGGGGCAAAGACACAGCCAAGCACCGGCTGTCCCTGCTCGACCAGAGCAATGGCAATGGTCCAGTCCTCATCACCGCGCGCGAAGGATTTTGTGCCGTCGATCGGATCGACGATCCAGATGCGCTGGTGGTTCATCCGTTCGGGCGAATCGGCGGTTTCTTCCGACAGCCAGCCGAAATCGGGCCTGACTTCCCCCAAATGCTGCTTCAGGAAGCGGTCTACCGCCAGATCGGCCTCGGTCACAGGAGAGCCGCCGTCTTTATAGCTGATGCCCGCGCTTGTTTTGGAACCGGGATTGAAATGCGCCAGAGCCAGTTCGCCCGCGCGTCTGGCAGCATCCTGACCCAAAGCCAAAAGCTCGGATAGATCAACAGAGTGAACCATGGGACCAGCCCTATCATGCCCGCAAAAAATTATTCCTCACTGTCTAACGATTTTGCTGCACTGCGGCAAGAGCGCGAAACGGGCCGGTGTTGTGTATTACAACCGCAAGAGGGCATCGCCCGACAGGCTCAGAAACAGGATAAGTCCAGCATCACGGTTGGAGCGGAACAATTTAAGGGCCATTCTCGGGTTTTTTAGGTCGATTTTCAGGACCTGCCAGCCCAGATGCAGGGCAAAGGCCGCCAAACCGGCCTGCGCGACCAATCCTGTTCCGGTGATTGCATAGGCCCAAATCAGCACGGCAAGGGCGAGAAAGAAAAACAAGCCGACCATGATTTGCGTCCATTGTCCGAACAGGCGCGGGGTTGAGCGGATACCTGCGACGCTGTCATCGTCGAAATCCTGGATGGCATAGATGGTATCATAACCGATGGTCCAGAAAATCGCCGCCAGATAGACAAGGCAAGGGGCAAGGGAAAGTGAGCCGGTCGCTGCACTCCAGCCGATAAGCCCGCCCCATGCGAAAGCCAGCCCCAGCACGGCTTGCGGCCATGAGGTGATGCGCTTCATGAAGGGATAGACCAGGATCGGTCCGAGCGAGCAAAAGCCAAGGATGATGCTGAACCGGTTGAAGGACAACAACACCAGCAGGCCGATGCCGACCAGTCCGGCCAGCAGGACCAGAGCGGCCTTGACGCTGACTGCACCGCTGGCCAGCGGGCGGTTGCGGGTGCGGGTCACCTGCCGGTCGAGATCGCGGTCGATGATGTCGTTATAGACACAGCCCGCTCCGCGCATGGCAATGGCCCCCACCAGAAACAGCGCCAGATGCAGGGGGTCGGGATAGGGTTGGCCAGTGGCCACCGCCGCAAGGGCTGACGACCACCAGCAGGGCAACAGCAACAGCCACCATCCGATCGGACGGTCGATCCGCACCAGCCGCAGCATCGGCCGCCAGCTTGGGGGGGCCCAATGGTCAACCCAATTCAACGGGGCGGCATCTGGCAGGGCGTCTTGGGGCTCTGCAGCACCCGGTTCGTTGACTGTCATAGGGGATCAATCCGCGGTGGCGGGGAGGCCGGAAAGCCTCAAAGCGCACCTTTAGGCATTTTGACTGCCCCGCCAATCACCGAATCTCCGCCCCCGAACGGACTTGCAGCGGGAGCCGATTTGGCTTTGCGTTGCTGGTCGGCAGCGACACAGGAATTTTTGCGGCCTTCGGTAATCTGCGGCAATTGGGATTGGAGACCGGGCAAAATCTCTTGCGGCACATGGCACCAGGCGCCGTTGTCCTCGATGGATTTCATCAATTCGTTGGTTTGCGACACCAGACGGGTGAATGAGGTGCAGGCCAGATCGGCTGTGGGCGGCTTTTTGTTGAAGCTCTGGATCTGATCGATGGTGGCCTGACGCTTCTGGAATTTCTCTCCCAATGCGATGCATTCATTTGATTGTGCATGGGCGAGACCCGACATGCCGAGCAGGACCAACAGGCCAACTGCTCCGCGTCGGGCGGAGCGCAGGATCGAATTCCCTTGGATCAAAAGACGTGCGTTCATCAGTCCGGTCGCTCCGCGTCGTCACATTCGTTTTTTTAATAGCCAAGCTATAGGCCAGTGGCAAGTTTTTGCGGCTTTTCTTTTGCCTCGAGCTTCGGTCTGGCTTGGTATCGGGCAATCATGGCCGATCCATGACAGGGGATTTGGCCGGTCGGTGACAGGTCAAGCGTCCGCGCTCTCCCCTTTTTGGTGTGATCGGTTTATGAAGGGCCAACTCGACCGGTATTTCAGGATGAATCATGCGGCCCGATCATCGCGCTCACAGGCTCTATGTCGAAGCATCGCTGCGTGCAGACGCGGATGTGGTGCTGTCGCCCGAACAATCGCATTATCTTGATCGGGTGATGCGCGCCAAAATCGGCGATGCGGTGATTGCCTTCAACAATCTCGATGGCGAATGGCGCGGCCATATTGCCGAAACAGGCCGCAAGGCCGTGACAGTGCATCTTGATCAGGCCTTGCGTCCACCCGCCCCGCAGGGTCGGATCAGCTATTATTTCGCCCCTCTCAAACAGGCGCGGCTGGATTACATGGTGCAAAAAGCCGTCGAGATGGGTGTTGCCCGGCTGGGTGCGGTGATGACCCAGCACACGATGGTCTCGCGGCTCAATCTGGAACGGATGCAGGCCAATGCCGTTGAGGCCGCCGAACAATGCACCATGATAGCGGTGCCCGAGGTGCTGGCCGAGCAGAAGCTCGAGGCCATGTTGGCCCGTCGCACAGCCGATGAGGTGCTGGTCTTCTGCGACGAGACCGCCCCCGTGACCTCACCCTTGCAGGCCCTTGCCGCGATTGGTCCCGACAGGCCGATCTCGGTGCTGGTCGGTCCTGAAGGCGGGTTTTCCGATGCCGAGCGCGCCCTGTTGCTGGCCCAATCCAATGTCATTGTCCTGTCATTGGGGCCGCGTATTCTTAGGGCCGATACTGCAGCAGTGGCCGCACTGGCGTTTGTGCAGGCTGTTTGCGGAGATATTACATAAATAAAATGTAATATTTTTAATTTCCCAAAAATGTTTACATTTTCTCTGCTTCGCTTTGTATGTGCTGTCATGTTACATTCGCCACCTGCTGCAACTGGAAGAAATTATGGCCCGCGACCAATTTGATCCCACCCCGATTGAGAGCCGCGACGAGCTGGTCGCCTGGTTTGAAAAGGGGCCTAAGCCGGCCTCCCAGTTCCGGATCGGCACCGAGCACGAAAAGGTTCCCTTCCTGACCGGAACAACCGAGCCCGTGCCCTATCAAGGGCCGCATGGCATCGGCGCTTTGCTGGATGCACTGGCGCAGGAGAGCGGCTGGGAACCGATCATGGACGGAGCGTCGATCATCGGTCTGGCTGATCCGGTCGGTGGCGGGGCGATTTCGATCGAGCCGGGCGGGCAATTCGAGCTGTCGGGCGCACCTCTGGCCGATTTGCATGCGGGGGCGGCTGAATTGCAGGGCCATATGGATGCGGTGCACCGGATCGGCGAGCGTTTAGGCATTTCCTTCCTGTCGCTGGGCTGTAGCCCGATCTGGTCGCGCGCTCGGACTCCGGTCATGCCGAAAGGCCGATACCAGATCATGGCCAATTACATGCCCAAAGTCGGCACGATGGGCCTTGATATGATGTTCCGCACCACCACGGTGCAGGTCAATCTCGATTTCTCGTCCGAAGCGGACATGGTCAAGAAAATGCGGGTGAGCCTGGCCTTGCAGGCGATTGCCACCGCCCTGTTTGCCAATTCGCCGGTGATGGATGGCAAGGCCACGGGCTTTTTATCGACACGCGGTGAAATCTGGCGCCATACCGATGCCGACCGTTCGGGCCTGATCCCCTTTGCCTTCGAGAGCGGCATGGGTTTTGACCGCTACACCGAATGGGCACTGGATGTGCCGATGTATTTCGTCAAGCGCGGCGAGACCTATCATGATGTCGCAGGCGCCTCTTTCCGTGACCTGATGAACGGGACCCTGCCTGCAATGCCGGGTGTGCGCGCAACCCTGTCGGACTGGGTCAACCACCTGTCCACGTTGTTTCCCGATGTGCGGCTCAAACGCTATATCGAAATGCGCGGGGCCGATGCCGGGCCGGTCGGGATGCTGAATGCCCTGCCTGCGTTCTGGGTGGGCCTGTTATATGACGATGCCGCTCTCGAGGCGGGATGGGCACTGGTCAAGGACTGGACGGCACAGGACCGGCAGGACCTGCGTGACCACGTGCCGGTATCGGCCCTCAACACGGTGTCACGTGGCCGCACGGTGCGCGATATTGCCCGCGATGCGCTGGCCATCGCGCGTCAGGGCCTGAAGGCCCGCGGGCTTGGCGAGGAGATCTTCCTTGATCCGCTCGATGCGATCATTGCCGATGGCCGCACGCTGGCCGAGCATCTGCTGGCCCGCTACGGCCGGGACTGGCGCACGGATGCCGACCGGATTTTCAAAGAGAATCTCCTTTGATCCGGCCTTCTCTGCCAGATGCCTAGCAGACATGAGCGGATAGGCATGGCCAGCGCCGCCCTTGTTGGCTAGAAATGGGGCCTGCTGCCTCGCATTGCGGGGCAGTGCGATGCTCGACAACCGATCCTGCCCCTTGCTCCGGTGAAACAATGCCCACGCGCCTTGTCCCCAAAATGCAGCGCTATGACTATATCCTCTATGCGGCAGCGGTGTTCGCATGGGGCACGTCATGGTTTGCCATGCATTTGCAGGTCGGTGTGGTGGCACCCGAAGTGTCGCTGTTCTATCGCTTTGCCGCGGGCACCTGTCTGATGATGCTCTGGGCGGTGGTGACAGGCCAGACCTTGCGGTTCTCGTTCAAGCAGCATGTGCGACTGGCTTGTCTGGGCGCGTGTATTTTTTCCAACAATCTGTTGATGTTCTACAATGCCGCGCTGACCATCAATTCCGGCCTTCTGGCGGTGGTGTTCTCGATGGTGGCGGTGATCAATCCGCTGGTCGGTTCGATCGTGCTCAAACAACCGATCCAGCGGCGGATTTTGGGAGCGGCAGCGGTCGGGATTGTCGGGGTGGCTTTGATGTTCGGGCCGGAAACCCTGTTGTCCCAGCATGAGGGCACATGGCGCGGTCTGGGGTTTGCCGGCATGGGTGTGTGTTTCTTCGTGACCGGCAACATGCTGTCGGGCCGCATCCAGGGCAAGGGCACATCGGTGGTGTCGGCCAATAGCTGGGGCATGTTCTACGGGGCCACACTGCTGGGCTGTGTGGCGTTGTTCAAGGGCGCGGAATTGACCATCGAGACGACGCCGACCTATCTCGGCTCGCTGCTCTGGCTGTCGACCGTTTCGACCATTCTGGCCTTTTTTGCCTATCTCACTCTCCTGGGGCTGGTCGGTGCGGCACTGGCCGGTTATACAACCGTGATGTTTCCGGTGCTGGCGCTGGGGATTTCGACCCTGTTCGAGAACTACCAGTGGAGCCCGATGTCCTGCGTCGGGCTTGTAATGGTGCTGGCGGGCAATGTGCTGGCGCTGCGGCGCGCCTGAATTTGGTTACCTCCGATTCACCATTGCGCCGGAAATCACGGTCGCAACCGCCAAAGATTGATGCGCGTTAACTTTTTCATCAGGGGCGGCGGGGCAGTGTGCCCGTATCGACAGGATGTTGGAAAGTAGACCGATGCGGTTGCGGACTTTGAAATCACTCATCAGCGGGCAGGACCAGCGCGCCGCCCAATATGCCTTTCTGGCCTGGATTTTCGGCATGGGCATTCTCTGGTCGATCATCGGGATTGCCGACAGCCTCGCCCAATACTGGAACGCTCCGTTGCCGCCGGGATTGATCGACTAACCTGCCCCGCCCATCATCCGGCTGATGATCGATTGCATCGTATGGATGTGCTGTTCCTGGGCCTCGCGGCTGGTCGCCAGCATCTGGGCAAAGGCATCGACGCTTTGCTCGACCGGATCGGGAGGCAATTCGGGTTCGGGTTCGGGCTCCGGTTCCTCGGGAGCCAGCCCCATCATCGACGCCATCATCAAACCCCATGCCGCACCGCCATCCTCGGCCGCCTTGCGGCTGTCGGCCGGTGCTGCAGGGGGCGCCTGTGCGGGCTTGAATGCGGCCTGACCGAGGCCCTTGGCCAGGGTTTCAGCCATCACAGGCAGAAAATCCTGCAAGATCTTGGCATTGATACCGCTGATCATCGCGGCCTGTTCGGCAATCGGATTGACCGGAGGCGTCGTACCGAAAAACAGCTGCATCGGATCGACCGATTTCACACGCTCGGGCTGGAACATCGCCAGCCAATCATGTGCGGTCGGGGCCTGCTGGCGCAAGCCATACATGAAGGCGGGCATCAAAGCGGCTGTGGCGCGCATGATATCCTGCTGGCTCATGCCGAAGCGCGGCGCTTGTTCCTGAAAGAACGGATTGCCGAATTTGGTCATGACATCGAACGGATTGACCATTTTTTTCTCACTTTATTGAACCGGACGCCCTGATTTCTTCGGTATGCCTAGGAATTGTGCGCGTCTTGGCCCGATTTGGCAATCAGACGATAGGCCCAGACCACGGCAGCAATCCCGAAACAGATCGCACCCAAAGCCTGTCCCAGCAAGGCGCCTTTTGCGCCGGCAAGGGCTGCCCCCGCATAGGCAAAGGGAATGGTGCCGATGGTGGCGCGACCCCAGTTGAACAGGGTCGCCAGCAAGGGGGCGCCCAGATTGTTGAAGGCGGCATTGGCGACAAACAGGCCGCCGTTGAACAGCCATGTGCCCGCCAGAATTTCGCAAAAGAACCGCAACAGCATCGCCGTGTCGGCTTCGGCCTTGAAGATGATGCCGAGCCAGTCGGCACCGAGGATCAGGATCAACCAGGCACCGGCCACCAGTGCAGCCGACAGTTTGAGCGAGGCGGTCAGCGTATCGCGTACCCGCCCCATCTGGCCGGCACCCAGATTCTGCCCGAAAATAGGGCCGACCGCACCCGACAGCGCAAACAGAGTGCCGAAGGCCAGCGGCACCAGACGCGTGATAATGGCATTGGCCGCCACCGCCTCGTCCCCGTACGGGGCAATGATGGCGGTCATGAAGGCATTGGACAGCGGCGTCGCGATATTGGTCAGGATGGCGGGCACAGCGACCGCCATGATGACACCCGCATGATCCTTGAAGCCCTTGAGGGTGAACGGACCGACCAGAGCATGCACCTTGACGGCGCCGTAATAACCCAGCCCGCAATAGATCATGCGCGACATCACCGTCGCCCAGGCCGCCCCCTCGGTGCCCAGACCGAGACCGAAAATCATGATCGGGTCGATGGCGGCGGTAATACATCCGCCGATCAGCGTCACCAGCATGGCACGGCGGGCATCCCCGACCGCCCGCAACAGTCCGGAAAATCCCATGCCGATCGCCAGCAAAAGGTTGGACGGAATGCAGATCAGCAAAAACCGGTAGGCGACATCATAGGCTTCATGGCGCGCCCCCAAAGCCGTCAGCAGGGGGCCGAGCGCCAGCATGACCAACCCGACCACCACCGCGCTGGCCAGCAGGCAGATCACCAGCGAGGTGGCCGCAAGGCCGCGCGCCCGGGCCCCGTCTCCCGCCCCCAAAGCCCGCGACACGCTTGCCCCGATGGCAATCATCAGTCCTACATTGACCGATGTAGAGAAAAACAAAACCGCCGTGGCATAGCCCACCCCGGCGGTGAGATTGACGTCGCCGAGCCACGAGACATAGAGCAGCGACAGGAAATCGACAGCAAAAATAGCCACCAGCCCGATGCTGCCGGATGCGGTCATGATACCGACATGGCGCATGATCGAGCCACTGGTAAACACCGCTTTGGAGCCCGCGGGTTTGGCATTGGCGGATGGGTCGGTCACAGAGGATCTCTTTCCATGCATGGGCCGGCAATCGGGCCTGTTCAAGATGGGGTTGTGACAGGTTTTCGTGTCAAAGGCGAGCCGGACGGCTTGACAGTTTGCGGGCCGCGCCTTCACAACACTGATCTGTCATACCTGTCTCTATCCGAATGTGTTGAAACTGATGTCGTCACCTCCTGAGCCCGTGATCGCCACCTCCAAGCCTTCGCTGCAGATCATGCTCTGCGCGCCGCGGGGATTCTGCGCGGGCGTAGTGCGGGCGATCGATGCGGTCGAACAGGCATTGAAGCTCTATGGCGCGCCGGTCTATGTGCGCCACGAGATCGTGCACAACAAATATGTGGTCGAGAGCCTGAAACAGAAGGGCGCGATTTTTGTCGACGAGCTGGATGAAGTGCCCGACGGCAAGGCACCGGTAATTTTTTCGGCGCATGGCGTGCCCAAAGCGGTCCCCGACGAGGCCAGAAGGCGCGGGCTGTTCGCCCTTGATGCCACCTGTCCGCTGGTCACCAAAGTGCATCGCGAGGCCGAACTGCATCACAGGCGCGGCCGCATTGTCGTGCTGATCGGCCATGCCGGCCATCCCGAAGTGATCGGGACCATGGGGCAATTGCCCGATGGAGCGGTTCTGCTGGTGGAAACGGTGGCCGATGTGTTGTCGCTGAACCCCGAACATCCCGACCGGCTGGCTTATGCCACCCAGACGACATTGTCGGTGGATGATACCGAGGCGGTGATTGCCGCGCTCAAGAGCCGTTTTCCCGATATTGCCGGTCCGCACAAGGAAGATATCTGCTACGCGACCACCAACCGTCAGGAATCGGTCAAGCAGATCGCTCCCAAAGTCGATGCGATGATCGTGGTCGGTTCGCCCAATTCCTCCAATTCGCAACGGCTGCGGGAAGTGGCGGAGCGGGCAGGCTGCAAGGTCTCGGCTCTGGTGCTGCGGGCCCATGATATCGATTGGACCCAGTTTTCGGGCATCACCCGTCTGGGCATCACGGCAGGGGCCTCTGCGCCCGAAGTGCTGGTGGAAGAAATCATCGATGCGTTTTCCCGACGCTATCAGGTGACCGTTGAATCATTCCTGACGGCGGATGAAAGCGTGTTCTTTCCGCTGCCGCGTGCCTTGCGCGAGATCGAGACGGAGTAAAGTCCTTGGCTGTGTATACCGATGTGTCCGATGAGGAATTGACCGCCTTTGTCGCCGATTATGCGATTGGCGATGTGCTGTCGGCCAAAGGCATTGCCGAAGGGGTCGAGAATTCCAATTTCCTGCTGCATACGACGCAGGGCTTTTTCATTCTCACGCTTTATGAAAAGCGGGTGAGGGAAGATGATCTGCCCTTTTTCATCGGTTTGATGGAACATCTGGCCGGCAAGGGGTTGAATTGCCCGCAACCGGTCAAAACACGGCAGGGTCAGGCTTTGGGCCGGCTTGCCGGTCGACCCGCGGCGATTGTGACTTTTCTCGATGGCATGGGCGTCAAGCGGGCCAATGCCGCCCATTGTTTTGCGGTTGGTGCGGCTTTGGCGAAATTGCACCGGGCGGGGGCCGATTATCCGGTCAAACGCGAGAATGCCCTGTCGGTTTCGGGCTGGCGGCCCTTGTTCGAGCAGGCCCGCGAGCGCGCCGATACGGTGATGCCGGGGCTGGCCCAGGCCATTGCCGAGGCGCTGGATGCGCTGGAACAGCAGTGGCCCACGCATTTGCCGCGCGGGGTCATCCATGCCGATCTGTTTCCCGACAATGTGTTTTTCATCGGGCCGGAGTTGTCCGGGCTGATCGATTTCTATTTCGCCTGCAATGACGACTTTGCCTATGATCTGGCCATCGGCCTCAATGCCTGGTGTTTCGAGATCGATGGGTCTTTCAACCTGACCAAGGGACAGGCCATGATCGCGGGCTACCAGGGCGAACGGGCCTTGCAGGACGAGGAGGTGGCCGCCTTGCCGGTTCTGTGCCGTGGCGCGGCTTTGCGTTTCATGCTGACACGTCTGGTCGACTGGCTGAATGTGCCGCCCGGTGCGTTGGTGCGCCCCAAGGATCCGCTCGAATATTTCAGGAAATTGCGGTTCCACCTGCGCGCCACCTCGGCGGCCGATTACGGCTTCTCGCGATGAGCATGCAGCGGGTCACGATCTATACGGACGGGGCCTGTTCAGGCAATCCCGGGCCGGGGGGCTGGGGGGCCCTGCTGGTCTATGGGGAGGCCCGCCGGACGATCTGTGGCGGCGAGAGCGAGACCACCAATAACCGCATGGAACTGATGGCGGCCATTATGGCGCTCGAAACCCTGTCGCGGCCCTGTGACATCGATCTGTGGACCGATTCACAATATTTGCGGCAGGGCATTACCGAATGGCTCAAGGGCTGGAAGCGCAATGGCTGGAAAACCGCCAGCCGCCAGCCGGTCAAAAATGTCGATCTGTGGCAGCGGCTGGACGAGGCGCAGGCACGCCATCAGGTCGCCTGGCATTGGGTCAAAGGCCATGCCGGCCATGCCGAGAACGAGGAAGTCGACGGCTTGGCGCGCGAGGGTATGGCGCCGTTTCTGCCGCAAAAATCGGCATAAAAAAGAGGCCGCAGATCCTGCGGCCTCCCGAAACACTCAAGGCTCGGATTAGAGCTGCTTCAGCATTGCTTCCGCACCCGAGACGTCGGCTTTGCTGGGTGCGTCTTCGACGTTCAGGCTTTTGACGACGCCGTGATCGACGATCATCGAATAACGCTGCGAGCGGGTGCCCAGACCGAAGCCCGAACCATCGAATGCCAGACCCAGTGCCTTGGCGAAATCGCCATTGCCGTCGGACAGGAACTCGATCACGCCTTCGCCGCCGGTGGACTTGGCCCAGGCCTTCATCACGAACACGTCGTTGACGCCGGTGACCAGAATGGCATCAATGCCCTTGGCCTTGATCTCGGCGGCATGGGTGACATAACCGGGGAGATGGTTCTTGTCGCAGGTCGGGGTGAAAGCACCCGGCACGGCAAACAGCACGACCTTGCGGTCATTGAACAATTCTGCGGTGGTTTTGGGAGCGGGACCGTTTTCGGTCATGACGCGGAAAGTCACTTCTGGCAGATGCGCGCCAACAGTAATGCTCATTTTATCCTCCAGATTGGAAATCAGTGGCAAAGCGGCTTCGGACCGATCACATGGAACCATCCTAGACTCTCGTCTAATCTAGGGTGCATGGCCTTGCTTGTCGAGTGTTACGCGCGTTTCAACCGCCATGCCGTTGGTCGCGAGGGTCACAATCATCTCCAACCCGGCCAGGAGACTGTCGGCTTGCGGTTTTTCCTCGATGCCGACCCGGTCGCGGCGGATGCGGCGGCCAGCGGTATCCACTGTCGCGGATAGGCTCACAGGCGGACCGAACACCCAGCCTTCGGGGCCTTCGACGAAGAGGTCTGCGTTTCCGGCATCGGCAGGCCAGACGGTTTCAAGCAGCAGATGAGTGTCCTGCGCGCTGATGGAGAGCAGCGCGAGCGGGGATTGGGCCTGTATCATGACGGGCAGGGGCACTTTGGCCAGAGCCTCGCGGATCATGGTCTGGCTGGCGGTGCTTCGGGTGCTGCGCGGGGACAGCGTCAAGGACCCGTCGAAATGGGCGGGCATGCACAGTGTGTCGCAGACGGCATAATCGAGCGACAGTTTCAGGTGTACAGGCTGTTTGGGATCAAGCGGGATGACCTTGAATGGCAGCACGAGTTGATCATGATAGCCGATCGACGAGCCCGACTTGTCCTGGAAGCGCGAGGGAGCCGGCCATAAGACCTCGACCGATTGCAGATTGCGCGATCCGGCCCATGAGAACACTGGCGGCAGCCCGGAATCGCCCACCGTCCGCCAATAGGTTTTGACATGGGTGGCAAGGCGGAATTCCAGTCCGGCCCATAGCACGGCACCCTCCGGCGGCACGGTTTCTGGGGCCCCTTCCAGCAGGCTCAGGCGGGCCAGCTCGCTCACCGGTTTGATGGGGGATTGGGCCGATACCGGTCTGCAGGGCAGGGTGAGTAGCATCAAGAGACCCAGCCATATAGGCCAAATTCCGCCAGCCGAACGGGAATGAGCGGCCACGGGGCGGAATTTATGTATTTTTTTGATGGTCACAGATTGCTTTCTCATCTGAAAAATCTAGCATCATCCCGATCAAAGGGGTGAAAGCATGTCAAAGGCAAGGGCTAAATTATTAGCCGCATCGGCAGGGGATCGTGTGGACCAGAGCTGCTCGGGCCAGTTTCTGGTGGCCACGCCCGGCATGCTCGACGAGCGTTTCGAACGCAGCGTGATCTATATGTGCGCCCATTCCGATGAAGGAGCCATGGGCATCATCATCAACCATCCCGCCTCGCATCTGGCTTTTCCGGCGATCCTCGAACAGCTCGATCTGCTCGACATTGAAGCGCCCGAGCCCTTGCAGAAAATGCTGGATGCCGTTCCGGTTTTCCGCGGGGGGCCGGTCGAGCCCGGACGCGGCTTTGTGCTCCATTCGGGTGATATTGTGCTGGACCAGAACAGCCTGAAGGTCGGTGACGCGCTCTATCTGACCACCACGCTCGAAATGCTGGAATTGATGTCGAAAGGGCAGGGACCGCAAGAGACCCTGTTTGCCTTGGGCTATGCCGGATGGGCACCGGGCCAGCTTGAGCAGGAGTTGCAGGGCGACGGCTGGCTGACCTGCGCCATGGATCGCGGGCTTCTGTTCGACAGGCATCACGAAACCAAATACCAGCGAGCCCTCGGCCAGATCGGTATCGATCTGGCGCAGTTTTCAACGGTATCGGGTCACGCCTGACCGATTGGCGGGGGCATGTCCCGCTGTTGATCGCGCCTCAGGCTTAGGCGGTAACGCCCAACAGGGATCAGGCTTGGGCGGGAACGCCCAATAGGGAGCGGGTCTGTGCGGCGGTCATCGGCGGGCCGATGATCAGGCCCTGGCCGTATTCGCAACCGACGGCCCGCAAGGCATCGGCATCCTCTTCCGAATCCAGCCCGTCGGCCACCACCGTCATGCCGAGATCCTGGGCCAGTCCGACAACCGAGCGCAAAATCGTTGGCCGCTGGCCGCTGGCATCGGGGCGCAGCAGGGCGCGCGAGATTTTCATGATGTCGAAGGGAAAGCGTTGCAGGTAGGACAGCGAGGAATAGCCGGTTCCAAAATCATCAAGCACCAATCCGATGCCGTTTTCGGCCAGTCGCGCAAGCACGCGCGAGGCATATTCGGGATTGTCCATCACGCCGTTTTCGGTAATTTCGAGCCGCAGCGAGCCGCGCCGGACCGAGTGGCGGGCCAGAATGGCCTTGATGTCCTGCACCAGATCATGCTCGAGCAATTGACGGCCCGACACATTGACGGTGGCAAAAATCGGCGGATCTACCTCCAGCGCATCCTGCCAGAGGCTCAGTTCCCGCGCCGCATGTTCCAGCACGATTTGCGACAATTCCATCGCGAAGCCGTTATCCTCGGCCAGATCGAGAATTTCCCGCGCCGACAGGGTTGCATAAGCGGGCGCATCCCAGCGCGGCACGGCCTCGAAGCCAATGATCGAACGGTCGTCCAGCCGGACGATCGGGGTAAAGCGGACGACGATCCGTTCGCTTTCCATGGCCTGACGGAAATCATTTTCGACAGCGGCACGGTCGGTGCGATAGGCGCGCATGGCAGGACGGAACACGTCGATGCGGTCGCCGCCCTGCCGCTTGGCGTGGGTCATGGCGATTTCGGCATTGCGCAGCAAATCCTCGGCGCCCGTCTCGGCCATCGGATCGGGCAGGGCAATGCCGATCGAGGCAGTCAGCGAGATTTCCTTGTCGCCGTAATTGACCGGCGCGGCAATGGTTTTGCGCACGGCATCGGAAAAGGCGGTGATGGGGCCGGGCTCGCGCTCCGACAGCAGCAGGATCGCGAAACGATCCCCGCCCAACCGCGCCAGCGTGTCTTGCGGACGCAACAGCCGGCCGATGCGCCGGGCCATGGTCAACAGGATCGTATCCCCCCCTGCAATGCCCATCCGCTCGTTGAGCGAGCGGAAGCGGTCGAGATCGACCATCATCACGGTGGAACGGATGCTTTCGCCACCCCGCGTCAGGGCCAACAGATGCGAGACGCGGTCAAGAAACAGCCGCTCGTTCGGCAAGGCGGTCAGATGGTCGCGCACCGCATCTTTCAAAATCCGCTGTTCGGCCAGCTTGGTGCCGGTGGTTTCCGTCAGGCTGCCGACCACGCGGATGACCGCGCCGTCGGTGGAAACCAGCGGGCGGGCTTTGAGCAGGAACCACAGATAATGCCCGTCATTGCCCTGCATGCGGAAATCCAGTTGCAGCCGCCCGCGCGCCTGTTCAAGGGCGGCATCAAGCGTGGCACGGAACCGGTCTCGGTCGAACGGATGCAGCAGGTCGATCCAGCGCGCGGCAGGACCAGACAATGCGCCTTCGCTCATGCTCAGCGCGGATTCGATTTCCGCGCCGACGGTGACCTTGTCGGCCATCACATCCCAATCGAACACGGAATCGCCTGACCCGTTGAGGGCCAGAGCCTTGCGCTCGCTGTCGCTGACCAGTCCCTGCGCCAGCACACCGGAGGAAAAGGCGTGCTGCATCACGGTAAAGCCGATCAGCATCACCAGAATGACCACGCTGCCGACCGAAACCACAGGAGCCAACTCGTCCTGCAATTGGCCGATCAGGATAAAGCTGCTGCCTGTCACCCAGACCAGCAGCATCAGCCAGGTCGGGATCAGCAGCACAGCGCGGTCATAGCCATGGGTGGAGAGATAGACGATCAGCACGAAACCGATCACGGCAATCGCCCCGATCGAGATGCGGGCAATGCCGGTTGCCATGGCGGGGTTGAACCAGGCCAAGCCCACCAGAGCCAGCAGTACCACAAGCCATCCCAGTGTAAATTGACCGTAGCGGACATGCCAGCGGTTGAGGTTGAGATAGGCAAACAGGAAGACCAGGAGGGTTGCCGCCAGCACGACCTCCGATCCGGCGCGATAGACTCGGGCCGCTTCGGCTGTCAGGTTGAACAGTTGCGAGAGAAAGCCGAAATCGACGCTGACATAGGCCAAAGCCGCCCAGGCCAAAGCTGCGGCAGCCGGAAAGATCAATGCGCCCCGCACCACCACCACGATGGTCAGGATGAGGGAGAGCAGGGCTGCAATGCCGATCACCATGCCGTGATAGAGTGTCAGGCTGGACATCCGGTCCTTGTAGACGTCCGGATTCCATAGCGTGAATTGCGGCAGTAACGGCGAGGCGCGCTCGGCCACATAGGTGATGATGGCGCCCGGTTCGAGCGTGATTTCAAAAATATCGGAATCCGCGCTCTCGATCCGTTCTGGGCTTTCGCCCGCGCTCGATGTCACGGCGGTGATGCGGACCGAGCCGAGATCAGGCAGCAGAATGCCCGAACCGATCATACGGAAATGCGGGGCGACCAGCCAGCGGGTGATCGGCTCCTCGCTGTCGTTTTTCAGAGCGAACACGATCCAGTCCGGATTGGTGCCGTTTTCCTTGGCCGAAATGGCCATGCGGCGCACAATCCCGTCGGGGCCGGGAGCAGTCGAAATCTGGATGACGTCACCGTCCGAGCGGTGGAATTCAACCCGCCGCAACAGATCGATCACCGGCGTATTGCTGGTCACGCGCATCGCCTCTGCCGCCTGCGAGGAGGCAGAAAAACCGGCCAGACCCGTGATCACGGTCAAAACAGCAAGGAGAATACGCAGCAACGGCAAACGGATGATCCTGTATGCGCCTGAGGGATCAGGTCGGGTCTGGGTCTGGTCGGCATGCCTCCGGCGCGAAGGCCAGAGCAGGGCCGACATTAAAGCAAGATTGCTTGAGAGCAACAGGGCATCACGTTTCCCCACAAGAACCACCCCTAAAGCGGTACAAAATCGGTCTGCAGCCGATTGAAATCAGGCAGTCCGCTATGGGGGCCGATGACGGCAAAGGTGGGTTGACCCTGCAACAGCCGCTCTGCAGCCTGCTTGAGGCTGTTTTCGTCAACATTCTGGATGCGTTGGGACAATTCCTGACCCGAAGGGACCCGTCCGAAGGCCAGCAATTGCCGGGCTATCTGGTCGGCCCGCCGGGTCGGGGATTCGCGGGCGGCCAACATCCCGACCTTGATCTGTGCTTTGGCACGCGCAATTTCGGCCGGCTCCAGCCGCGCTGCGGCCTGACGCAACTGGTCAATCATCACGGAGGTGAACTGGGCGGCATCCTTGGCACCCGTACCGCCATAGATGCCGAAAATGCCGGTATCGGAAAACGGGGTGAAAAAGGCATGCACATCATAGCAAAGGCCACGCTTTTCGCGCAGCTCCTGAAACAGCCGCGATGACAATCCGCCTCCCAGCACCTGCGCGAATACATGCATGGCCTCATGCAGGGGGTCGTGGAAGGACACGCCCTGCGCGCCGACCACCAAATGGACCTGTTCGAGCTTGCGTTTTTGCCGCACATCGCCGCCCTGATAGGCGCAAGCCACCGCCTGTTCGGGGTCGAGTGGCGACAGGCCGGCAAACAGCCGTTCGGCTTGGGCGACCAGTTTGTCGTGATCCACCGCTCCGGCGGCCGCCACCACCATGGCCGGCGCGCGGTATTGGCGGGCCAGAAAGGTGCGCATCGAGGCCTCGGACAGGGCCATGACGCTGTCGGGCGTGCCGAGAATAGGCCGCCCCAGCACGGAACCGGGAAAACCCTGTTCCATGAACAGATCGAAAATCAGCTCGTCGGGCGCATCCTCGTAGGAGCCGATTTCCTGCAGGATGACCTGCTTCTCGCGCTCGAGCTCATCGGCGGCAAAAGCCGGACGGGTCACAATCTCGCCGATCAGATCAAGCGCCAGCGGCAGGTCCTCTCCCAGAACGCGGGCGAAATAGGAGGTGACTTCCGCGGTGGTTTCGGCGTTAAGATCGCCGCCGACATTCTCGATGTCCTCGGCAATCTGGCGGGCACTGCGGGTGTCTGTGCCTTTGAAGGCCATGTGCTCGATCAGATGCGCAAGGCCGTGCTCGTCGCGGTGTTCGTGTCGCGCACCGGCGGCAATCCAGATGCCGACCGAGGCTGTAGCCAGATGATCCATGCGTTCACTGACCACCCGCAAGCCATTGGCAAGCGTGGTCAGACGGACTTGCGGATCGGGTGGCAAGATCAAACGCCTGTCCCCGACATGCGGCCGTGCTGGCTGATGAACTGCTCGATCGCCTTCTGCTCGTTGGCAATCACGGTGAAATGTTCATTGCGCTCCATCAGGTCGGCCAGATGCGGCGGCAAAGCGGGCCTGACGCCGGTGGCGGCAAAGACCGCATCGGGGAATTTGGCCGGATGGGCCGTCGCCAGCACCACGGCCGGGGTGGAAGGATCGTCACTCAGCATCTTTGCGCCTGCTGCAACACCCACCGCCGTATGCGGATCAAGCAGATAGCCGGTGCGGGCCAGGGTCTCGCGCATGGTTTGGCTGACCTCGTCCTCGGAGACCCGATGGGCGGCAAAATCGCGGCGGATCGTCGCGATGGCCGCATCGGGAATGGTGAAAGAACCGCTTTGTGACAGACTGCCCATCATCGCGCGGATCAGCTGGCTCTGCCGGTCGCAGGCATCGAACAGCAAACGTTCGAAATTCGAGGACACCTGGATATCCATCGAGGGAGAGGAGGTCGGATGCACGCCGGTGACCTCGTAGCGGCCAGAGGCCAGCGTGCGGGCCAGAATATCGTTGCTGTTGGTGGCAATCATCAGCTGCTTGACGGGCAGGCCCATATTTTTGGCCACATAGCCGGCCAGCACATCACCGAAATTGCCGGTCGGGACCGAGAAATTGACAGGCCGGTGCGGACCACCAAGGCTGACCGCAGAGCTGAAATAATAGCCCGCCTGCGCGACAATGCGCGCCCAGTTGATCGAATTGACCCCCGACAAGGCATAGGAATCACGAAAAGTGTGGTTGTTGAACAGGCCTTTGACGATGGCCTGGCAATCATCGAAGGTGCCTTCGACCGCCAGCGCATGGATATTGTCGGCTGCCACGGTGGTCATCTGCCGCCGCTGAACCTCGCTGACGCGGCCATGCGGATAGAGGATGAACACATCAACCTGCGACAAGCCGCGAAACGCCTCGATTGCCGCACTGCCGGTGTCGCCCGAGGTGGCTCCGACAATGGTCGCGCGTTGCCCGCGCGCCTTCAACACATGATCCATCAGACGGCCCAGCAACTGCATGGCCACGTCCTTGAAGGCCAGTGTCGGACCGTGGAACAGCTCCAGCACGAACAGGTTGTCATCAAGCTGCACCAGCGGGCATGTGGCCTGATGGCGGAAGCTGGCATAGGCGGTATCAATCATGCCGGAGAGATCGGCGGCCGCGACATCGCTGGCATAGGGCCCGATCACTGCTTTGGCGATATCGGCATAGCTGCGGCCGGCAAAGCCGCTGATGGTTGTCCGGTCGAGTTGCGGCCACTGTTCGGGCCAATACAGCCCGCCGTCACGGGCGAGGCCCGCCAGAACCGCATCCGAGAAACCAAGACGGGGCGCTTGCCCGCGGGTCGACACATAATGCACGGATCACTATCCCTTATTCATCATTATCAGGTTGTGGTCTTGACCGGTTCTGACGATACCAGATCACGAACAAAGCCGAAACCGCCAGCGCCAGGGTAAACCAGGTGATCGCATATTGCAGGTGGTTGTCGGAAAAGCTGATGACGGTATTGCCGCCCTTGGGCCAGCCGCCTGCCACCGCCGTGGCATCGGCATCGATCACGAACGGGGCGACCTGATCCAATCCAACGGCTTTGGCCATGGCTTTGGGATCGCGCGTATAGAAAAGGCGTTTGGCAGGCGCATCATCGGCATCGAACCAGCTGCGCGATTGCGGCAGCCGCAACAGACCGGTAATGGCCACAGTCTCGGTGCCCAGACTTTGCGGCCGGCTGGCTGGATCGCGCTTGCTGTCGGGCACAAAGCCGCGATTGACCAGCACCACTGAGCCATCCTCGCGCTGCAGGGGCGTGACGACCGCATAGCCCGGGGTCGGGTCACGCTCGCCGGGCGGTGCATAGAGCATGAACAGATAGGTCTCACGCTCGTGCAAGAAGCGGCCGCTGACGGTGACCTTCAGAAAATCATCGCCAGGCTTGTTGAGCGTCGGCCATTGGCTGGCGGCGGGCAAAGCCACGGCAGGTTCGGTGACCCGTGCAGTGATGCCGGCGATCAGCTGTTGCTTGGCTTCCTTCCTGTCGATCTGCCAGATCCCGAGTGCCAGCAGGACCAGCACGACAAAGCCGCTGGTCAGCATAGGCACGAGAAAGCGCCTGGAGGAGGCGGATTGATTCTGGTGGTTTCCGGTCATGCCGAAGGATCCTGACCTGGTTTGGGTTCTGCATCGGTCCGTTGGGCCTGTCCGGCCTTGTGGTGGAACTGCAAGCTGATCAGCACCCCTTTGAACGGGCGCATCATGCCCAGCACAATCCCGGTCATCACGGGCATCCAGATCACCATCTGTAACCACATCGGCGGAGAATAGATGGTGTCTATTACCAGCATAGAGCCGAGAACGATCAGGCTGGCCAGCATGATGATGAAGATCACCGGGCCATCGCCCGAATCAGCCTTGGAGAAATCCTGTCCGCAGACATCACATGCCGGTGCCACCTCCACAAAGCCGGCAAACAGATTCCCTTTGCCGCAATGCGGGCAGCGGCCACGCAATCCTGCCCAGACCGGTGAAGGGGGAGGGGCGTTGTGTTGAGGGCTGTGTTGCGTCTCGTGCTGGCTCATGACGGGATCCGATCCAAAAGGAAAAAGGCGGCCAAGGCCGCCTTTTTGGAGATCAATACCGGCTTTTTAGTGGCCGGAGGCTGCAGCGGCTGCACCCCAATGTGAGCCCCACAGATAGATGGCGATAAACAGGAACAGCCAGACCACGTCCACGAAGTGCCAGTACCAGGCGGCGAATTCGAAGCCGAGATGACGCTCTGAGGTAAAGTGTCCCTTCAGGACGCGTGCCAGGCAGACAATCAGGAAGATTGTGCCGATCAACACATGGAAGCCGTGGAAGCCGGTCGCCATGAAGAAGGTTGCGCCATAGATGGAGGATTTGAAGGCAAACGCAGCATGCTGGTATTCGAACACCTGAACGCCGGTAAACAAGGCACCGAGTGCGCAGGTCAGTATCAGACCCCATTTCAGGCCGTTGCGATCATTTTCCAGCAAGGCATGGTGCGCCCAGGTCACCGTGGTGCCCGAGAGCAGCAGGATCAGGGTGTTGAGCAAAGGCAGATGCCAGGGATCGAACACTTCGATGCCTTTGGGAGGCCAATGGCCGCCGGTGAATTCGACGCGCAGATATTGCTTGATCTCGCCCGAATACAGGCTGGCGTCAAAAAACGCCCAGAACCATGCCACAAAGAACATGACTTCGGAGGCGATGAACATGATCATGCCATAGCGATGGCTGATCTGGACGACGCGGGTGTGATAGCCGCCATATTCGGCCTCGTTCACCACATCCGACCACCAGGACAGCATGGTGTACAAAATGCCGATAAAGCCAGCGCCGAACAGCACCGGACCGGCATGCAGGCCACCGATCGCCATGGATTTCATCCACATGATCCCGCCGACAGCGGTCAAAAAGCAGCTGATCGAGCCAACCAGAGGCCATGGGCTCGGGTCAACGAGGTGATAATCGTGATTGTTGCTATGTGCGCCGCTCATTATCTCTCATCTCCGCATTCATCTTTGGACCCTCGTTGAGGTCGCCTTACTCTTCTTTACAGTTTCGAAGCTGATCCTGCCACTGCGTCTTTAGCCTGAACAACCGATTTTTCTGACCGTTTGGCAGGAAAAAACGTATAGGACAAGCTGATCATTGCAACTCTTTCGACATCACGATCCTGTGCCGCTGCCGGATCGACGAAGAAAACCACTGGAACTTCAACAGTTTCATGCGGTTTCAGCACCATTTCATTGAAGCAGAAACACTGCAATTTATTGAAATAGGGGGCCATGATGTCCGGCTGGACATTATAGGTGGCCATGCCAGCCGTTTCCCGATCCGATAGATTGGTGATCTTGTAGATCACGGTAACCGTTTCTCCCGCCCGGACATCCATGCGCGGCTGTTCGGGAGCAAACCGCCAGGGCAGGCCTTTGGCGACATTGGAGTCAAACTGGACGGAAAAAGCCCGCGTGCCAACGCTGTCGGGGGCCTGGGTGGCAATCACCGGCGTGCCGCCAAAGCCTGTCATCTTGCAAAACAGCGAATAGAGCGGCACGGCCGCATAGGCCAGCCCCAGCATCGACACGACAAGCAGGGCACAGGCCTGCAAGGTGCGGCGGTTGCTGTGATTGTTGTCTGGGAGAAGGGCTGGTTGTGTCATGTTTACAGCGGCCTGTTGAGAACGGCCGGGCCGAGTTTGACGATGGTCACGATGAAAAACAGCACGACCAGCGCACCCAGAATCCAGCCGATGGCCAGCGAGCGGCTCCGCTGGTTCTTCTTCTGTTGTTCTGTGAGTTGAATGCCGTTGGGTGTGTCGGTCATCTGGCCTTTAGCCCTTCATCAACGAGAGCGAGGTGACCAGACCGCTGGTCAGGGCGATACGTTCGACAAGCAATACGGCAAACAGCATGAACAAATAGAAGATCGAGAAACCGAACAACTGCATGGCCGTCCGGTTGGCCAGCGGGCCTTCGCGGCGCTGGAACACCCGCAAGGCCAGCCACAACATGCCCGCACCACCCAGACCGGCGGTGATGGCATAGGCCATCCCCCCAAAGCCCATGACCACCGGCAGCAAGCCGAAAGGGGCAAGAATGATGGTGTAGAGCAGGATTTGCAGGCGGGTCGCATCGGGACCGGCCACCACCGGCAGCATCGGAATGCCGGCGCGCGCGTAATCCTCCGATTTCACCAGCGCCAGAGCCCAGAAATGCGGCGGGGTCCACAGGAAGATGATGCCAAACAGCACGAAGGTTTCGAGATTGAGGCTTCCGGTCACGGCGGCATAGCCGATCATCGGAGGGAAAGCCCCTGCCGCGCCGCCGATCACGATGTTCTGAGCGGTCGACCGCTTCAGCCACATCGAATAGACGACGACATAGAAAAAGATCGTGAAGGCTAGGAAGGCTGCGGCAAACCAGTTGCTCACCACGCCCAGCACCAGCACCGAGCAGAAAGACAGCACCATGCCGAAGCTCAGGGCTTCGGTGCGGCTGACAAGACCGGCCGGAATGGGGCGATTGACGGTGCGGTGCATCACGGCATCGATATCGGAATCCCACCACATATTCAGGCAGCCCGAAGCGCCCGCGCCGACCGCAATGGCCAGCAGGGAAGCGAAGCCGATCACAGGATGGACAGGGACGGGGGCAAGCAACATCCCGACGAGGGCGGTGAAAATCACCAGCGACATCACGCGGGGTTTCAACAGGGCAAAGAAATCGGCAGCCGAACCATTGCCCATGGCGGAATCAATCGTCGCCCCGTCAGCAAGGGATGTCTCGAGATCGGTCTGGGTACTGCTGATCGGCATCGAGTCAACTCCGCAAGCGGACACTGGATGGTTCAAAACGCAACGGCGCTCTGACAATTTTTGTAGTTCAGAGGGGATCTTCAGAGTGGCTCTTCAGATCGAACGCCGCCGGACCGAAGTCCGGCGGCGGAGATTGGATCAGGCCTGCGAGGCGGGCCCGAGGATCATGGGACTTAGTGATCCGAGCCGGTGATGACCGGCAAGGTCTCGAACTGGTGGAATGGGGGTGGAGAAGAGAGGGTCCATTCCAGAGTGGTCACTGCTTCGCCCCATGGGCTGTTCGCAGCCTGTTCCTTGCGGCTGAAGGCGACATAGAGGCCGTAGAAGAACACTAGGATACCGAAACCGAAGATATAGGAACCATAAGAGGAGATGCGGTTCCAGCCGGCAAAGGCATCAGGGTAATCGACGTAATGGCGCGGCATGCCAGCCAGACCGGTGAAGTGCATCGGGAAGAACAGCACGTTGGCACCGATAAAGGCGATCCAGAAATGCAGCTTGGCAATCGACTCGGGGAAGATATAGCCGCTCATTTTCGGGAACCAGTAATACCAGCCCGCGAAGATCGCGAACACCGCACCCAGCGACAGCACATAGTGGAAATGCGCCACCACATAATAGGTGTTGTGCAGGTTGCGGTCGACGCCGGCATTGGCCAGCACCACGCCTGTCACGCCACCGACGGTGAACAGGAAGATGAAGCCGATCGCCCAGATCATCGGCGAGGTGAAGCGCATCGAACCGCCCCACATCGTGGCAATCCACGAGAAGATCTTGATGCCGGTCGGCACCGCGATCACCATGGTGGCGAACACGAAGTAACGCTGGGTGTTGAGCGACATACCGGCGGTATACATGTGATGCGCCCACACGACGAAGCCGACGGCACCGATGCCGACCATCGCATAGGCCATGCCGAGATAGCCGA
>CANFLM010000014.1 GCA_947447895.1 Hyphomicrobiales bacterium
AACCAGGTGGCTTGCCGGTTAACCTCGTTTCGGCTCGGGGCGATAGGTTCCTCCGGGCCCCTGCCCTTGACGATAGACCATCAAAGTACGCTTGAAACTGACAACAATCGTGCCGTCCTGATTGTATCCGATGGTTTTGATGGTCACGATGCCCAATTCCGGCCGCGAGCCGGAGGGGCGCAATTCCAGCACCTCGCTTTCGGCATAGATCGTGTCGCCCTCATAGACCGGATTGGGCAGACGCACCTCGTCCCAGCCCAGATTGGCAAAGACATTCTGCGACACATCGGTCACTGATTGGCCTGTGACCAGCGACAGCGTGAAGCACGAATTGACCAGCGGCTTGCCGAAAGCCGTATGGGCCGCATAATTGGCATCGTAATGGGGATGCGCGGTGTTGAGTGTCAGCATGGTGAACCATGAATTGTCGGTCGCGGTAATGGTGCGGCCAAGCGGATGCTTATAGACATCGCCGACCGTAAAATCCTCGAAAAACCGCCCGTTCCAGCCTGCTTTGAGTGCCATTGTCATCCCCTGAACGAAAGTCCGCCATCCACATCGATCACCGTGCCGCTGACATAGCCGCAGGCCGGCGAGGCCAGAAAGGCGGCCATATTGGCAATTTCCTCCGGCTCGATCATCCGCCCCAGCGGTCGGTCGGCAGGCACTTCCTCCCAGCGGCTTTCATCTCCGAACAATTCCTTGGCCTTGGCTTTGGACAGTGTAATCATACGGTCGGTTTTGGTGGGAGACGGGTTGATGCCGAACACCCGCACGCCCCAATCGACCGATTTTCCACCCACCGCTGAGGTAAAGGCCATCAAAGCGGCATTGCCGGTCGCCCCGCAGATATAGTCATAGCGCGGATTGCGCCCTGCCGACCCGATAATGTTGCAGATGATCCCGCTTTGACGGGCTTTCATATCAGCCAGATAGAGCTGGGTCAGATGGATATAGCCCATCACTTTCAAGGCCCAGGCCTGTTCCCAACGCGCCATCGACAGATCGAGTAGGCCGCCACCGGGGATCGCACCGGCATTGTTGACCAGAATATCGACATCCCTCACCAGATGGAACACGCGCTCGCGCTCCTGATCCTGCGACAGATCGGCTGGCACGACGGTCACTGTGTCAGGGGCTGCAAGGCTGGCTCTGGCCTGTTCGAGCCGCTCGGCATCACGCGCCACAAGCGTGACCCTACAGCCCGCATCGAGGAACACACGCGCGCACGCCAAGCCGATCCCTTTCGAGCCTCCGGTGATCAGCACATGACGATTGGAGAGATGGAGATCCATGATCTAATCCTTAGGAAGCAGGACAGGCTTGCGCATACCATTCGCAAATGCCCTCGCCGGTTGTGAAAATCGTGTTTTTGCTGGCCATCAGCAGATCAAGCATCCCGGCCAGTTCATGGATGCGATGCGGCACCGCGATCAGATGCGGGTGCAGGCCGATGGCCAGCACGCGCACGGTATCCCGGCTTTCGTGTTCGAATTGCTCCAGCGTGAAGGCCAGACGCCTGAGCATTTCACCCGTGGCGTGGCGTTCGATGGCATAGACGATAGAATCGTTGATTTCGAGATTGTAGGGCATGGCCATCAGCGGACCGGCACTGGTGGTCATCCAATTCGGCACGTCATCGACCACCCAATCGCAGACATAATCGAGACCCGCCGCCTTCAGCACATCGGGCGTATCGACGGTTTCACGCAAACCGGGAGACAGCCAGCCGCGCGGCCGCTTGCCGGTAAACCCCTCGATCTTGTCGAGGCAGGCGCTCACCAGAGCCGCCTCGCCGCCTTCGACATGGTTGGTGGCTTTCTGGTGCATGCCGTGGCCGATAAATTCCCACCCCGCATCGCGCATCGCCTTGGCGGCCTGCGGATAGGCATCGATCACTCCCGCGTTGAAACTGGTGGAGGCAGGCAGACCGCGCGAGGTGATCAGATCCAGCAGGCGGGGCATACCGGCGCGCATACCGTAGTCGGCCCACGAGAAATTGGGGACATCGGGAACGGTTTCTCGCCCGTGCGGCGGGGTGATGATGGTGCGCGGCATGGCATGGTCGAATTGCCAGTGTTCAACATTGACCACCAGATGCACCAGTATGCGCTTGCCCTGCATCGGCGGCAGCCTGGGATGTTCGGAGGACATCACATAGGGAATACGGGGATTGGCCACCAATCACACTCCTTTATCAATACGGAATTCAATGTTGATCATGGGCACCGCGCATTTCGGCCATGATCTGGGCCTTGAAGTGGGTAAACTCGCTGTTGGTCAGATCATCGATCGAACGCGGACGGCGCAAATCAATCGGAATTTCCTTGGTGATGCGGCCCGGCCGGGCGGTCATCACGCAGACACGGTCGGCCAGCAAAATCGCCTCGTCAATATCATGGGTCACAAACAGCACGGTGGTTTTCAGCCTTTGCCAGACTTCGAGCAGCAATTGCTGCATCGAGAGGCGGGTCTGGGCATCGAGCGCCCCGAACGGCTCGTCCATCAGCAAGGCTTTGGGCTGCATCACCAGAGCGCGGGCAATACCGACGCGCTGGCGCATCCCGCCCGACAACTGCACCGGCAACGCCTTGTGGAAGGCCTCCAGCCCGACAATTTTGAGGATTTCGTGGGCGCGTGGCTCGTATTCATTGCGCATCAGCCCCTGCACTTTGGGGCCGAACACCACATTGTCCCACACTGTCAGCCAAGGCAGCAGCGAGGCTTCCTGAAACACCACACCGCGATCGGGACCGGGACGGGAGACGGCCTGACCGTCAAACAGCATCGTGCCCTCGGAGAGTTTTTCGAAACCGGCCACCAGATTGAGCAATGTCGATTTGCCGCAGCCCGAGGGCCCGAGCAAAGCGACAAATTCGCCCTCGGCCACATTGAAATCGACATGGTCGAGTGCCCGCACCCCCTGTGCGCCGCCATAGACTTTCGAGACTTTGGAAAAGCTGATCATCGTCATGGCCCTGCTCACGCGTCAAAGGATTGCAGGCGACGCCAGCGCAGCGCCCAGATTTCGATGGAAACAATCAGCAGATCGGACATGAACCCCATCAGGCCGATCGACACCATGTCGGCAATCACAATATCCATCCGCCCGACATAATAGGCATCCCACAGGACGTAGCCGAGCCCCGACTTCACGGCCACCATCTCCGAGACAATCACCGCCGTCCAGGCGATGCCCAAACCGATCCGGAGGCCCGTGAAAATCGACGGCAAAGCCGCAGGCAGAACGACACGGGTCAGGACATCGCGCTGCCCCGCCCCCATCATCAGCGCGGCGCGGATCCAGTTTTTGTCGACATCGCGTGTGCCCTGGGTCGTGTTGATGACAATCGGGTAAAACGCCCCGATGGTGATCAGAAACACGGCACCGAAATCGCGGATCCCGAAAATCGCGATGGAAATCGGCAACCAGGCGGTGATCGGCACTGGCCGCAGCCACTGGATGGTCGGATCGATCATCGCCGAAGCCAGCTTGGACCAGCCGATGATCATGCCGATCGGCACGCCCACCGCAATGGCAATGGCAAACCCGTAAACCACCCGTCCGGCCGAGAACCACAGGCTTTGCGTCCATGTACCGATATAGGGGTTGAGACCGAAGGTGGAGGTGCCGAACGCCCATTTCATCCATGCGGCCCAGACACGGTCCGGCGTCGGCAAGGCTCCGCCGGCAATCGCACCGTCGGTGCCCGCCAATTGCCACAGCCAGACCAGCGTGACGGGCAAAAGCAGTGCCAACACGGTTTTGCGCAGTCGTTCCCAGAGCTGGACCGGAACCAGTGTCCCCGCTTTGCTTTCGGCTTTCGACATCATCCCCCCCGAAAAAGGCCCGATCAATCGGGCAAGTCACTGGCGGACGGGATCGTCCATCCGCCAGATCGTGGTGCTTATTTCTTCATCGCGGCTTCAAGGAAGCTGGCATCCCAGTATTTCTCGATGTCACCGGACACATCTTTCGGGATCACGCCCAATTCGTTGAATGCCTTGGCCTGGCGCTTGATCTGGTCGGGGGTAATGACCGGACCGAGTTTGATCACCTTGGCGATTTCAGCCGAAACGTCGGCCTCGAGCCCGGTCAACTGGGCAATGGCGTTGCCGAATTTGGCCGGTGATGCCTCGAGTTCCTTCATCTTGGCGACATAGGCATTGACGACCCGCTCGACAGCCGCGCGCTTGGTTGTAGCAACCTCCTTGCTGGCTGCCAGCATGCCCAATTCGGCGCCGACCGATTTGGAGATCGAATAGTCGAGGTTTTTGGCGAAATAGCCATAGCCCTTCATGACCGGTATCGATTCAAACGGTTCCCAAGTCACGATGGCATCGACTTCGCCCTTTTCCAAAGCGGCATCGAAATTGGCCCCGCCACCCTGGATATTGACGGAGTTGAAGGAATTATAGGGAATGCCCTTCTCGGTCAGCGTGGCAGCAAACTGGAACCAGACGGCCGATCCGGGAGCAATGGCGATCTTTTTGCCTTTGATGTCATCCCATGAATCGAATTTCAGCCCCTTTTTGGCAATCACATATTTGGGGGACGAACCGACACCCATAATCCCCACCAGATTGGTCGAACCATTGGCCAGGGCAATCGCCAGATCGGCCGGCCCGATGGAGGCAACATCCAGCGATCCGGCCAGCAAGGCGGTGCGAGCGTCGGCATAGCGGGCGAATTCGACCAGCTTGATCTCGACACCCTGCTTTTTCAGATCATCGGCAATCAGGATCATCGGTGCGAGATGCCCGACCTTCTGATAGCCCACGGTCAGACTGACGGGTGGGTTCAGGGCTGCCGTTTGTGCAAATGCCACGGCAGGAAGTGCGCTGGCCATCGAGAGGGCCAGAGTAGCCTTGAGAATGCTTCGACGCTTCATCTTGATCATCCTATCCTTTGTTGCCCCAGTGTGATCCGACTATTTCCCTTTGAACACCGGATCCCGTTTGTCCCGGAAGGCCGCCTGGCCCTCCAGATAATCCGCACTGGCAAAGGCTTGGCTGACCAAGGCATCGACAGCACTGATGTCGCGTGCGGTTTCATCCCGCGTGAGTTCGATCAAAGCCCGTTTCGTGGCTTTCAGCGTGAGGGGGGCATTGGCGGCAATGCGCGCCAGATAGGCGGCAGCCTCCTGCTCGAAAGCCTCGCGGGTGAACAGGGCGTTGACGATGCCCATGCTTTTGGCCTCGTCCGCACCAATGATGCGCGCGCTCAACAGCAGATCCGCCACCGGTCCCATCCCCAGCTTGCGCACCAGCAATTCTGTGCCCTTGAAGCCATAGCCGAGCCCGAGACGGGCAGCGGGGATCCGGAAGCGCGCATCATCGCGCGCAATCCGCAAATCGCAACACAAGGCCAAGCCGAAACCACCGCCGAAGCAAATGCCGCGGATCACCGCGATGGTCGGTTTCGACACCTCCGCCAAGGCCCGGTTCCCGGCTTCGACCGCCCTGTCATAACGGGCCACCGCATCGGCACTCGAGCGGTTGTCGCCGAATTGCGAAATATCCGCGCCCGCACAAAAGGCCCGCTCGCCCTCGCCTTCCAGCGAAATGCACACGACGGCAGGGTCCTGTTCGGCCCGCGCCAGCAAATCCGGCAGGCTTTCCCACATCTCCAGAGCCATCGCATTCATCCGCTGCGGCTGGTCGATGATCAGGCGCGCCACCGCGCCCTCGACCTCGTAACGGATGCGACGGGCTGGCGGCTGGGACGGAACAGAGTGGGGATTGCTCATCCTCGGTCCTCGGGTTCACACCACTTGCGACTGGCGCAAGCGGGAAATGCTGTGGTCATCATAGCCGGCCTCGCGCAGCACATCATCGGTTTGTGCGCCCTTGGCAGGCAAAGGATACATCATCGCCGCAGGAGTGCGAGACAGAACCAGCGGTTGCGCCACCAACTCGATCTCGCCGAGATCGGGATGGGTCACGGCCTCGGCCATTTTCAGATGCCGGACCTGCGGATCGGCAAAGACCTCGTCCATCTTGTAGATCGGCCCGCATGGCACGCCATGACGCTCCAGCAGTGCAAGCCAGTGGGCCGAGGTCTCGAGAGCAAACATGTCTGCAAGGATCGGCATCAACTGACTGCGATGCTTGAAGCGTTCGGTCTGGGTCAGATAATCGGGATCGGCGGCCAGATCGGGCCGCTCCATCGCAGCGCACAAAGCCTGCCACTGGCCGTCTCCGCCCACGCCGATATTGATATAGCCGTCCACTGTCGCCAGCACCCCCATCGGGGTGGAATAAGGATGGTCATTGCCCGCTTGCGGTGGCACGGCATGATCGACCAACCAGCGCGCGGCCTGAAAATCGCACACGGCAATCTGGGCCTGCAACAGCGAGGTGTGCACCCATTGGCCGAGGCCGGATTTTTCACGCTCGGCCAGGGCGACCAGAATACCGGTGGCCGCATAAAGGCCCGCCGAGGTATCGGCCACGGCAATGCCTGCGCGCACCGGCCCCTGTTCGGGCAGGCCCGTCACCCACATCAGGCCGCCCATGCCCTGGGCAATCTGGTCAAATCCGGCGCGGTTGCGATAGGGCCCGTCCTGCCCGAAACCGGAAATCGAGCACAGGATTATGCGCGGATTCACGGCCTTGAGGGATTCGTAGTCGATCCCCATCCGGTCCTTGACATCGGGGCGGTAGTTTTCGACCACCACATCGGCCTTGCGCACCAGATCCATAAAAACCGCCAAGCCTTCCGGCTTTTTCAGGTTCAAGGTCACCGAACGCTTGTTGCGATGCAGGTTCTGCATGTCATAGCCAAGACGCGGACCGGACATGCCCTCATTCGGATCGACCCCGTCCGGTGCTTCGATCTTGATCACATCAGCCCCGAAATCGGCCAGTATCCGGCAGCAGGTCGGGCCCGCCCTGACGCGTGTCAGATCGAGCACGCGCAAATGGTCCAAAGCGGTCGGTTTTGTCGGACTGTTCATGATGCAATCTTACCCGCATGCTTGGAAGACGTGGAAACCGGCCGATCAAGATCACCGCGCAGAGCCTGCAGCCGTTTGGCCAGTGACAACAGCGCGCGGTCGGAGCCTTTCGGACCGACCAGCTGCATCGCCATCGGCCATCCGCGCGCATCAAGCCCCATCGGCACAGCCACGGCGGGCCAGCCGAGCCCGTTCACAAAGCGGGTGAATTCCGACAGCGCATAAAGGTGGCGCGGGGCAAAATCGGGATGGCCCTGCGTGCAGGAACTCACCGTCGGCGTTGTGACGGGCATGACGGGGAGCAACAAACAATCATGGCCCGCAAACAATGTCCCGGACCATTCTTCCTGCAAGCCGCCAAGCACTTCACGGGCCTGCGCCAGATCGGCATCCGACACCGAGGCGCCTTTCTGCAGGCGTTTGGCGAGGTCGGGTGGCAAAATATCCTGATCAAACAGCGGAGCAAACGAGCGGCAGGCCTCGCCCTGCAACAGCTGGAACACCGGCCCATCGGCCAGGGCAAGCAACGGCCTGACCGCCACATTGTCCGTGTCGATCGACAGCAGCTGAACCAACCGGAGGGTGCGCTCGAACATCGCGGCAATTTCGGGCTCGCAACCGTCGATCAGATCGAGAGCGACGGCCACGCGTTTGACCTCCTGCCCCTCGGGAGCAAACAGGCCTGCAACCCGCTCCAGCAACCCGACATCGCGCGCCATGAAGCCCAGACAATCGAGCGAAGGCGCCAGAGGCATCACGCCGGCGAGCGACAAAAGGCCGAATGTCGGCTTCCATGACGCCACACCGCTGCATTGGGCGGGTATCCGCAACGAGCCAGCGGTATCAGACCCCACAGCGAGATCGACCAGCCCCGCCGCCACCGCAACGGCCGAACCCGAACTCGAACCGCCGCAAACCGCATCCCGATGCCATGGATTGAGCGGCCTTGTGCCGTCGTGATTGATGCCGGACGGCTCATAGGCCAGTGCCGTCAGCGTGGTATAACCGGCCAGCGAGGCACCGGCTTCAACCAGCCGCGCCACCACCGGCGAGGACGGGCCGAGGTCATGGAAAGGGATGGACGACAATCCGCAACAGGGCACCCGGTCGCCGAAGACCAGCAGATCCTTGACGGCCAGCGACACGCCACCCAAAACACCTTGCGGGGCAAGTGAGCCGGTCCCGTCTGGCATCAGGGCAACAAAGGCCCCATAGGGATCAAGCGCATCGACGCCCGGTAACAGGGAGGGATGTGGCAGGGTCGGTCTGGTCGATCCGCTGGCTGCCATGATCATGCCTCAGTAGGAGCGCGGCAGGCCGAGCACATGCTCGCCGACATAGGCCAAAATCAGGTTGGTCGAAATCGGCGCGACCTGATAGAGGCGTGTTTCGCGGAATTTGCGTTCCACATCATATTCAGCCGCAAAACCGAACCCGCCATGCGTCTGCAAACAGGCATTGGCAGCTTCCCAGGACGCATCGGCACAGAGCATTTTCGCCATATTGGCCTCTGTGCCATAGGGCAGACCCGCATCATGCAGGGCCGCCGCCTGATAGCGGATGGCATCGGCGGCCTTGGTGGCGATATGGGACTTGGCAATCGGGAACTGGATCCCCTGATTTTGGCCGATCGGCCGGTCGAACACGATGCGCTCCTTGCCATAGGCCGCCGCCTTGTCGATGAACCAGTAGGCATCACCGATACATTCGGCGGCAATCAGCACGCGCTCGGCGTTCAATCCTTCGAGAATGATGCGGAAGCCCTTGTTTTCCTCGCCGATCATGTTTTCGGCGGGCACTTCCAGATCATCGAAAAAAACTTCATTGGTTTCGTGGTTGACCATGTTGCGGATCGGCCGCACGGTCATGCCCTTGTCCATCGCTTCGGCAATATCGACCAGAAACACCGACAGGCCTTCGGATTTCTTACGGACCTGGTCGAGCGGCGTGGTCCGCGCCAGCACGATCATCAGATCGGAATGATGGACGCGCGAGGTCCACACCTTCTGCCCGTTCAGCACGAAATGGTTGCCGCGACGGGTGGCTGTGGTTTTCAGCTTGGTCGTGTCGGTGCCGGTGGTCGGCTCGGTCACCGCCATCGACTGCATCCGCAATTCACCCGCGGCAATACGCGGCAGATATTTCTTCTTCTGCTCCTCCGACCCTGCGCGCAGCAGGGTCGACATATTGTACATCTGGCCATGGACCGCACCGGAATTGCCGCCCGACCGGTTGATCTCTTCCATGATGATCGAGGCTTCGGTCAGGCCGAGCCCGGCGCCGCCATATTCCTCGGGAATCAAAGCCGCCAGCCAGCCCGCCTCAGTCAGCGCTTTGGCGAAGGCTTCGGGATAGCCGCGCTCCTCGTCGATCTCGCGCCAATAGGCGCCATCGAACTTGCTGCACAAAGCCGCAACGGCCTCGCGCAAATCCTTGTGGTCGTCATAGAGGGGGATCGATATCGGCACGGTGTCATCCTCTTGTCATCTTTGCCAGACTAGAGGTGATTTTTGTCTTTTGGAAATAAGAAAAGAACGCAGGCAGATTTCTATTTTCAAGAAATCACAATGACAGATCGACACCGCATAGCGCAGCAAGCAAACGCTTGGTCGGCGGGGCAATATCATGGCCCGCATGCACACCGATATCGATGTGGCGAATGGCCCAGTCCTCCTCGAGACGGATCAGCGACAGACCCAGTGCAAGGGCGAGCGGACGCAGGGCTTCTTCGGGCAGGATCCCGATGCCCAACCCGCTGCGGATCATCTGGCACATGACCTCGAAACTGCGGACCTGCACACGCGTCTTGAGATAACGGCCCTGCTCGCGGGCCTTTTCGGCCATCAGACGGTAAATGGCCGATCCGACTTCGAGGGCGACAAAATCATCATTGAGCAAATCACGGAACTGCACCGAATCCTGCTCGGCGAGCCTATGGGTCGGGTAGACGGCCAGCGACAGCCGGTCCTGCGCATAGGGCCAGACCTGCAGGCCGCTGGTCGGCACCCCGCGGATGAAGACCCCCAGATCGGCCTGCCCGCGCGCCATCTGGCTGATGGTTTCGCCTGAAGGCCGTTCTTCCAGATCAATGCGGATATCGGGATGGCTGTGCAGGAATTCCGCCAGATCGCCCGCCAGACGGTGTACGAGGGCCGACGAGGAGGCCGACACCCGCACCCGCCCCCTGACGCCCGAATGATGTTCGTTCATGCTGGTCGCAAGCCCGTCGGCCAGACGCAACACGCTTTCGGCATAGCGCAGCGTGGTCAGACCCGCCATGGTCGGTTCGACCCCGTGGGCCATACGGGTGACCAGTGCCGCGCCGACTTCATCCTCGAGCAGACGCAAGCGGCGGCTGGCCGCGGAAATCGCCAGATTGAACTGCTCGGCTGCCCTGCTCACACTGCGCAAATGGCAAATGGCCACAAACAGCCGCAATGATTGCAAATCATGATGGTACAGCGACATGGCCCGATCCCTCTTGCCCGATTGTCAGCGGCGCTTGTCCCTGAAATCGTCATAGGGGCGCGAGGCCGCCGCACGACGCTTCCAGTTATCCGTATAGGCCCTGGCCAGTTGCGGCTCCTGTTTGATCACCAGCACATTTTCGGCATTGCGCTCCTGCGCCGCCTTGGTGAAATTGAAGCTGCCGGTGATCACATCCACCCCGTCCAGCACCATCACCTTGTTATGGGCAATCGCCGGCTTGTCATCAATCAGCACAGCAATCCCGTGATTGGTCAGGAAGGTGGCTGCGGAATAGCGGTCCTGCTCATTGGATTTATCCAAAATCGCGCGCACATCCAGACCCCGCTGCTTGGCTTGGCTCAAAGCCGTAATAATCGGCTCCGAGGTGAAGCTATAGGCCTGCACCAGCACGCTGGATCTGGCATTGTTGATCTGCTGCACGATCAAACCGGTACAATCCTCGCCGGGGGTAAAACAGGTCCGCAGTTCTGCCGCTCCCGCCACAGAACCCGAGTTTAAGCCTGCACACACGCAAAACACCCAAAACAAACGCATTATTAGCGGACGCAACATGACTCTGATCCCTACGCACAAACTCGACACACGCATGCACTGACGCACCACTCTACCCGATTCAAAGCGGGACACAGCGAGAATATTCCCGCAATCGATGCTGCATGATCGCCAAATCAGGGTATGATGCACAAGTGATTAACCCGCCCGCTGGTGGCCATGGCCCTGATGCCATCACCACAAGCCAAACTTTAGGTCGTCCCCATGACACATTCCGGCACCACCGATCCCGCCAACACCGACGCGATCAACATGTATAATGTCTCGATCCCTCCGATGGTTCTCGGGCTCAAGAGCCTGCAGGCCATTCTGGACAAGGCCGAGCAACACGCCACCGACCACAAGATCGATCCAACCGTGGTGCTCAACTACCGCTTGGCGGTCGACATGTTCACCCTCGCCCGTCAGGTGCAACTGACCACCGATTTTGCCAAAGGCTGCGCAGCCCGTCTGGCCGGTGTCGATGTGCCCAAATACGAGGACACCGAAGCCTCTTTTGCCGAGCTGAAAACACGTATTACCAAGACACTCGATTTTATCGCCAGTGTCGATCCGCATGCGATTGCCGGATCGGAAACCCGCGAGATCACCATTCCGGTCGGCGGCCAGCCCAAAGTCTTCACCGGCATGGCCTATCTCAACGGTTTTGCGATTCCGAATTTCTATTTCCACGCCACCGCCGCCTACGCCATTCTGCGCCATATCGGCGTCAAGATAGGCAAGCGCGATTTCCTCGGTTGGAATTGATCGTTTGAACCCAAGGCGGCGAGCCGGCCTTGGTTCCGCATGCAAAAAATGGATGCCTCCCATCACGGATGGCATCCATTTTTTAATTCAAATCCAATACCTTATAGTCTAAATCTCACGCGATTTTGAGGTCGGAATTCGATTGGATCGGCATGTTGCGGATGCGTTGGCCGGTGGCCGCTGCAATCGCGTTGAGCACCGCAGGGGCGGCCACGAAAATCGTGGGTTCGCCGACCCCGCCCCAGAAATCGCCAGACGGCATGACGATTGATTCCACCTTGGGCATTTGCGCCATCCGCAGCAATTCGTAGGTATCGAAATTCTGCTGCTCGACCATCCCGTCCTTGATGGTGATTTCGCCATAGAGCAAAGCCGACAGGCCATAGGCAAAGGAACCGTCGATCTGCGCTTCGATCTGTTGCGGGTTGACGGCATGGCCGGGATTGGTGGCCGCGATAATCCGGTGCACTTTGACCTTCTGGTCGACAATCGACACTTCGGCACAGGCGGCCACATAGCTGCCATAGCCCATATGTTGCGACAGCCCCCGGAAAACGCCTTTCGGGGCGGGTTTGTCCCAACCGGCTTTTTCGGCCACCGCATTCAACACAGCCAGATGTTTGGGACTGTTGCGCAGCATTTTCTGGCGGAAAGCCAGCGGATCCTGCCCGGCCGCCACCGCCAGTTCGTCAATGAAACATTCAAGATAGAGCGCGTTCTGGTTGTTGTTGACCCCGCGCCAATACCCCGCTGGCAGAGGCGGATTGCGCATCGCGTGGTCGATCAGCAGATTGGGGATGGCATAGCCGAACACGCCTTCGGCACCATCGGGGTTCAAGCCCTGGAAGGTCGAGGGATCACGCCCGTTCTGCAAGCGCGAGGGATTGATGCTCGACAGGATCGACTGGCCGGATATGCGCATATGCATGGCCGTCACATTGCCCTGTGCATCCAGCCCTGCGGTCAGTTTGCATTGGGTGATCGGGTGGTAATGGCCGTGCAGCATGTCCTCCTCGCGCGACCAGATCAGCTTGACCGGCACATTCGGCATCTGTTTGGCAATCAGCACCGACTGGCGCACATAGTCATGGCTGACCGCGCGACGGCCAAACCCGCCGCCGAGCAGCAGACGCGTGACATCGCATTGGCCGACCGGCAGGCCGGAGGCTTCCACCACCGTTTCCAAAGCCGCCTCGCTGTTCTGGCTCGAAGTCCAGACATCGCAGCGCGTACCGGTGAACAGCGCCGTCGCATTCATCGGTTCCATCGTGGCATGGTGCTGGTAGGGATAGCTGTAGACGGCCTCAACCGTCTTGGCGGCCTGGGCCAGCCCGGCTTTCACGTCCCCGGCCTGATTGCCGACAAAAGCCTCCTTGGCGGTCAGCCCCTCTTTCAGGGTTGCAGCAATATCGGCACTGGTCAGCTTGGCATGCGGGCCCTCGTTCCAGACAATCGCCACCTGCTCGAGGGCCGATTTGGCCTGCCACCACGTGTCGGCAATCACCGCCACGCCCTTGCCATCGACCGCGACCACTTTTTTGATGCCGGGCTTGTTGGCAATGGTCGACGCATCGAAACTTTTCAAGGAGCCGCCGAAAATCGGGCAATTGGTGATGGCGGCATGCAACATGCCGGGCATGGTGAAATCCATGCTGTAGATTTGCGACCCGTCCACCTTGGCCACCGTATCAAGACGCGGCAAAGGCTTGCCGGCGATCGTCCAGGTTTTGGGGTCTTTCAGCACGATGTCCCTGGGCGGCTCCATCGTGGCGGCCAGTTCGGCCACCTGCCCATAGGTGGTGCTGCGGTTGCTGGCCTTGTGGGTGATCACGCCTTTGTTCACGCTACACTCGGTCGCCGGCACATTCCAGGACTTGGCGGCGGCGGCCACCAGCATCATGCGCGCACTGGCCCCGCCCTTGCGGACATAGAGATGGGAATCGCGGATCCCGCGACTGCCGCCGGTGGCATAATTGCCCCAGACCCGGCCGCGTGCCGCATTCTGCCCCGGTGTGGGCTGTTCGGTGGTCACTTTGGCCCAGTCGCATTCCATCTCTTCGGCCACCAGTTGCGCCAGTCCGGTCAGGGTGCCCTGCCCCATTTCCTGCCGTGCGATGCGGATGACCACGCTGTCATCCGGTTTGATCACCACCCAGGCATTGACCTCGGGGGCTGGAGCGGCAGCTTCGGCCTGCGGGATATGGAAACCGAATGAAAAGGCCCCCATCACCAGCGAGGTCTGGGCCAGAAATCCACGGCGCGAGGGATTGGCGAGCGTCGATTGTGATTGCGTTTGCGATTGCTTGGTCATGCTCTCTCTCCCTTACGCTTTTTTGGTGAGTAAAGCGGCGGCATGTTTGATGCCCGCACGGATGCGGTTATAGGTCCCGCAGCGGCAGATATTGGTCATCGCCTCGTCGATCTCGGCATCGGTTGGGTTGGGCGATTTGGACAGCAGGGCGGCGGCGGCCATCAGCTGGCCCGACTGGCAATAGCCGCATTGCGGCACATCCAGTTCGATCCAGGCCTTTTGCAAGGCGTGCAACTTGCCGCCTGCCCCCAAAGCCTCGATGGTGGTGATGGACTGGCCATCCTGCAGCGCCGCCAAAGGCAACGAACAGGAGCGCACCGGCTCGCCGTCGATATGCACCGTGCACGCACCGCATTGGGCAACACCGCAGCCATATTTGGTGCCTGTCAAACCCAGATCACGCAACACCCACAAAATTGGCGTATCGGGATCGGCCGACACAGTCTGCTTGATCCCGTTGATCACAAGTTGAGCCATGGCATTTATCCCCTTTTGAGCATTCCCCACCGGAGCATGGTTTAGTCTGTGCCGTTTCGGGAGCGAGCACGGGCAAGTGGCAGGCTCGAGGCGTCAACCGGTCAGGCACAGCAACACATTCCAAACGATACTTGACAATAAGTGCTTCGCGCCGTCAAACCCCTTTCTGGGTTTTTTGACCCAATCCTGCTTTTTTTTGGAGTTGTTTTATGGCGCGTTTCGAAATTTTCAAACAGTTGCGGAATTACGAGGAACGTCTCGATAATATCTATGGCAGTTCAACCGTGTTCAACAAAAATGCCGAGGGCTTTACCAGCCTCGAAAGCTCGGTGGTGTTTCTGTCGCAATGCCGCCACACCAAAATCGACAGCGTCCGTCAGGAAAGCAATAAATTTATTGAATTGCTCAAAACCCGCCCGCTCAATGTCTGCCTGACCAACGAGCAGTATGATGCCAATCTGATGTTCGAGATCACGCAGGATTATGTGATGCTGCTGGTCTCGGTCTCGGATGCCAGCTACCAGAATTTCGTCGCCTCCATCAATGCCTGGAAATATGTGGTGTTCACCGTCGAAGGCGATTTCAGGGGCTTTGATGACAAAAACGGCCCGATTGCCCTGACCGGTCCGCACGGATCGTCAGCCGCAGGACGGCTCGATCTCAACTCTCTCAATATCATTTTCAAAGATGTCCAGATCGAAATCGAGGATGATCAGGACCTCTATGCCCGCACTTAGCTCTTTCCCTTTTTCTGCGACGGGAGTAGAAAATCTGACGTTGTGGAGGATTCGCGTATGAGTAGTGAACAGTACAAGCGCGGCTATGCTGCCGGCTTTGCCGATGCCATCGAAGTCGCCCAGAAGGCTTTAGCCAAGATCGGCAATGCCGCCTCCGCCTCCTACAATGACGACCACTACCACAATGACCACCCGGAATGGGGCGATCACGAGTGCACTGTCTGCGGGATGGTGACACGGGGGATTGTCTGGCCCAGTTGCGATCATTCCGCCTGCCCGCATCCCGATCCGGTGATCCAGTATCCGGATAATCTCGAGCGTTAAGTCACGGTGTGACGATTAGGCCCGATCGGGTTTGCTGGCCCTGATTTCGAGCCAGCAGATGGCAATTCCGGCCAGCGAGATCACCACACTGCCTGCAATGGTCAGAAGATCAGGCAGATTGTTGAACACCAGATAGCCGTAAAACACAGCAAAGATGATTTGCAGGTAATGGAAGGGCGCGATCACGCTGGCCTTGGTGATGCGCAATGCCCGCGCCACACAATAATGGCCAAACCCGCCGATCACCCCCAACGATCCCATCATTGCCATGTCTGCCAGGCTCTCCGGCGTTTTCCATGTAAAAGGCACTATCGCACTCATCACCAGCGATCCGACGATGCCGCTATAGATGACTGTTGTTTCTGGCCTGTCGAACCCCGCCATTTGACGGGCTGTGATCTGGAACAGGGAATAGAGCAACGCGCTCAGCACCACCAGCAGTGACCCGGGCTGGAACACCTCGGTGCCCGGCCGGATCACCAGCAAGGCTCCCATAAAGCCGCACACAACGCAGATCACCCGGAACAGGCTGGTCTGCTCACCCAGCATCGGCACCGCCAGGACAGTCACCATCAAAGGTCCTACAAAGGTAATGGCCGTGGCCTCTGCCAGCGGGATGATTCTTACCGACTTGAAAAACAGATAGGTCGACAAAAACAGCATCGCCGACGCCATAAACTGGGATTTCAAGCGTTTGCTTCGTAAGATGTCCAACCCGTATTGCGGAACAAACAGCACACTCACAAACACCAGATGTGACAGGATCCGGATCCAGATCACCTCTTCCATCGGATATTTGGTGCCCAGATATTTGGCCGTCCCGTTCATGAACGGAAACAGGATGGCGGCCGTGCACATCAACAGGATCCCGCGCAAAGCAGGATTGGCTTTCAAACCGGCAAGAAGAGCATGCACGCAGTATCCGATCCCGTTACCACCAGAGCCTCGCCAAATTGCCTCTCATTCGGCCCGAACACAAGCCACAGGACCAGTGACGGGGGTTCTGCCAGCCATGCAGCAGAGACAGCACGACAAAAGCAGAGTGATCGAAAAAGCAATCGTGTCTTGTCGCGACAAACACGACAGACATTAACCATTTCATGCTTAAAGATTTATGTAATTTTACAACCTAATGTATAGGTGATCTCTTATCAGAGCGCTATTAGGCGGTCTGATGGATATAAAGGCACTTGATTATGGCAAGTTACATTATCAAACCGCAGCGCGGTCATACCTATTTATTTGTCTATGCGGCCAAGTTGACGCCTGACGATTATACAAGAATTCAGGAACACACCCACGCCCGTATTCTGGCAATTATTGACTATCCGTTTCTGCCCAAAATTCTCTACACGATCTTTCCGCAACTGGCTGACCAGCCAATGGCTGTCTATTTCGTCGAGGGCATCAAAAAGCCGCAGGTGATGACAGAATGCCTCCCCCAACCGCTGTTCGGGGCCAATGTCCGGTTGAGCGACTTCAATCTGGTGATGCGCGAATTCTCGAACACCATCGACAGGGTGGTGGAAACCGATAACAGGGATGATCTCTACCACCTCAAAAAGGATCTGGGTACCTATCTGGCCGAGATCAACGCGCTGGATGTGATCAGCCAGAAGATCAAATATGACGACGAAAACCTGCTGCCCAATTATGCCGACATTGTCAAAACGCTATATGGCAACTGGCAGATCGATATTTACCGCAAATACCAGCGCAATTAAGCCCATATCATTCCATCGGTTGATCAGGTCGCGGGTTGGCAGCGGTGCCATGTCTGGGGAGGAGATGTCTCGCCATTGGCACGGGTTTTAACGCCGACCATCGTGGTCTCGCCCATCAGACGCAGGTGGATTCGCGCCCCATTGTCAGGATCCTGCGCCGAGGCGACCGGCCAATCGGCAATGAAATTATGGCGGCTGTATTGTCCGGTCGTGACCGAACGGTCGACAATCAGTTGCGATCCCTGAATGGTCAGTATCCGCGCCTCCTGAACGCTGCACCATGTGCCGTCTATCGAGTCGGCTCTGGCTGCGCCGGACAGGACCAGGGACACCCCCAAGACCAGACCTGCCAGTGTGATGCCGGATTCGGGCTGAAATTGCCGGAAAATGGACCGTGTCATTGCGCGCTCCCGTCTGTCAAAGCCCCATAAAAGGGTGATTATCGCCAGACTAATGGAAATTTTGCCGGACTGGCAAGCCTGCCAGGGCCCGAAAGGCGGATAGGCGATCCTGAACCGCCATGCTAGCCTTGCCAAATTCAAACAGGTTGTTTGCAAGCCGTTTGTTTTGTTGTTGCGGGAAGGTTTCGCCATGCGTTTGCACTTTCACGGGGCTTGTCGTGCCGTCACCGGATCATGCTTCCTGATCGAAGCAGGAGACCGGAAGGTGCTGGTCGATTGCGGCATGGTGCAGGGCTCGAAAACCGAGCGCGAATTGAATTATCGGGATTTTCCGTTCCGGGCGGCCTCGATTGACGCGATGATCCTCACGCATGCCCATATCGACCATTCCGGCCTTGTGCCCAAACTGGCCAAGCACGGCTTCAGCGGCCCGATCTATGCCACGGCGGCCACAATGGATTTGTGTTCGATCATGCTGCCGGATTCGGGACATATCCAGGAGATGGAAGTCCAGCAGCTCAACCGCCGCAACAGCCAGCGCGGCCGCAAGGAAGTCGAGGCAATCTATACGGTGGATGATGCCACCGCCTGCCTGACGCAGTTCCGCCCTGTCGCCTATGGCGAATGGATAGCAATCGCCGACACCATCCGCGCCCGATACTGGAATGCCGGACATCTGCTCGGCTCCGCCTCGGTCGAGGTCGAGATCACCGACCCCTCCGCCCCGACCGGAGTGACCCGCCTGCTGTTTTCGGGCGATATCGGCCCCGATTACAAACTGCTCGAAGACGAACCGGAAGCGCCGACCGAAATCGACCATCTGATCTGCGAATCCACCTATGGCGACACCGACCGTCAGGAAATCACCGAAGAAACCCGCCGCAAGACCCTGCTGGCCGAGATCACGGCGGCCCAGCACCGCAAGGGCGCCCTGCTGATCCCCTCCTTCGCTGTGGAACGCACCCAGGAATTGCTGGTCGATATCGTTGCCCTGATCGAAACCGGCGCCTTGCCTGCCTGCCCGATTTTCATCGACTCGCCTTTGGCCACCAAAGCCAGCGCGATGTTTGCCAAACATGCGTCCGAATACAAAAACGGCGATGCACTGATGCGCGCCATGAACAGCCATAATGTGCGCTTTACCGAGACCACCGAACAGAGCAAGGCCATTTCGAAAATCGGCGGGTTCCACATCATTATCTCGGCCAGCGGCATGTGCGAGGCCGGGCGCATCCGCCACCACCTGAAGGACTGGCTGTGGCGGACCGACGGCACCATCCTGCTGGTCGGCTATCAGGCCAATGGCACGCTGGGGCGGGTCTTGCAGGACGGCGCGCATCGGGTGCGGATGATGGGCAGCGAAATCGAGGTCAAAGCGCATATCAGCACGATGGATGTCTATTCCGGCCATGCCGATGCGCCCGAATTGCTGCGCTGGATCACCCGGCGCGGCCGCATCAAAGGCTCGATCTTCCTGGTCCATGGCGAAGAAGAGGCCTTCAATGCTCTGGCCGGTGCCCTCGCCCATGCCATGCCGGATGTGCCGGTGGTCATTCCCAATCTGGATGATGTGTATGACCTCAAAGACGGCCACGCGATACCGGCCAGAAGCGATGTGCCGGCCCGCCTGACGCCGGAACATCTGGGCCGGATCGACTGGAACAACGATCTGTCCAGACTGGTGCTCGATCTCAACGAGACCATCGGCAAATTACCCGATGCCAATACCCGCGCCAAAATGATCCGCCGCCTGCGCCGCACACTGGAAGAGGCAGGCTGATCGGCATCCCGGATCCGGATTCGCGGGACAACTCCGCCTTCGGGATGATTGACTTTTGCCGGCTTGGCGGCAAAGGATTGATGCAACCTTGAATTGCATCAAAGAAGAATTGCACCCATGAAATATGATCTCGTTGTCATCGGTTCCGGCCCGTCGGGACAAAGAGCGGCTATCCAGGCCTCCAAGCTGGGCAAACATGTTGCCGTGATCGAAAAACGCCGCGTGGTCGGCGGGGTCTGCGTCAATACCGGCACGATCCCGTCCAAAACATTCCGGGAGTCGGTGCTGCATCTGTCGGGTTTCCGCGAGCGCGGGATTTACGGCAACTCCTACACGGTCCGCAACGACATCAAGATCGAGGATCTGCTGTTTCGGGTCGAGCATGTGGTACGCGGCGAAATCGATGTGATCCGCAACCAGCTGGCCCGCAACAAGATCCAGCTGATCGAGGCCACCGCCTGCTTTGTCGATGCCCACCATATCCGGCTCGAGGATGGCTCCGAGGAAGAACACATCATCCAGACCGACAAGGTGGTGATTGCCTGCGGCACCAATGCGGCGCGTGATCCGCACATTACCTTTGACGGCCAGCGCATCATGGTCAGCGACGATATTTTGCAACTGCGCTCCGTTCCGCGCTCGCTGATCGTGATCGGTGCGGGGGTGATCGGGGTCGAATATGCCACGATGTTCGCCGCGCTCGGCGTGCGGGTCACCATTATCGACAAGCGCCCGACCTTGTTGCCGTTCCTCGACCACGAAATCTCGGCGGCTTTGACCTATATTGCCCAGCAAAACCGCGTCACCATGCGTCTGGGCGAGGAAGTGGCCGGCGTGCAACTGGTCGAGAACGAGGGTCCGACCGGCCCACGCACCCAGGTGGAAGTGCAGTTGCGCAGCGGCAAAACCGTGCATGCCGATGCCGCGCTCTATGCGATTGGCCGGACCGGTGCGACCGGTGATCTCGATCTGGAGAAAGCCGGCGTGAAGCTCGACGAGCGCGGCAAGATCATCATCAACCAGCATTACCAGACCAGTGCGTCCAACATCTATGCGGTCGGCGATGTGATCGGCTTTCCGTCGCTGGCCTCCACCTCGATGGAACAGGGCCGCGCCGCCGCCCGCCATGCCTTCGGCGTGCGCGAGGAGCACGAGCACGAAATCGGCCTGTTCCCCTACGGCATCTATACGGTGCCGGAAATTTCGGCGATCGGCAAAAACGAGGACGAGCTGACCGCAGCCGGCACGGCCTATGAAATCGGCAAGGCCAATTACCGCGAGATCGCCCGTGGCCAGATCATCGGCGATATGACCGGCCTGTTGAAGCTGATTTTCTGCCCGACCACCCGCAAAGTGCTCGGCGTGCATATTCTGGGCGAAGGGGCGAGCGAGCTGATCCATATCGGACAGGCTGTCATGGCGCATGAGGGCACCATCGACTATCTGGCCGATGCGGTGTTCAACTATCCGACACTGGCGGAATGCTACAAAACCGCTGCCCTTGACGGCATCAACCGCTTGACCAACTGAGCGCGACCCGTCACAGCGTGTGAGGGCTTGAGCTTGTGCAAGCATGAGCTCTTGAAGGCTTGGCGGGTCAACAATCATGGCAACATTCGGCATCGCAGTTCTGGCGGCACTGGCGGAAATCGTCGGATGCTTTGCCTTCTGGGCCTGGTTGCGGCTCGGACAAAGCCCGTTGCTGCTGGTCCCCGGTCTGATGAGCCTCTCGGCCTTTGCCTATCTGCTGACCCGCATCGACAGCGATGTCGCCGGTCGCGCTTATGCGGGCTATGGCGGCATCTACATCCTTGCCTCGCTGTTATGGCTCTGGATGGTGGAAGGACAAAATCCCGACCGCTGGGATGTGGTCGGCGCCTGCCTGTGTCTGGCCGGCGCACTGGTCATCCTGTTCGGTCCAAGGGGATTGTGACAGACCGCGGGCCCAAATAACGCGTGTCGTTCCTGCGCTCTCCTGCTACACAGATCAGAACAATGACAGGATCAACCGAGGCCGCCATGACCGATACACTATTCCCCGTCCGCTCCGAACGACTGGCCAACCGCGTTGCCGTAGTGTTCGGTGCGGGCTCGGTCGGACCGGGTTGGGGCAATGGCAAGGCCTCAGCAGTGGCCTATGCCCGCGCCGGCGCCACAGTGGTGTGCATCGACGTCAACCCGTCGGCCAGCGATGAAACCGCCGCACTGATTGCCGCCGATCACGGCAGCAGCCTGTCCCTGGCTTGCGACATCACAAGTCTGGATGCTGTCACCAAGACCGTCGATACCATCATCGCCCGCTTCGGCCATATCGATATTCTGCACAACAATGTCGGCCATGCCACAATGGGCGGACCGCCCGACCTGTCCGAGGAGCAGTGGCGGCGCGAGATGGATCTCAACATCACCGGCATGTTTTTCACCTGCAAACAGGTGATCCCGGCCATGCTGGAACGCGGCAAGGGCGTGATCACCAACATCTCCTCGGTGGCAGCGATCCGCTATACCGGCTATCCCTATTCGGTCTATTATGCCTCCAAAGGGGCCGTGAACCAGTTTACCGTCGGTCTGGCGCTGCAATATGCCAAACAGGGCTTGCGGGCCAATGCCATCATGCCCGGCCTGATGGATACGCCGATGATCTACCAGCAAATCAGCACGGCCTATGGCTCGACGGAAGACATGGTCAAAGCCCGCCACGACAGCGCGCCGATGGGTCGGATGGGCACGGGCTGGGACATTGCCAATGCCGCCGTGTTTCTGGCCAGTGACGAGGCCTCCTACATCACCGGCGTCTGCCTGCCCGTCGATGGCGGCCTGACCATGCGCGCCTCCTGACACGGCATCGTCCATAAAAAAAGCCCCGTACAAAACGGGGCTTTTCTTGTTTGGTATTGGCTGCAATCAATGCTGGTCGAGGCGCTTTGACAGTTCTTCAGCGCTCATCACCGACAGTTTTTCCGCCTGATTGGTGTTGATCACACCTTCCTCGAGCAACAGATAGACAGCTGCCTTGATGCGGTCGCCGTCAGCGTGATGCTCATGCGGATGGGGCTTGTGATGTTCATGCTCGTGTCCGACAGCTTCGCCGAACAGCAGCACCATCAGGGTCTTGCCGACAATGTTCATCAACATACCGAACAGCACCAAGCCGAGGAACATCGTGATACCGGCGATGATACGCCCGCCGACCGTCACCGGATAGAGATCGCCGTAACCGGTTGTGGTCAGTGTCACAATGCACCACCACATCGACGCAGGAATCGAAGTGTAGAAACGCTTGTCCTCGGGGATAGGATTACCCGAAATCGGATCAACTGGCATATATTTTTCGGAACCGGCTTCCTTGCCGTCCTTCACCAGCGCCTCATCCATATGAGCCTGCGCTTCGGCCACATGCTCAGCCGAATAGAGGCCGCCTTCGACGTGATACATCAAGGTCGACGAAATCATCAGGATCGAGAACAAGGCGATGAAGTAGATACGCAGATTGGCAACAATCGGGTTGGAATGGCCGTCTTTGGCCGAATTGATGTCCTGCATAGCCGAACGGGCCAGTTTCAACACCCGCAGCACGCGGATGACGCGCAGGATCCGCAAGATCTTGGTGGCCTTCACGCCGGTGAAGTTGAGCAGCATCAGATAGGATGGCAGGATCGAGAGCAGATCAACCATGCCCCAGAAGCTGAATATATAACCCACCCGGTCCTTGGAGGTGAAAACATTCCCCAGATAATCCAGAGTGAACAAAGCCACCGAGAACCATTCAAACATCATGAATTCATGATGATAAGCCGTCTCGAGTTCCTCAACAGATTCAAGCGCAATGGCGATGCACGACAGATAAATGAAAACATTGATGATGCTGTGCCACTTGGTGAACAAATCATAGGATGGATCGTGGAATACACGATGGATCCATGATGGATGCTCGACATTGTCTCTATAGGCTTCCATTCAAACGCTCCTCAATCTCTAATCTAACTCGATACACCATGAGGCCTGATCAAAGGTCTCAATCGACACACAAAAACCCGGTGAATGACCATTCACCGGTACATGATACCGGAGGAGCCGTGACACGGGAGCAACAGGCAAAATGCTCCGCTGGTCCGCGACAGCCTCAAGACCCTGCAAGAGCCCCAACTGGTTGAAAGTCCCCCGACTTCCCTATTGCCGACAGGCCAGAGATCGAAGCTAACCCGAATTAAGGCAATTTATGATTGCTTATAAACAATATACGATCATAGGTTGTAAAGAGGCGCGGCAAAAAAACGTGCATTTATCTTCATTCCACATGCATTTCATATGATGTTACAAGGTCTGTGCGTGAAGCATCATCCCTTTATCAGGCTCGAAAATTGCGTATGCCTCAGGATTGACCAACATCAATGAGCGGCAGGAACAATCGACTGTTCAGGATTGTCTGGAGCGAACCGCCAACCAGCGGCACACGACATAGAACACAGGCGTGAAGACCAATCCGAACAAGGTGACCCCGATCATGCCGGAGAAAACCGCCGTGCCGAGCGACTGGCGTAGCTCTGCCCCCGCCCCCACCGCCCAGACCATCGGCGACACACCGAACACGAAGGCCAGCGAGGTCATCAGAATGGGCCGCAAGCGCAAGCGGGCCGATTCAACGGCCGCCGCAAAGCGATCCATACCCTGATCTTCCAGCTGTTTGGCAAATTCGACGATCAGAATGGCGTTTTTGGCGGCCAGACCGATCAACACAATGAAGCCGACCTGTGTCAGGATATTGTTGTCGAGCCCGCGGATGACCACCCCGATGATCGAGGCGATCAGGCACATCGGCACGATCAAAATCACCGCCAATGGCAAAGTCAGGCTTTCGAACTGGGCGGCAAGCACCAGAAACACGAACACGACCGCCAGAATGAAGGCAAACACCGCGGTATTACCCGCGCGCTGCTGCTGGAACGCCAAAGTCGTCCATTCCGCCGCAAAACCGTCCGGCAGGACTTCGGCAGCCAGTTTTTCCATGATCTTCATCGCCTCGCCCTGCGAATAGCCCGGCGCGGCGCTGCCATCGAGTTCGGCGGCGGGATAGAGATTGTAACGGGGCACGCGATACGGGCTGGAGCGGTTTTCAACGGTGGTGAAGGAGCCCAAAGGCACCGTATCCCCAGAAGAATTGCGGACGCGGATCGACAGCACATCCCTTGGCTCCAGACGGGCGATATCCTGGGCCTGTGCCGAGACGCGGAAGGTGCGGCCGAACAGGTTGAAATCATTCACATAGGATGAACCGAGAAAAGTCTGCAAAGCCGCGAACACATCGGGCACATTGACACCCAGCAATTGGGCTTTCTCGCGGTCGATATCCAGATAGAGTTGCGGGGTGGAATTCTCGAAAATCGAGAACACCTGCGCCACACCCTGTGTCTGGGCCGCCCGCGCCATCATGGCACGGGTGGCCGCCAGCAAGGCTGCTGGCCCCTGCCCGGCCCGATCTTCGACCATCATGCGAAAGCCGCCGGCATTGCCGATGCCGGCCACCGACGGCGGCACAACCACAAACACCTGCGCTTCCTGGATGGCAGAAAACTGGCGGAACAATTCGCGCTGGATCGCCTGCGCCGATTGGCGGGGATCCTTGGAGCGGACATCGAAGCCATCAAGCACCAGAAACGCCGCGCCGGCATTGGGGGCATTGGTAAAGCTGGCACCCGACAGGCCCACAATATTAACCGCGCCCGTCACACCGGGCACTTTCAAAGCCATATCGACAATCCGCCGTTGCACGGCATCCGTCCGGGACAAAGCGGCACCGGGCGGCAATTGCGCCACCACGATCAGATAACCGCGATCCACCGGCGGAATAAATCCGATCGGCACTTTGCGGAACTCGTTCAGACCGAGCCCGATGATGGCGACATAGGCAACCAGCATCACGGCCGACAGGCGAACCACACGCTGCGCCAACCAGCCATAGCCTCCGGCCAGCCTCTCAAAACCGATATTGAACCGGTTGAAAAACGCCTGCAACGGATGCTGCCACCAGCGGGTCGGCATTTCGTCATGATGGGGTTTCAGCAGCAAGGCGCATAAAGCGGGCGACAGGGTCAGGGACACAATCAGCGAAAACACTGTTGCACCGGCGATGGTCAGCGCAAACTGGCGGTAAAACTGGCCTGAAATCCCCGTAATAAAGGAGGACGGGATAAACACCGCGCACAAGACCAGCGAAATTGCGACAAGAGCCGCCCCCACCTCTTCCATCGACCGCACGGAAGCCTCGTAAGGGGTCAAGCCTGCGGCAATATTGCGCTCGACATTCTCGACCACCACAATCGCATCATCGACCACGATCCCCACCGCCAGCACCAGCCCGAACAGGGTCAGATTGTTGAGCGAGAAGCCGAACAGCGACATCAGGAAAAACGTGCCTACCAATGAAACAGGAATCGCCACCAGCGGAATCACCGCCGCCCGCCACCGCTGCAAAAACAGCACGACCACGAAAACAACCAGCAGGATCGCCTCGAACACCGTCTCCTGCACGGCCTCGACCGATTGCTGGATGAACACGGTCGGGTCATACACGATCTTGTATTGGACCCCTGCCGCAAAACGCTTGGACAGATCGGCCATGGTCTGGCGGATCAGCTTGGCCGTGGCCAGAGCATTCGATCCCGGACGTTGGAACACCGCCATCGCCACGGCGGGATCGCTATCGAGATAGGAATTGGACGAATAATCCAGTGCCGCCAGTTCGACCTTGGCAATATCCTTGATGCGCACCAGCGCACCGGCGGTCTGCTTGACCACGACCTCGCCGAATTGTTGCGGATCCGACAGGCGGCCCAAGGTCTGGACCGCAATCTGGAAAGCCCCCGGATTGGCGACAGGCGGCTGGTTCAACACGCCCGAGGCGACCTGTATGTTCTGGCCCTGCAAGGCCAGCAGCACATCGCCAGAGGTCATGCCCATGGATTGCATGCGGTCGGGATCAAGCCAGACCCGCATCGCATAATCGCGCGAGCCGAACACGGTCAGCGATCCCACCCCGTCCACACGGGTCAGGGCGTCGGTGATTTCCAGTGTCGCATAATTGGAGATGAACAGATCATCGCGCGACTTATCTGGCGAGACCAGGTGCACCACCATCATCAGATCGGGCGAGCTTTTGGTCACCGTCACCCCGAGATTGCGGACATCGGCTGGCAAGCGCGGCGCGGCAATCCCCACTCGGTTCTGGATCTGCACCTGTGCGGTATCCAGATTGGTGCCCAGATCGAACGTGACTTGGATCGAAAAACGGCCATCCCCCGAGGAATTCGAGGAGACATAGAGCATATTCTCGACGCCGTTGATCTGTTGTTCGATGGGCGCGACCACGGTCGAGGCCACCACATCGGCACTCGCACCGGGATATTGGCCCGACACGTTGATGATCGGCGGGGCGATTTCAGGATATTGGGCAATCGGCAGGCGCAGGAATGCGACAGCACCCAGAATGATGATCAGGATCGAGATCACCCCGGAAAAAATCGGACGGTCGATGAAAAAACGGGAGATGTGCATTGTTCTCTCCCTTAGCGCGAAGGCGCGGGTGTTGGCGTGCTCGCTGCCTCGCTTGGAGTGACCTTGATCCCGGGCCGCACCCGCATCAATCCGTTGACAATCACCCGGTCCTCGGCAGCAAGCCCGTCCTTGATCACACGCAGACCATCCGACATCTGGCCGGGCACCACATATTTCATGGCGACGACATCATCGGCCCCCACGACATAGACGAATTTGCGGATCTGCTCGGTGCCGATGGCCGCATCGGGGATCAAAAAGGCCTGATAGGGCAAAGAGCCGGACACTTTCAGCCGCCCGAACATGCCGGGAGTGAACAGATCCTGCTTGTTGGCAAAGATCGCCCGACCACGCATGGTGCCCGAGGATTTGTCGATCACATTGTCGATAAAATCGATCGCGCCGGCATGGGCAAAGCCTTTGTCGTCGATCAGTTTGAGCTGGACGGGAACCGGCTGCTGCGCGGTAGCATCGGTGGCCTGCGGCCTGATGCGCTTGTAGCGCAAGAACGCGGCTTCATCGAAAGTGAATTCGAACCGGATCGGATCAAGCGAGACGATGCTGGCCAGCAGCGTTGTATTGCCCGCCGTGCCGCCCGTCACCAGATTGCCCGGCGAGACGCGCCGGTCACCGATCCGCCCCTCGATCGGGGACCGCAATTCGGTGAATTGCAGGTCGAGTTCGGCCTGCCGCACAAGCGCCTCATTGGCGGCCACAGCGGCCAGCGCGTTGCGCAGGCTTTGCGCACGCTGGTCAAGCGCTTGATCAGTAATGGTTTTTTCACGCGCCAGTAATTGCGCACGACCAAAATCGGATTCGGCAAACACCGCATTGGAGCGCGCTTGTTCGAGATTGGCGCGGGCCTGATCGAGCGTATTGCGGAACGGGCGCGCATCGATGCTGAACAGCAGATCCCCTTGCTTCACATAGGCACCATCCTTGAAATGGACCTGTTCGAGATAGCCAGATACCCGCGCTCTGATTTCCACCGCATTCTGGGCGACAAAGCGGCCGACATATTCATCCTCGTCGACGACCTGCCGGATTTGCGGCTTGGCGACCGTCACGGCCGGAGGCGGCGGGGCAGCAGGAGCCGGTGCCTTCCCGGTGTCGGAGCAGGCGGACAGGACAGCGAGGACGAGGCCAGCAAAAGCAAAACGGCCTGCCGTGGCGGAGCGATAGGAGGATGTGTTGATCATTCCCCATTCGTGCCCGCATTCGATGACGATTTCAAGACCAATGATCAGGCAGGCTGGTATGATCAGGCCGAAGGGCGCTGTTTGAAGTGGTAATCCAGCAGACGCGCGGAATTGCTCAAAAACACCAGTTCCGAGCCCACATGGATCAGGGCTGCCAGCAAGGGATTGAGATAGCCCATCGAGGCCAGCACGATGCCGATCGTATCGACGCCGATCGTGCCGGCAAAATTCTGCCAGATGATGGCGCGGGTTTTCTGGGCGATCATCATGGTTTCCACCAGCTTGCCCAGATCATTGCCGATCAGCACCAGATCCGCGCTTTCCTTGGCAATATCGGTGCCCGATCCCATCGCAATCCCGACATGGGCAGCCGTCAATGCGGGCGCATCATTGACCCCGTCCCCCACCATCGCCACCAACCGCTTGGATGCCACCAGTTCGCGGACCTTGGTCAGCTTGTCCTCGGGGAGCATCCGGGCAATCAGTTCGGTGATCCCCAGCCTTGCCGCCACATCCTGGGCCACGGTCTCGGTATCGCCGGTCATCAGCACCGTCTTGATCCCCAACCTGTTCAGCGCGCCAACCGCATCGGCAGCCTCCGGGCGCAAGGGATCGGCCACGATAATTTCGCCATAGAATTGATTATCCACCGCCACCACAATATCCGAGCCGATCACATCGCTATGCCGGTCGGGCACGCAGATCCCCGCCTCGCCCAGCAATTGCCGATTGCCGACCCGCAGCGTCTTGCCCTGCCATTGCGCCTTCACGCCGCGCCCGACCTGGTAAGTGAAACTCGACGGCTCGTCGATGGCCAGAGCGCGCCGTTTGGCCTCGTTCACAATGGCCCGCGCCAGCGGATGTTCGGAATGGGCCTCGACAATCGCCGCCATGCGGATCAGCTCATCGGCACTGACGCCCTCTTGCGGCACAACAGCCATGACCGAGGGCAGGCCTTGCGTCAGGGTCCCGGTTTTATCGAAAACAATCGTATCGACACGACCCAACAATTCGAGAAAAATCCCGCCTTTGATAATCGCTCCCAACTGGGCCGCGCGACCGATGCCGCCCAGAATGGCCAAAGGCGTGCCTGCCGCCACACCGCAAGCCCCCGCCACAATGATCACCGAAATCGTCGCCCGCACATCCCGCGTCAGCAGATAGGTGACCAGGGCAGCGGCAAAGGAAAAATAGACCAGATAGCCCGCCAGAACATCGGCGAGCTTTTGCACGGGCGCACGGTTTTGTTCGGCATTCTCGACCGCTTCGATGATGCGTCCGAAACTGGTATCGCGTCCCACCTGTTTGACGCGCACCTGCAAGGCACCCATCTGGTTGATGGACCCGGCAAAGACCTGCTGGTTTGGCAAGGCCTCGACCGGCATGGATTCGCCGGTAATCCGCGACTGGTCGAGATAGGAATGGCCCTCGGTGACAATCCCGTCGACCGGCACTTTTTCCCCCGGCGACACTATCACCACATCACCGATGACAATGTCATCGACACTCAATTCCTGCCACGCCCCATTGCGCAGGACTTTGGCGGTGGGGGGGATAAATTCGACCAGATCCTTGATGGCTGTCCGCCCGCGCGCCAGCGTCAGATGTTCGATTTCCTCGGCAATCAGCACAAAGACCGACACGACAAGCGCCGTGAACAATTCGGAAATCGACGCCGCTGCCACAACGGCAATGCTCATCGACAGTTCCATCGTCATGCGCTTCTGGCGCAGATGGTGGATCGCCTCGGAAAATATCGGCCAGGCTGCATAGGCCAGAGCCGCCCAAGCCAGACCGTCGATCAGCCAGACCGGCCATGGCGGGTTCAGCCATGTCACAAAGGCACCGCACACCGCGACCGTGATGCGCGAGATGACGACCCAGCCAAAAGCGTCATGTCCGCTCTCATAATCGTCATGACCATGGGCTTTCTGGTGCGGCTTTTCTGTCATCTCACCCTCTTTACAACGCAATGCGGTTATCAGGTCACACATCGGTGTGGCCTGCCATGAGATAGATCAAACTATGGAGTGTTCCGCGGACATCAAACCGACAGATGAACGGTTTCACCCAGACGAGCCGCCTCTTTGATGGCCTCAATCACCTCAAGGGTTTTCAGTCCCTCGCGACCCGTCACCAGTGCCGCCTCATCGCCCCTGATTACTTTGGCAAAATGACTGATCTGCAAACGCAAAGGATCCCGGGCAATCAGGGTTGTGCGTTCGCTGACCATGGGTTTCCACCAGTGCCGCTCACCCTGATGCGACCAGAACTCCAATCGGGGGATCGACAGCGAACCAAGCGAGCCGCCGATCACGTAGCATGATTGATCCGATTGCGGATAGGCAGGGTTTTCCCCTGTCGTCATTTCCCAGCTCCATGGAGCCGGAATGGTATCGGACACCGTCACGGTGCCCAGCGCGCCATTGGCGAAGCGCAACAGCACAGTGGCCGTATCTTCCACCGCAAAACCGCGCTGCCTGTTGGAAACCATAGCCTGTACAGCGACGACCTCGCCACACAAATAACGCAAAAGGTCAACATCATGGATCAGATTGACCAGCACAGGCCCCGCCCCCGGCTCGCGCCGCCAGGCGACATCATAATAGTCATCGGGTTTGGACAACCAGAACGATCCATGCACGGCAACAATCTCGCCCAACCGGCCCGACGCCACCATAGCCTTGGCTGACTGGATCATCGGGTTATGGCGGCGGTGATGGCCCACCAGCAAAGCGACGCCGGATTGCTCTGCCGCCTCGACCAGGCTGCGACCGGATGCCAGATCGTCGGCCAGAGGCTTTTCGACGAGCACCGGAATACCTGCCGCCACCGCCGCCAGCCCGTGGCTGACATGCAGGGCATTGGGTGTGGCGATGATCAAACCGTCAGGCCTGTGACGGTCAATCATCTCGTCGAACGAGGAGAACAATGGCACATTGTATTGCTCGGCCACCGCGCGCGCCGCAGGCATCGGATCAATCAACGCGCTCAGGACGGTGTCGGGATTTGCGGCAATATGCTCGCAATGGCGCCGACCGATCAGTCCCACGCCCTGAACAGCGATCTTGATCTTGTGCAAGGGTCAAGCCTTGGCGGATTTGATCAGCGTGGCCAGTCGCTGGATCGCCAGTTGATAGCCCTGCGTGCCGAAACCGGCGATCACCCCTGAGGCAATCGGCGAGATGAAGGAATGGTGCCGGAACTCCTCGCGCTTGTGCACATTGGAAATATGCACCTCGATAATCGGATGGTCGAAGGCATTGAGCGCATCCAGAATGGCCACCGATGTATGGGTGAAAGCCGCAGGATTGATCACGATCCCTGAAGCGGTTTCTCGGGCTTCATGCACCCAGTCGATGATTTCATATTCACGGTTGCTCTGATGAAAGCGCATATCCAGTCCCAGGCTGCCGGCCAGTTTACGGCAATCGGCCTCGACATCGGCCAGTGTCTCATGACCGTAAATATGGGGCTGACGCTTGCCAAGCAGGTTCAGGTTCGGGCCGTTGAGTACATAAATCAAAGGGGTCATGATTGTGCCTGTGTCAAAATGATCGAGGAACCATTCTAGCACGATTTATCCTCTTCCATCAAAGATCCCGTCATTTGCTCCTAGGTTCTGGCGTATTTCGGGCGCATGGTAGCTGGCTATGCCCTTTCGCGTTCAAAGGATCATCCAATGATGAATATCAAATCCTTGATGGATCAAATTCGGCAATTGGAAGCAGAACTGGACGCCGAGTTGTCGCGCCGGGCTGCCGAACTGAAATTCGGCATGGAAAAGGGTCGTATCCTGTTTGAGGAGGAAGTCCTCAGACGCCATAAGGAGCTTAAAACCGGGTTGCTGACATTCATCGCCCAGGCGAACCCTTTGGTTGTCCTCACCGCTCCGGTGATCTATTCGTTGATCATCCCGCTGGTGTTGATGGATGTGGTTGTCAGTTTCTATCAGGCCGTTTGCTTTCCGGTTTACAAAGTCCCCAAAGTCAAACGCGGCGATTATATTGTGTTCGACCGCCACCATCTGGCCTATCTGAACATCATTGAAAAAATCAATTGCGCCTTTTGCTCATACGCCAATGGCCTGATTGCCTATACCCGAGAGATTGCCTCACTGACCGAGGCCTATTGGTGCCCGATCAAACATGCCAAACGGGCACAAAACACCCACCACCGTTATCGCGATTTCGCGGATTTCGGTGATGTTAATGCTTATCGCAGCAAGTTTACTCCGCCGCCTGCCAAACCCGACGACAAAAAAATGCCCTGAACAATCAGGGCACTGACTTGTTTTTTTAAACTGGTTCCGACCTATTCGGCAGCTGCAACACCGGCATGATAGGTCACATAGAGATAGACCGGTATACCGCATTCGCCCAGATGCTTCTCGATCAGCGGACGAACATGGCTCCAGTCCAAGCCTCCCACACCGGTGGCCAGACGGGGCAAAGCAATGCTTTTGATGCCCTCGTCCTTGATCAGCTTGGCCAGTGCCTTAAGGGCGTGGCCGACATGGGTTTCTTTCGCCTTGCCCGGCAAGCCGCCTGCTCCCACGGAGGGCTCCTGCGTCAGCAGCGAGATGATTGTGGTGGCCTTGCCCTGTTCGCCAACGCCAGTCCAATGCCACAAGCCGCCCGGATGGGGGTGGTTTTGCTGGCAGTAATGGCGGAAATCCTTGACCATCACCGGAAAATGCTCACGCAGGGCGTGGGCCAATCCCGCATTGAAATGATCGGACGGAGCAACCCCGTGGGCTATCGCTTCGGCCTTGCTTAGCAAAATGTCACCTTCAACATCTTTGATCATCATCCACTCCCAACAACGGCCCGATCCGGATGGACGAGGCGTCGGGCTATCTGCGCATGATGGAACAAGGGCGGCTTTGTTCTAGATCAAATTTTGATGTGCCGACGCAACTGGTCGGCGAGCAGAAAGGGCCGCCCATCCCCGGCAAATGTTTTAACCTTGCCGTTCCGGATCAGGCGGCGCGCCTCAAGGGCAGCCAGCAGATCGTGCTCGACCACATCCTGCAAGGGTTTGAGCACGAAATATTTGGAGGTATAGCCGCCATGGGACGCCCGCTTGCTGGGCACATAGACCATGACACACCCTCAATGGCTGATTTTGGCAGGCGGCTCAGGCCCCTGTCCGGGCGGATAGCATTCCTTGATGCTGCGCGAGGCACTGGCCGAATTGGTGCCGGGCGGGCATGTCAGCACGGTATTGGTCCCGGTGTTCACATAGCTGCCAGGAGGGGACGGCTTGCATTTGGCCCCGGCCGAATAGAAACCTGGATCGCAACGCGGCACAACGGCACCGGTCAGACCATTGGGCTTTTCGACTTTTTCTTCCTTGCCGCCCTTTTTGGGTGGCGGCTCGCTTGCCTGCGCCAGCCCTATTCCGGTGACCAGCATCGCCACGCTCAAAGCCAGCCTGACACCGGCACCAGCGCGCCATCCCGATCTTGTGATGACCGTAACCATCTGTTCCTCACACGACTCTTACACACAGAGGCGCATCATGGCACAAGATCGGCGATGATGTCTCTTCTTTTAATGATCAGATTTAACCGACTGATTTTTCGGGTATTTTGTGCTAGATTGGTCCGTGGTCACCGTGCAGGCCATCAGAAGCGGGCAACTGGATCATTCCCCGCCCCCGCACAACCAAGGCTGACCGTTATGGATCTATCCTCTGTCTTTTGGTTCTTTATCATTGTGATGACCCTGCAACCGATGATCCGGCAACGGGCACAGGTCTATCTTCGGCAAAAGCTGATTTCCGAGATCCAGAAAACCAACAATTCCCGCGTCATCACCATGGTGCACCGGCAGGAAAGCATGCAGTTTTTCGGCTTTCCGGTGATGCGCTATATCGACATGGACGATTCCGAAGCTGTTATCCGCGCCATCCACCAGACCGACAAGAACACACCGATCGATCTGATCCTGCACACGCCGGGCGGATTGGTGCTGGCATCCCTGCAGATTGCCAATGCCATCAAGCAGCACAAGGCCCGCATCACTGTCTATGTGCCGCACATGGCCATGTCGGGCGGCACGTTGATTGCGCTGGCGGCCGACCATATCGTCATGTGCGACCATTCGGTTCTGGGGCCGATCGATCCGCAAATCGGCAGATATCCTGCAGCCTCCTTGCTGAAAGTCGTAAAAGACAAGCCGATTGCCGAAATTGACGACGACACCCTGATACTGGCCGATATGGGCACCAAAGCGACCGCTCAGGTCCACAAAGCCTGCGTCGATCTGCTGTCGGACCGGATGGGCGCAACCGAGGCCGAAAAACTGGCACAAACCATGACCAGCGGGCAATGGACCCATGATTACCCGATCACCGCGACAGAGGCCAAACGCCTTGGCCTGCGCATCAACACCCAGATGCCCGAATCGGTATTGGATCTGATGGCGCTCTATCCGCAAGCCATGCGCAACCCGCCCTCTGTGGAATATCTGTCCTCAGCACCCGAACCGGCAAAACCCCGAAAACACTGACAATGCGGCCGAAAGACCGCGACACAAGAACAAGGTGCAATACTCCCATGCACCAGCATGGAGTTTATCCGCTTTGCAAACAACTTCGGCCATGCTTTTGTGAGCCCTATACTAGCGGCGCAGAACAGCAGGCCCCGAAATAATGACCAAGAACAAAGCGGTTTATTCTGTCCTGATCGCACTGAGTGTCGGACATCTGATCAACGACACCATCCAGTCGCTGTTGCCGGCGATTTATCCGATCATCAAAGCCAATTATCAGCTCGATTTCACGCAAATCGGCATGTTGACCTTTGTTTTCCAGATGTGCGGCTCGGTTTTCCAGCCGATGGTCGGCCATTATACCGATAAAAAGCCCATGCCCTATTCCATGGTGGTCGGCATGGGATTTTCGATGGCCGGCCTGATCACGCTGGCCCTGGCGCATGACTACACCTTCCTGCTGGTCGGGTCGGCGATGGTCGGGATCGGCTCGTCGATTTTCCACCCCGAAGCCACCCGTCTGGCCCGCCGCGCGTCTGGCGGCCAGCTCGGCTTTGCCCAGGCGGTGTTTGTGGTCGGCGGGCAAACCGGCAGTGCCATCGGTCCCTTGTTGGCGGTTTTCGTGATCGTGTCAGGCGGGCAGAGCAGCATCGCCTGGTTCTCGCTGATCGCGCTGGCGGGGATGGTCATTCTGGCTTGGGCGGGACGCTGGCACATCCGCTCCAACATCGAACGCGCCAAAAATGCGGCAGCCGGTTCAGCCCAGAATGCCTTGCCTGCGATCACCGGCAGCACGATGCTGGCCATCGGCATCCTGATGGTGCTGATTTTCTCGAAAGTCGCCTATTCCGCCAGTTTCAACTCGTTTTATACATTCTATCTGATGGAAAAATTCTCGGTTTCCTTGGAGTTTTCGCAAGTGATGCTGTTTGTTTTCCTGTTTTCCTCGGCCATCGGCTCGCTGTTGGGCGGCTGGCTGAGCGACCGGATCGGCCGCCGCATCATGATCTGGTTTTCCATTCTGGGGGCCCTGCCCTTTGCGCTGATGCTGCCCTTTGTCGATCTGTTCTGGACCGGCGTGCTGACCGTGATCATCAACCTGATCATGTCGAGCGCACTGGCTTCCATTCTGGTCTATGCCATGGAATTGCTGCCCGGTCGGGTCGGCATGATCGGCGGGCTGTTCTACGGTCTGGCTTTCGGGCTGGGTGGCATTGCCGCTGCGGCCTTGGGCAAGCTCGCAGATGCAACCAGCATCAACACGGTCTATCTTGTCAGCTCTTTCCTGCCCGCCTTCGGCCTCTTGGCGTGGTTTTTGCCGGAAATGAGCAAAAAGAACCCGGCTTGAATGCCAAAAAGGCGACCCGAAGGCCGCCTTTTTCAAATATCGGGTCAATGATCTCTTATAATCCGGCCTTTTATAATCCGGCTTGGGACACGGTTTTGGTGACCAGATAGGCCTCCAGAGCCTCCAGACCGCCTTCCGAACCATAACCGGAATCCTTGACACCGCCGAACGGAATTTCCGGAAGGCCGAGGCCGTGATGGTTGATCGACATCATGCCGGCTTCCACTTCGGCGGCAATCATGTTGGCAGTCTTGGCCGAGCGGGTATAGGCATAGGATGCCAGCCCGAACGGCAGGCGGTTCGCCTCCTCCACCACATCGTCAAAGCCCTTGAAACGGCTGATAATGGCCATCGGGCCGAAGGGCTCCTCGTTTTGCACGCGGGCATCGAGCGGCACATCGGTCAGCACGGTCGGCTCGAAGAAATTGCCTTTATTGCCAATACGATGGCCACCCGTCTGGACTTTGCCGCCATGCTTGGTGGCATCACTGATCAGGCTTTCCATGGCGGTGATGCGGCGCGGATTGGCGAGGGGACCCATGGTGGTGCCGGCTTCCAGACCGTCAGCAACTTTCAAGGCCTTGGCTTGAGCGACAAAGCCTTCGACGAAGCGGTCATAGACACTGTCCTGAACCAGAAAGCGGGTCGGTGAAATACAGACCTGTCCGGCATTGCGGAATTTGGCACCGGCCAGCAGCTTGCTGGCCACATCAATGTCGGCATCATCGAACACAATGGCGGGGGCATGGCCGCCCAATTCCATAGTCACCCGCTTCATGTGCAACCCGGCCAAAGCGGCGAGCTGCTTGCCGATCACGGTGGACCCTGTGAATGAGACTTTGCGGATCACCGGATGCGGGATCAGATATTCCGAAATCTCGGCAGGCACACCATACACCAGCCCGACAACGCCGGCCGGAATTCCGGCATCGACGAAGCAACGCAGCAATTCTGCCGGTGACGCCGGAGTTTCTTCGGGCGCTTTGACAATGATCGAGCAACCGGTGGCCACCGCGCAAGACAATTTGCGCACAACCTGATTGATCGGGAAATTCCATGGGGTGAAGGCCGCAACAGGACCGACAGGCTCCTTGATCACCAGCTGGTAGATGCCCTCGCCGCGCGATGGCACCACACGCCCATAGGCGCGGCGGCCTTCTTCGGCAAACCAGTCGATGGTGTCGGCCGCAGACATCACCTCGATCTTGGCTTCGGCCAGCGGCTTGCCCTGTTCCATGGTCATCAGGGTCGCGACCATATCGGCGCGGGCGCGCAACAGATCAGCCGCCTTGCGCATCACTTTCGAACGCTCGAATGCCGACACCTTGCGCCACAGCTTGAAACCCTTCTGGGCCGCTTCCAGAGCATGGTCGAGATCGCTGCGGTCGGCATGGGCCACGGTGCCGATGTGCTCGCCATTGGCAGGATTGACGACCGGCAGGGTCCGGTTGGATGCGGCAGCGCGCCATTGGCCATCAATCAGCAAGGTGACGTTAGGATACATGTTCGCTCTCTTTATGTTGTTTAAAAGGATTGCAGATCGCGTGATGGATATGACGCGATCCGACTTGTCATACAAGTCCTGAAACAGATCATGGCAAAGACCATGCTGTGCATCAAGCCCGCACTGTGACAAAGAGATCTGCCGTCCCAGAACAGCAAGGGAAATGGTTACTTTTTCTTTGTCGGTGTAATCTGGATAGGAACCGACTTTTCCTGCGACATTTTATAAGCGGATTTGTGGTCGCTGACCTGTGATTTTTCCGCTTTGGGCTTTTTGGCTTCTCTACCGCTTTTCGCTTGGCCTTTAGCCATGGTCGCCTCCTAAAACACCTGAAAAGACATCATGATTTTCCATTGCGGTGTGCACGGTCCAGCCTATACGCATCATTGGAAAACCCCTAGGCATTTTGCGAAATATGGAAAAACAGACCCGTTTCATCGCATCATTGACGCACAGGCACTGCTGGCCTACAAAAAGGGGGCGTTGCTGGTAAGCTGAACGCGGGATTTCGGCCTCGGAGGAGGTCATTCAAGACCAAGATCCGATAGGTTCGGCCTATCGTCTCGCACCCGCAGGCTCACAATGTCGGTTTTCGGCACGCTTTCCAGCTTTTCAAGAGTATTTGGCCCAGCCCTGTTATGGGGATTTGTGGCTGTGGCTTTGTCCTGCTCCAAAGCGCAGGCGCAACAGGGTGTGACGGTGTTTGCCGCAGCCAGCCTGCAAACCGCGCTGGATCAAATCGCCAAAGACTGGCAGGCCGAAGGCCATGCCCCGCTTGTCGTGTCCTATGCCGGCAGCGCCACGCTGGCCCAGCAGATCGACAAAGGCGCCCCCGCCGATCTGTTCATCAGTGCCGATAGCGAGTGGATGGACTGGCTGGTCAGCCGCAAGCACATGGCCCCCGATGCCCCCGTGACCTTGCTGGGAAACACATTGGTGCTGATTTCCCCCGCCGGTTCGGCCGGCCCGGCAGTGTCAAAGCCGCCTTTGATCGCCAGGGAGGATGATCCGGCGGCTTTGCTCAAGGGATCACGGCTGGCGATGGCAGATCCCCGCTCGGTTCCGGCCGGAAAATACGGCAAGGCCGCTTTGCAACATCTGGGCTTCTGGGAGACGCTTTCGCCCTCGATTGCCCCGTTTGACAATGTCCGCATGGCCCTGAATTTTGTGGCACGCCGCGAGGCCGGTCTTGGCATTGTCTATGGTTCGGACGCGGTCGCAGAACCGCGTGTTCAAATCATCGGTCAATTTGCGCCGGACAGCCATCCGCCCATCCTCTATCCGGCGGCGGTGCTGTCGCGCTCGACCCATGCGGATGTCAGGGATTTGATGGTGTTCTTGCGTTCGGAACCGGCCCAAAAACGCTTTATCTCGGCCGGTTTTGTCTTTCTGGCTGGAGCGGCCCGATGATCTGGCTTTTTGACCTCTCGCCCGATGACCGTGCTGCCTTGTGGCTGACCCTCAAAATCGCGACGCTGGCCACCTGCGCGACCCTGCCTGTTGCCGTGGCTGTGGCCTATGTGCTGGCCCGAAAGCGGTTCTGGGGTCATGCCTTTGTCAATGGGCTGGTACATCTGCCGCTTGTCCTCCCCCCCGTTGTGACCGGCTACTTGCTGTTGCTGGCATTCGGACGCCAGGGGATCATCGGACACTATCTCGATCAATGCTGCTCCATCGTGCTGTCTTTCCGCTGGACCGGTGCCGCATTGGCGGCAGGCATCATGGCATTTCCGCTGATGGTAAGGGCCATCCGCCTGTCCATCGAACATGTCGACCAGCGTCTGGAAGGTGCGGCCGCCACATTGGGGGCACCGCCTTGGTCGATTTTGATGACCATTACCCTGCCCCTCGCTTTGCCCGGTATTTTTGCCGGTGCCATTCTGGGCTTTGCCAAAGCTTTGGGTGAATTCGGTGCCACCATCACTTTTGTTTCCAACATTCCCGGCCAATCGCGCACCATCGCCGCCTCCATCTACAGCCACACGCAAGTGCCCGGCGGTGACGAGGCCGCCTTGCGGCTTTCGGTGATTGCCATCGGCATTTCGATGCTGGCCCTGCTGCTGTCGGAATGGCTGGCCCGACGCACGCACAAGACCAGATCGGGAATGTCGATATGACCCTGATCGATGTCGATGTGAAACTCGCTTTGGGCCAGTTCCGGCTGGATGTGCAATTTGCCTCTAATGGCCGCTCGATTGCCCTGTTCGGCCCATCGGGTTCGGGCAAAACCAGCCTTGCCAACGCGATAGCCGGACTGGCGACCCCGCAATCCGGCCAAATCAGCATCAATGGCACGACATTGTTCGACAAAGCGGCGGGCATCAACCTGACACCGCAACAGCGTGGCATCGGCTATGTCTTCCAGGATAACCGGCTGTTTCCGCATATGACCATCAAGGCCAATCTGGTCTATGGACAGACATGGGCCGCCCGGAGCCAGCAAGGCCCGTCCTTTGATGACATTGTCGCGCTTCTCGACATCGGCCATCTGCTGCAGCGCACACCCGCCACACTGTCAGGCGGGGAAAGCCAGCGGGTTGCGATTGGCCGCGCCTTGCTGATGAACCCGCGCATCCTCATGCTGGACGAACCGCTGGCCTCGCTCGATCAGGAGCGCAAGACCGAAATCATCCATTACCTGCTGAAAATACGGAAAGCCTCGATGGATGCTTCGCTGGCGCCGATGATCACGATCAGCCACGCGCTGGACGAGGTCAACCGGCTTGCCGACGAGGTGGTGATGATGGCCGATGGATCGGTCACGGATGTCGTCAAAACGCCGATCAAGGCTTGATATCAGAGGGCCAACAAGGCACCGATCCGGTCTTTGACGGCATAATAGGCCGCGGTAAAAGCCGCTTCCTTCAAGCCGACCGAGGACATTTCGATCATCGGATCGGGGATCGACCACAAAGCCGTGTAGGAATGGCCCGGCCAAAGCGCAATCGCCTGCCCGTGCGAGCGGTCGCAGAATGTGAAGATCATATCGATCTCGGTCGCATCGTTATCATTGAATATGTTCACGTTTTTCGACGCCAGCCCTTCGACGGGACAGCCGTGATTGCGCAGGGTTTTGAGCGTCAAAGGATCGACCATACCGGCCGGATCCGTCCCCGCCGAGTAGGCTTTGAGCAATCCGGTGCTGCCTTTGTTGAGAAGGCTTTCGGCCATCAGGGTTCTGGCCGTGTTTTTCACAGATAAAAACAGCACATTGTGCACGCGCTCACTATAGCGAACAGATCCTGGCATTGGCCACACTCCACAACACTGGGTAGGGCTTTTAGCCCGTCACCAACCTCATCCGATCCATATCGCTGGCCCAAAGGGCAGTTAGATCCCCGCCAGATTGTCGAACACCGGTGCATTGGGGCAGAACTTGTCGGCCTCATGCACTGCATGGCCAATGGCGAGGGCGTTGTCACAATAAGATTTCGACGAACAATGCGCACAAACCCGGATGATGTCACGCATCAAAGGGCTTGAAACACCGCCTGCCTGCCCGATCGAAATCCCATATTGTTGCATCATCGACAGATACTGTTTGCCGTTCTCAGACCCATCCAGAATAGAATCGTAAATATCATGGACATCAATGCCGGTATCGCGTGCAATGGCTTCCATCTGGTCATGGCCCAGACCGCGCAATTCCCATTGCTCCTGATAGCGGTTGAAAATCTCCCTCAGCTTGGTCCGGAAGCCCGATTCACCCTGCTGGGCCCCAAAAGTATTATCATTGGCAGATGATGTCCGGCTGGCCATGACGGGGCCTCCTTCTGGCTCAAGGCAACAGCACAATGCCATGCCTTGGGATCCATCATCGGCCAAAAAAGCCAGCCCACATTGATATGGGTCAAATGCGCCAGAACAATTCCGGTATCGTGCGGTTTATTTCAACGGCTTGGTTGTTCTGGGACCACTTTGCGGGTCATGCGCAGGCTGTTTGGGCATCAAGACCGCCCGCTTGACCGATTGCGACCCGAACCGGTCGCGCAAGCGGTCGAGTGTCCGCTCCAGCGCCGCCTCTTTCGGGGCGGTGACATCGATGAGATCACCGCGATCGGCCGCATCGGCCGGACCAAGATCTGAAATACCGATGCCGATCAGCCGGTAGCGGCGGCCCTTGGGTTCTTTGGCCAGCAATTCGCGCCCCAGCGCCGCAATCCTTTGGCCTAATTGCGTGGGGGCCGTCAGCGCACGCGAGCGGGTGACCTGCCTGAAATCCGGCGTCTTGAGTTTGAGCGTGATGGTGGAGCCGGAATAGTCCGCCTTGCGCAACCGCTGGGCCACCCGCTCGCCAAGCGCGATCAGGGTCTGGTCCAGCACATCCGGATCGGCAATATCGGTCTCGAAGGTGGTTTCAGCCGAAATGCTCTTGCTTTCGCCATTGGGCGTCACAGCGCGATGGTCCTCGCCACGCGCCAGACGTGCGAGTTTCAGCCCCTCCTCACCATAGCGGCGGCCCAATTCCGCGGGGTCACAGCCTTGCAGATCGGCGATGGTTTTGATGCCGTCGCGCGCCAGCCGCTCCTGGAACACCGCCCCGACCCCGTGAATGATCCCGACCGAGCGCGGCGCCAGAAATTCGGCGACACCTGCCTGCCCGATCACAGCAAAACCATTGGGCTTGTCGAGGTCCGAGGCGATTTTGGCCAGAAACGGATTATAGGACAGGCCGACCGAAATCGTCACACCGACCTCGCGCTGGACCCGTTGGGCAAAGCGCGCCAGAGCCATCGCCGGATAGGTTCCATGCACCGCATCGGTGCCGTTCATGTCCAGATAGGCTTCGTCGATCGACACCGCTTTCACCACCGGCGTCAGATCGTCCATCATCGAGCGGATCAACTGCCCCGCCTGCTGGTATTTCCGCATATCCGGGGGGATCACCACCACATCCGGACACAGCCGCAACGCCTTGAACATCGGCATGGCCGAGCGCACCCCGAATTGGCGTGCCACATAACAACAGGTCGCCACCACCCCGCGCGTGCCACCGCCGACAATCACCGGCCTGTCCTTGAGGGCGGGATTGTCGCGTTTCTCGACCGAGGCAAAAAACGCATCGCAATCGATATGGGCTATCGCCAGCCGGTCCAGTTCCGCATGGGCAACCACCCGCGCCGCGCCACACGCCACGCATTGCCGCCCCTGCCCCGTCTGCTGGCCCATACACTCCCGACAAAAAGCCGGCATCCCGCCACCGCTCCATTGTTCCCTGTTTGTTCATAATAGGGGATTGAGAGGGATTCAGAAAGCGGGAATTTGTTTCACACACCATTCCTCGCTGTGTTGAGGGATAGCGCCCCCCGTCTCACAGTCATGGCCGCGCTTGTGGCGGCCATCCACGTCTTGCTTTGTGCGCCAAAATCGTGGATGGCCGGAATAAATCCGGCCATGACAATTCGAGGGGATTTAAGGCACCCGGCCCAAACAAAAAGGGCCGCCCGAGGGCGACCCTTTGATCTTGTATCCCGCAAGCCGGATTAACGGCTGTTGCGACCTAGTTCAATATTCGCTAACAATATCAATGTATTAGCATATAATATAGCAATTGTAATTGGCTTGTGTAGAGGAATATTTTCCTAAAAACGAGCGTTTATTTCAAAAATAAAATTATTCATTCCTGTGTATACTATGATTAATCGCCTTTATCAACAATTTTTATTCAATAATCAAAATAATACCCAACCTATAAAAGGTCGGGTATTGCTTGATTTGACCCTTAACTATTACTTCGCAGCCTTTATCTGTGCCT
>CANFLM010000015.1 GCA_947447895.1 Hyphomicrobiales bacterium
CCTTGCGCGCCGGTGACGGGTCCGACCACTTCCGCGAGGCGATGGAAAGCGTGATCATCCCGCGCCTCAACGATTTCCACCCCGACCTGATCCTGATTTCGGCGGGCTTTGATGCCCATACCCGCGATCCGCTGGCCAATCTCAATCTGGTGGAAACCGATTTCGCCTGGGCCACGGCCCAGCTCATGCACCAAGCCGACAAACTATGCAACGGCCGCCTCGTCTCGGTGCTGGAAGGCGGCTACGACCTCGAAGGCCTGTCCCGCTCGGTCGCAGCCCACGTCATGACTTTGATGCGGGGGTGAGATTCACTCTGCCCCGCTCCTGGCAATGATCAGGGTGCCTCAATCCACCAGAGGTTTTGTATCGGCAATCTCGATCCCGAAGCCTGCCAGCCCGACATAGGCGCGGGATTTCGAGGACAGGTTGATGATCGAGCGGATTTCCAGATCACGCAGGATTTGCGCGCCCAGACCCACCTCGCGCCATTGCCGCGCCCGTTGGGCATCGGCATTGTCTTCGTCGACCTCGGCCCCGAGATTTTGCAACGGCACGCCCGCAGCACCATCGCGCAGATAGACCAGCACGCCGCGTCCGGCCTCCTGGAAACGGGTGAGAGCCGCGCGGATTTCATGGCCGCCACCCAGCGTATCGGCCAGCACATTGGCGCGATGCAGACGGGTCACCATCTCCTCGCCATGGCCGATGCGGCCATAGACGAAGGCAAAATGATTGACGGTGTCGAACGGGGTGACATAGGCATAGCCGGTCATCTCGCCGATTTCGGTTTTGACGGGGAAAGTCGCCACCCGTTCCACCAGCTTTTCGCGCTGCTGGCGATAGGCGATCAGGTCGGCCACCGAAATGCGGATCAGACTGTGCTTGTCGGCAAAGGCGTCGATTTGCGGGCCTTTCATGACGGTGCCGTCATCATTGGCCAATTCGCAAATCACGCCCACCGGCGGCAAGCCGGCCAGACGGCAAAGATCGACTGCCGCCTCGGTATGGCCCGAGCGCATCAGCACGCCGCCATCCTTGGCGACCAGCGGAAACACATGGCCCGGACGCACGAAATCATTGGCGCCCATATTGCCGTTGGCCAATGCCCGTACGGTATTGGAGCGCTGTTCGGCCGAAATGCCGGTGGTCAAACCGTGTTTGACATCGACCGTCACGGTAAAGGCCGTGCCCAGCGGGGCATCATTGACAGCGACCATCGGGTTGAGATGCAGGCGGCGCGCCTCATCCGAGGTCAGCGGGGCGCAGACAATGCCGCAGGTGTTGCGGATGATGAAGGCCATCTTCTCCTGGGTGCACAGCGACGCCGCACAAATCAGATCGCCTTCATTCTCGCGGTCATCATCATCGGTGACGATGACGAGTTCGCCGCGGGCAATCGCTTCAATGGCTTCGGTCACTTTATGCAGCACGGGACTTATTCCTCTCATACGAGCCGAAGGGTGACGGCAATGGCCTCACGCTTGCGGGAGATAGGACATGGTGAAGTCGGTTTCAAGGCTTGTTCACTCAAGCCTTATTCGGTTCCGGGCTAAAAGGCCATGTCGCGCTTTGGCCGACCTGGCCGCGATGGCGCAGGAAGTGATCGGCCAGAACACAGGCCATCATCGCCTCGCCGACCGGCACGGCGCGGATGCCCACGCATGGATCATGGCGGCCTTTGGTCAGAATATCGGTCTCGCGCCCGTAACGGTCCACCGACTTGCGCGGGGTCAGGATCGAGGAGGTCGGCTTGACCGCAAAGCGCACCACCACGGGCTGCCCTGTCGAAATGCCGCCAAGGACACCGCCGGCATGGTTGGACAGGAAATGGGGCTGGCCATCGGGACCGACCCGCATCTCGTCGGCATTGTCCTCACCGCGCAGACAGGCGGCGGCAAAGCCCTCGCCGATCTCGACACCCTTGACCGCATTGATCGACATCATTGCCGAGGCCAGATCGGAATCAAGCTTGCCATAGATAGGGGCGCCCCAGCCCACCGGCACGTTTTCAGCCACGACCTCGATCACCGCACCGATCGATGAATGGGATTTGCGGATCTCGTCGAGATAATCGGCAAACAGGGCGGCGGCTTTCGCATCGGGGCAGAAAAAATCATTACGCGACACTTCATCCCAATCCCAGGCATCGCGATCGATGGTGTGCGGGCCGACCTGCACCAGGGCCGCGCGGATCACCACATCGGGGATCACCTTGCGCGCAATCGCACCTGCGGCCACCCGCGCCGCCGTTTCGCGCGCCGAGGAGCGTCCACCGCCACGATAATCGCGGATGCCGTATTTGATGTCATAGGGATAATCGGCATGGCCCGGGCGGTAGCTCTGCCAGATGTCGCCGTAATCCTTGGAGCGCTGGTCGACATTGTCGATCATCAGCGCAATCGGCGTGCCCGTTGTCCGCTGCACGCCCTGGGGATCGACCATCACACCGGAGATGATCTTGACCGCGTCCGGTTCGCGCCGCTGGGTGGTAAAGCGCGACTGGCCCGGACGGCGCCGGTCAAGTTCCAACTGGATCTCCTCGGCCGTGAGCGGCAGCATCGGCGGGCAGCCGTCAATCACGCACCCCAGACCAACCCCGTGGCTCTCGCCGAAGGTTGTGACACGAAAGAGATGACCGAAACTATTATGGGACATGCGATCCTGCACCGAATAGAGGCGAATATGTATTGATAAACCTTTAGAAGCCGATCAGGCACAGGTCAAATGACCTCTGATTTAAGTCGGCCGGTCAGACCCAGCGATGCTGTCCCGCCTCCAGCACCAGCAACCGGCCCTGCCAGATGTCGCTGTCGGCAGCGACCAGCGGATCAATCCCTGCCACCAGATGCAGCAATCCGCGCGCGACCCCGCCATGGGCGACCACCACGCAATCTTCCGTCACCGTATCAAGCCACGGCTGCAACCGCGCGATCAGCAGCGCATAGCTTTCGCCGTCGGGCGGCACCATGCCCCATTTATCGGCCTCGCGCCGGGCCGCACCTGCGGGATCGGATTGTTTGACCTCGCGCCAGGTCAGGCCTTCCCAGCGTCCGAATGACAGCTCTTTCAAGCGATCCTCGAGCAGATAGCCCTCATCCGCCATGCCGATCGACAGCCGGGACCGTTTGGCGGTTTCCTGCGTGCGCATCAAAGGACTGACATGCCAGGGGAGAGGATGGGGGGAAACGAGCGTGGCGAGACGGCGACCGGCCTCCTCGGCCTGCGCGCGCCCCAGATCATTCAGCGGAATATCGCGCTGTCCCTGCAAGCGGCCTTCGCGATTCCAGTCGGTTTCGCCGTGACGGATAAAATAGATCCGGTGCCGGAAACCCGTCATCGCCGGACCGATCTCAGGACTTGTCGAGGGTGATATCCGGCGCTTCCGGATTTTTCATGCCGACGACATGATAGCCGGCATCGACATGCAGGATTTCGCCGGTCATGCCACGACCCATATCGGACACCAGATAGACGGCGGTATCGCCGACTTCCTCGATGGTCACGGTACGGCGTAACGGCGAGTTATATTCGTTCCATTTCAGGATATAGCGGAAATCACCGATGCCGGAGGCCGCCAAAGTCTTGATGGGGCCGGCCGAAATGGCGTTGATACGGATGTTCTTGGGGCCGAGATCGGCCGCCAGATAACGCACCGAGGCTTCCAGTGCCGCCTTGGCCACACCCATCACATTGTAGTGGGGCATCCACTTTTCGGCACCGTAATAGGTTAGTGTCACCATCGAGCCGCCATCCACCATCAGCTTTTCGGCGCGCTGGGCAATGGCCGTGAAGGAATAGCAGGAGATCAGCATCGAACGGCTGAAATTATCGGCTGATGTATCGACATAGCGGCCTGTCAGCTCGTCCTTGTCGGAAAAAGCGATGCAATGGATAATGAAATCCAGCTTGCCCCAGCTTTTCTCGATCTCCGAGAACACCGCATCGATGGTGGCCGCGTCGGTCACATCGCAATGGCCCACCACCGTGGCACCCAATTCGGCCGCCAGCGGACGCACGCGTTTTTCCAGAGACTCGCCCTGATAGGTAAAAGCCAGTTCGGCCCCCGCATCATGGGCCGCTTTGGCAATGCCCCAGGCAATCGAACGGTTATTGGCAACGCCGAGGACAAGGCCACGCTTGCCGGACAGAAGTCCTGATGTCGGTGTGTGTGGTGCGCTCATGATAAAATGTTCTCGATACAGACTATTTTAAAGGTAACAGCCCAAAGTTAATAAATTTCCTATTGAATTTCATAAACGACAAATCCCTTTTCAGCCACCCCCCGCCGGCAGATTCCTCCCAACAGAGCGATAAGCCGCTTCGGGGCATTGATCAGGGTTTATATACGGTTAAACCGCCGCTTCACAGCCCGTCCCGCCTCCGCCGCAACAGGGCTTCGAGCTCGGGATCGGAGGTTTGCGGCACCGTGACATCGATGGAGACCAGCAGATCGCCCGTCACATCCTTGCTTTCGGGGATGCCGCGGCCCCGCAGACGCAGCACGCGGCCGGTCGAGGAGCGCGGGGGAATATCAAGCTCGACCTCGCCCTGCAGTGTCGGGACCCGCATCCTGCCGCCCAAAACCGCCACTTCGAGCGGCACGGGCAGATGGTGGCGCAAGTTCAGCCCGTCGATGGTAAAACGCGGATCGGGCGACACATGCACCGTCACATAGGCATCGCCATTGACACCACCGGTGTCGCTTTTCTTGCCCTGCTCCTTGAGCCGGATGGTCTTGCCCTCGGTCACACCCGCCGGAATTTTGACCTCGAGCACCCGCCCGTCGGGAAAAGCCAGCCGCTTTGTCGCTCCCGTCACCGCATCGGCGAGCGAAATGGTGGCATTGACGCGGATATCGGCTCCGGCAGCCGTCGCGCGGCGCGAACGCCCGTCACGGCCCTTGAATTTGAACAGATCGGCGAACAGATCGGACGGATCAATGCCCGCACTCCCTGTAAACGGACCGCCCGGGCCGAACCCGAAATGGAAACCGTTGCCGCCCTCCTCCGTCCCGCCTGCGGCACCCGCTCCGGCGCGTGCGCGCGGATCAAAGCCCTGGAAGCGCGGTTTGCCATCTGCGTCGATCTCGCCGCGGTCGAATTGCTTGCGCTTGGCATCCTCGCCCAGAATTTCATAGGCGGTGTTGATCTCGGAGAATTTTTCCTTGGCATTCGCGTCGGTCGTGTTGTGATCGGGATGCCAGGTTTTGGCGAGGCGTCGATACGCCTTCTTGATCTCGGCCTCGGTGGCCGAGCGTGATACGCCCAATACCTGATAGGGATCCTTCGTCACGTCCTCACTCCGAACCGATCATGCCGCTTGCGCAGATCACCTTGAACACACCCGTCTTGAATGGCGTCGAGCCATTGGCACGGGCCATCAGGACCGCAAGCCGCCCATACACTACGCCATTTGGGAACTGATAGCATAATCTTCAAGAGAGCATGCAGCCTAATCCCGCGGGAAATCTCCCGCCGGCCCTGTTATGAACGGCTATCGCGGCAAAAGCTAAAGCGGGACAGGCAAAACCCTGCGGTAAAAATGGCTTAAGGATCGGTGGCCAAACCGCTGATGATCCGCCAATCGCCCAAACCCTGCCGGCAGGCGGCGCCTTGATAGGGCGAATGATTCGCAGGTCTTTCGATCACCGCATGGAACCCGCGGCAGATCTGGTCCTCGAAAATAAAGGCCCTGCCACGCGCCACGATAGAACCGCGGGAGTTCGATCCTTCGCCCCAGCGCACCGGCTGGTTGTCACTCATCGGATCAAGCGCACGGGCCAGTGCCTCGGCCACCAGCGGGCGGTCATGGCTGTCGACCATATCGAGCGAGAATGAGCGCGGCGAGCCGGCCAGCGACCCCGTGACATCGGTCGGCAGCAGCGCGCCGTTAAAGGGGGTTACGACGGATTTCTCCATACAGCCCGCCAGCAATCCGGCCAGCACGAGCCCGACAGCCGATAAAATCGACAGCTTCGACCTTCTCATCGGCACACCGGCACGATAAGCTTCTTGGCCAAGCGATTGGCTGCTATCAAGAGGTCCCGTCTCGGGCGACCTCGGGCAGGCTGGAGACATCCAGTCGCTCCATTTGGGAATCATTCCCGCCACTGATGCACAGGAAACGTTAATGACCGGTGACTTCTCCCAAGCGACAGATCCTTTTTCTTTGTTCCAGAGCTGGTTTGACGAAGCCAAAGCCTCCGAGGTCAACGACCCCAATGCCATGGCGGTGGCCACGGTGGATGCCGACGGCATGCCGGATGTGCGGATGGTGCTGCTGAACGGTTTTTCAGACCAGGGCTTTGTGTTCTATACCAACACCGAATCCGCCAAGGGGCAGGAGCTGGCCCATCAACCCAAGGCGGCGCTGGTGTTCCATTGGAAAAGCCTCAGGCGGCAAATCCGCGTGCGCGGCCCCGTAGCGCGCGTCTCGGATGACGAGGCCGATGCCTATTTCAATTCACGCCCGCGCGAAAGCCGGATCGGCGCCTGGGCCAGCGAGCAGTCGCGGCCGCTCGAGAGCCGGTTTGCGCTGGAAAAGCGGGTGGCCTATTATGCCGCCAAATATGCCGTCGGCACGGTGCCGCGCCCTCCCCATTGGACCGGCTACCGCATCACCCCTCTCAGCATGGAATTCTGGCATGACCGGCCCTTCCGGCTGCATGACCGTGTGCGGTTTACCCGAGAGGCGCCCAAGAGCCCCTTCACCGCCCAGCGGCTCTATCCCTGATCGGCTTCCGGCATGAGCGAGCAGCAGGCTGATCCGCGTCTCTACCCAGACCGCCCGTTTCTGGCGGCCAGCGTGGCTGTGTTTCGGGACGGCAAGGTGCTGCTGGCCTCGCGCACCGCGGCCCCTGCCGCCGATCTGTTCTCGCTGCCCGGCGGGGTTGTCGAGGTTGGCGAAGGACTGGCCGAGGCCGCCTTGCGCGAATTGTTCGAGGAGGTGGCGGTCAAGGCCCGAATCATCGGCTTTGTCGACCATTCGGAAATCGTCCAGCGCGACGCGGGAGGCCGCATCAAACGCCATTTCATCATTGCCTGCTTTGCCGCCGAATGGCTGGCAGGAGAAGGCACGACCGGTGCGGAAGCAGGCGCGATCCTGTGGGCCGACCCCGACCAGCTCGGCGGTATTGCCGTCACCAAAGGGCTTGGACCGATGCTGAAAAAGGCCAAATCCGTCGTTTTGAATCAGAAGCCTGCCTGACTCTCTCAGGCCCGCGGGAGGGCTTCCTCGAACAGCACCGCTTCACCCAGCGACGGCGCAACCAATTCCCCCTGCCACATGACCATATTCCCGCGGACCATGGTGCCGACCGGCCAGCCCATGACCTCTTTGCCGTGATAGGGCGTCCAACGGCTTTTCGAGGCAATCCAGTCATGGGTGATGGTCATTCGCTTTTTCAGATCGACCAGCGTGAAATCGGCATCATAACCCAAGGCAATCCGCCCTTTGCGCGCCATGCCGAACAAGCGGGCCGGCCCGGCACTGGTCAGATCGACAAACCGCTCCAGCGTCAGGCGTCCGGCATGGATGTGGTCGAGCATCAGCGGCACCAGCGTCTGCACCCCCGTCATGCCAGAAGGTGAAGCCGGATAGGGCTTGGCCTTCTCTTCCAGCGTATGGGGAGCGTGGTCGGAACCCAGCACATCGGCAACCCCCTGCTGGATGCCCCACCACAGCGCGTCGCGATGGCGCAGGTCGCGCACCGGCGGGTTCATCTGCGCGAGCGTGCCAAGTTCATGGTAGCAATCGGGCGCGACCATGGTCAGGTGATGCGGGGTAATCTCGCAGCTCGCAACATCTTTCTGGTCGGCCAGATAGCGGATTTCCGCCTCTGTCGAGATGTGCAGCACATGCACCCGTGCTCCGACCTTGCGTGCCAGTCCCACCAGACGCTCGGTGCAGCGCAGGGCCACCTCCTCGCTGCGCCAGACGGGATGGGAGGACGGATCACCCTCGATCCGCAGGTCGCGCCGCTCGCGCAGCATCATTTCATCCTCGGAATGGAAAGCAGAACGGCGGCGCAATCTGGAGAGGATGTCCTCGACCCCTCGATCATCCTCGACCAGCAGCGAGCCGGTAGACGAGCCCATGAACACCTTGATACCAGCCGCACCCGGCAGACGCTCCAGCTCCGGAAGGTCCTTGATATTGTCATGGGTGCCGCCAACCCAGAAGGCAAAATCGCAGTGCATCCGGTGCGTGCCCCGCTTGACCTTGTCGGCCAAAGCCTCGGCCGTGGTGGTCTGCGGGTCGGTATTGGGCATTTCGAACACCGCCGTCACCCCGCCCATCACGGCAGCGCGCGAGCCCGATTCCAGATCTTCCTTGTGGTCGAGACCGGGTTCGCGGAAATGCACCTGGTCGTCGATCACCCCGGGCAGGATGTGCAGGCCCGTGCAATCGACCACCTGTCCGGCATCGGCATGGCCCAAATGGCCCAAAGCCACGATGCGTCCCTTGGTAATTCCGATATCGCGCGCCGCGACCCCGTCCTGATTCGCAACCACACCATTCTTCAAAATCAGATCATAGGTCGGGCTCATCAGCGGCAATCCTTGTCAGCGAGGGGTTTTCAGCACTTGAGACCTAGGCCAAACAGACATAGGTATGGATACAAGCCCATTTAACCCAATCTTGACCGACTTGAACAGCCAGATCAGACAGACAGGACCCTTTCAGGATGTCATCTTCCTCGTCCAGCCCATCGGCTTTGCATGGTGCCTTCCTCGCTGATCGCGCCGTTCTCTCTGTCTCCGGCGCCGATGCCGAGACGTTTTTGAACCGTCTGCTGACCCAATCCGTGCCGGAAGCAGGCCGGACACAGTCCACCTATGCTGCCCTGCTGACCCCGCAGGGCAAGGTGATCAGCGATATGATCATCCTCCGCAATCCGCACCAGCCCGACGCATTTCTGGTGGATTGCCCGCTCGCTGTCGCACCCGATCTGGTCAAACGCCTGACCGTCTTCCGCCTGCGTGCGGCAGTCACAATCGAGGACCGCTCGGCCGAACTGGGCGTGACGGCCCTGTGGGGCGGCCAGCACCCCGACGCCGGGGCGATTGCGTCACCCGATCCGCGCCTGCCTGCGATGGGCTATCGGGCAATCGGCGCGAGAAGCCAAGACAACACGGAGGCGACCCGCGCCTATCATGCCCACCGTATTGCCTGCGGCCTGTCCGAAGGCGGCAAGGATTACATGTTCGGGTCGGTGTTTCCCCACGAGATCAACCTCGACCAGCTGCATGGTCTTGCCTTCGACAAAGGCTGCTATGTCGGTCAGGAGGTCGTATCCCGCATGGAGCATCGCGGTCTGGCCCGCACCCGTCTGGTGCCTGTGGTGTTCCCCGATGGCTTTGCCGCTTCCGAGGGCATCGAGGTGCTGGCGGGCACCTTGCCTGCCGGCCATCTGGGTTCGGTAACAGCGGGCGGCAAAGGCCTGGCGTTGTTGCGGCTCGACCGCGTCGCCGAGGCACAGGCCAAGGGCCAGACCATCACCGCCGGCGGTGTCGCACTGGTCCCGCACAAACCCGATTGGGCCACATTCGAATTTCCAGCCCCCAGCCCCAAGGCGTAACATGACACCGCGTCCGGCAATCCTGCATGAAGATGGCAAATACCGCTGCCCGTGGCCCGGCACCGACCCGCTCTACGTCGCCTATCACGACACCGATTGGGGCGTGCCGGAATTCGACAGCCGCGCTTTGTTTGAAAAATTCATTCTCGACGGTTTCCAGGCGGGCCTGTCCTGGATCACCATCCTGCGCAAGCGCGAGACATTCCGCACGGCCTTCGACGGCTTCCAGCCGCATCTGATTGTCGATTATGACGCCGCCAAAGTGGAAGAGTTGATGAACAATCCGGGGATTATCCGCAACCGTGCGAAGATCGTCGGCACGATCGAAAGTGCGCGCATCTGGATGGAGATCGAGCAGAAGCAGGGTTTCACCGAACTGCTGTGGAAGCATTATGACGGCCGTCCGCAGCAGAACAATTACCGCCACCACAATGACGTACCGACCCAGACAGAGATCTCCGAACGCGTGTCCAAAGAGCTGAAAAAGCTCGGCTTCAAATTCTGTGGCCCCACCATCGTCTATGCCTTCATGGAGGCGGTCGGCATGGTCAACGACCACCTGACCGATTGTTTCCGCCACGAGGAAGTGCGCGCCATCGGGGAACGGTTGTGATGTCTGGTCAAGAACAACCGCGCAAAGACCCGCCGCGCGCCTGGCAACGGATGCTGTCGGGCCGCAGGCTTGACCTGCTCGATCCCTCGCCGCTCGACATCGAAATCGACGACATTGCCCACGGGCTGGCACGTGTGGCGCGCTGGAACGGGCAGACCCATGGCTCGCATGCCTTTTCGGTCGCCCAGCATTCGGTGCTGGTGGAGCTGATCGGGCGGCAACTGTCGCCCGGTCTCGGCCCGAAAGAGCAGCTGGCCATCGTGCTGCATGATGCCGCCGAATATGTGATCGGCGACATGATCTCGCCGTTCAAGGCGGCGCTGGGCATGGATTACAAAACCTTCGAGGCCCGCCTGCAGGCCGCGATCCATATCCGTTTCGGACTTCCGGCCACGCTGTCGCCCTCGCTGACGGCGCTGACCAAAACCGCCGACAAAGCCGCCGCCTTTTACGAGGCCACCCGTCTGGCGGGTTTTCAGGAGGACGAGGCCTTGCGGTTTTTCGGACGCCCGCCCAAACTCACCCGTGACACCGAGATCCTGCTGGTGCCGCTACCGACCGACCATGCCAAACAGCTGATGGTGCAGCGGGTCGAGGCGCTGTCGCAGGATATCGAGGCCTTGAGCGCGGCAAAGGAGTGAAGATGCCCGAAATCCATGTCTCCTCGCTGGCGCGCTTGCACGAGACCGTCACCCGCACCAAGGCCCGCCATGTGGTGACTTTGATCAATGCGGCGACCGTGGTGGAACGGCCTGCCGGCATCACCTCCGACCGGCATCTGTTCATCGGCGTCAGTGACATTACCACCCCGCTCGAAGGCCATATCATGCCCAGCGAGGCGCATGTGCACAGCCTGCTGGATTTTGTGCAGCAATGGGACAGGATGCACCCGATTGTGATCCATTGCTGGGCCGGTATCAGCCGCTCGACCGCCGCGGCCTTCATCACGGCCTGCGCTTTGTTTCCCCATCAGGAAGAAATGCGGATAGCCCGGCGGCTGCGCCATGCCTCGGCTTCGGCCACCCCCAATCCGGCGCTGGTGGCTGCGGCCGACCAGATCTTGAAACGGCAGGGCCGCATGGTCACGGCGATCCAGTCGATCGGGCGTGGGGCCGATGCGTTCGAGGGCACGCCCTTCCATCTCCCGCTCTCGGATTGAGCGACAGGCCGACCGATGAGCAAGACCGCACAGCATCCGCAAGCCCTGATCGACATCGACATCGCTGCAGCGGTGGTGACGCTCGATCACCAGTCACCGCAAATTCTGGTGGCGCGCAGCTCAGACCCCGCCGATCCGCAGGGCAATCCGCAAAAATCTGCCCCCGAACAGGTGTTGTGGTCGCTGCCGTCGGGCCGCTTCGATCCCGCGCGCTACCGCACACTGGACATCGCGCTCAGGGTATTCGTGACAGAACAGGCCGGTTGCGATCTCGGCTATGTCGAGCAGCTCTACACCTTCGGGGACCGCGGACGGGCTGCCGACGAGGAAGAGGGCCGCCGCCATGTCGTCTCGATCGGCTATCTCGCGCTGACCGGCGGCATTACCACCCAATCGGCTCTGCCTCCCACCGCCCGTTTCAGACCATGGTACCGGTTTTTCCCCTGGGAGGACTGGCGCAACGGCCGCCCTGCCATGCTCGACACCAGCCTGATGCCGCTCCTGACCCAATGGGCCGGGGACCGCGCCGGTGAACAGGCCGAAAGCGCCCGGCGGGCTTTGCCGCGCGCCATCCGCTTGCGGCAATGTTTCGGCGCCGACGGCAGTCCGTGGGACGAGGAAAAGGTACTGGAACGCTACGAGCTGCTGTACGAGGCTGGCCTGGTGCACGAAGCCGTGCGCGATGGCCGCCCGGCCGCGCTGGCACGCAGCCAGTGGCCCAATCTGGGCGAGGCGATGTCGTTCGACCACCGCCGGATTCTCGCCACCGCGATGGGGCGTTTGCGCGGCAAGCTCAAATACCGGCCCGTCGTGTTCGAATTGATGCCGGAGGCCTTCACCCTGACCGCGCTGCAACACAGTGTCGAGGCGATTTCGGGCCGCCATCTGCACAAGCAGAATTTCCGCCGTCTGGTCGAAAATACCGCGCTTGTCGAACCCACCGGCCAGCAATCGCTGACCCGCGGCCGGCCGGCCGCGCTGTTCCGCTTCCGCCCGGATGTGCTCCAGGAACGTCCCGCTCCCGGTTTGCGGCTCTAATCGGTTGATAAAGCGGGCTTTGCAGGGCCCTCAGCCCTGATAATCGGATGGCGGACTTGCCAAATCCCTGCCAGTTGCCAGATAAGATGATGACAACAAGAATCCCCTATCAGAATCGATCCCGCCATGACATCGCAAACCGCACCCAATGCCGCCAATGCCGTTGATAGCTTGAGCTTCGAACAGGCTTTGGCCGAACTTGAAGCCATCGTTCAGCGTCTCGAACGCGGTGACGTGCCCCTCGAGCAATCCATTGCCATTTACGGCCGTGGCGAGATGCTGAAAGCACGTTGTGACCAGCTGCTGAAGCAGGCCGAGGTCAAGATCGAGCAAATCACCCTCAATGCCGATGGTTCGGCACAAGGCAGCGTGCCGTTCCAAGCCGGATAAGGCAATCGTTGCAGCACGCAGGCGTCGGGTGTAAGCCTAGGCGCAAATGAGTGCTCCTGAGGAGTTGCGACGCGTTCTGCCTGTTATCCGCATGTCCTGTTCAGCAAACCTCACATTGCCAAACCAGAGTCCGATCCCTTGACCCCTTTGCTCGATACCATCAAAACCCCTCACGATCTGCGCCAATTGCCTGCCTCGGATTTGAAACAGGTGGCTGATGAACTGCGCGCCGAAACCATTTCGGCTGTGTCCGTGACAGGCGGGCATTTGGGCGCGGGGCTCGGGGTGGTCGAGCTGACCGTGGCGCTGCATTATGTATTCTCGACTCCGGATGACCGCTTGATCTGGGATGTCGGCCATCAGGCCTACCCGCACAAAATCCTGACCGGACGGCGCGACCGCATCCGCACCTTGCGGCAGGGCGGTGGCCTTTCTGGGTTTACCAAGCGCGACGAGAGCATTTACGACCCGTTCGGCACCGCCCATTCCTCGACGTCGATTTCGGCGGGATTGGGCATGGCGGTCGCACGCGATCTCGACAAGAAGCACAACAATGTGATTGCGGTGATCGGCGATGGCGCGATGTCGGCGGGCATGGCCTATGAAGCCATGAACAATGCCGGCGCCATGCATTCGCGACTGATTGTCATTCTGAATGACAATGACATGTCGATTGCCCCGCCCACCGGCGCGATGTCGGCCTATCTGGCCCGGCTGGTCTCGGGCAATACCTATCGCGGTTTCCGCGAGGCGGCCAAACAACTGGCCAAAAAACTGCCGAAATTTTTCTATGACAAGGCCAAGCGGGCCGAAGAATATGCCCGCGGTTTCTGGACCGGCGGAACCCTGTTCGAGGAGTTGGGCTTCTATTATGTCGGTCCGGTCGACGGGCATAATCTCGACCATCTGCTGCCGGTGCTGGAAAATATCCGCGACAGCGGCACCGGCCCGATCCTGCTGCATGTGGTGACCCAGAAGGGCAAAGGCTATGCCCCTGCCGAAGCCTCGGCCGACAAATATCACGGCGTCACCACTTTCGATGTGGTCACCGGCACCCAGGCCAAGCCGAAGGCCAATGCGCACTCCTATACCAATATCTTTGCCAAGAGCCTGATTGCCGAAGCCGGGCATGATCCCAAGATTGTCGCCATCACCGCCGCCATGCCGACAGGCACCGGCCTTGACCGGTTCGGCGAGATCTATCCGGCCCGCACCTTCGATGTCGGCATTGCCGAGCAACATGCGGTGACCTTTGCCGCCGGGCTTGCAACCGAGGGCTACAAGCCGTTTTGCGCGATCTATTCGACCTTCCTGCAACGCGGCTATGACCAGGTGGTCCACGATGTCGCCCTGCAGAACCTGCCGGTGCGCTTCGCCCTGGATCGGGCCGGACTGGTGGGCGCCGATGGGCCGACCCATGCCGGCGCCTATGATGTCGCTTTTCTGGGCTGCCTGCCGAATATGGTGGTGATGGCAGCGGCTGACGAGGCCGAATTGATGCATATGGTGGCCACTGCTGCCGCCTATGATGACGGGCCGATCGCCCTGCGCTTCCCGCGCGGCGAAGGCGTCGGCATCGATGTGCCCGAACGCGGCACGGTGCTGGAAATCGGCAAGGGCCGCATTGTGCGCCAAGGACATCAGGTGGCCCTGCTGTCCTTCGGTACACGGCTGGCCGAAACACTCAAGGCCGCCGAGGAACTGTCCCGCTTCGGCCTGTCGGCAACCGTGGCCGATGCCCGCTTTGCCAAACCTCTCGACACCGGGCTGATCGACCGGCTGGTGGCCAGTCATGATGTGCTGATCACCATCGAGGAAGGCTCGATCGGCGGCTTCGGATCCTATGTCCTGCACCACCTGAGCGGAAGCGGCGCACTCGATGGTGCTGTCAAGGTTCGCACCATGGTGCTGCCCGACACGTTCATCGACCATGACAAGCCCGAACGCATGTATGCCAAAGCGGGCCTTGATGCCCATGCCATTGTGACCAAAGTCATGGAAACGCTTGGCCGTCAGGGCGAACTCCCAGCCATCAGCGCGTGAGACAGAGCCAGATGTCTCCCCGCCAGCGCGCCGACCAGACCCTTGTGGCCCGCGGCCTGTTCGAAAGTCGCGCCAAGGCACAGGAAGCCATCGAGGCGGGACTGGTGACCGCCGACGGTGTGGTGGTGCGCAAGGCTTCGGAAGGCATTGCCTCTTCGGCCAAGATCGTCGCGCAGAAAGCCCATCCCTGGGTCTCGCGTGGCGGCGTCAAACTGGCCTTTGCGCTCGACCATTTCGGCATCGGGGTTGAAGGCCGCGATTGCATGGATGTCGGCGCCTCGACGGGCGGCTTCTCGCAGGTGCTGCTGTCGCGCCGCGCCCATCATGTCACCGCTGTCGATGTCGGCCATGGCCAGTTGCACCCCAAATTGCAGCGCGATCCGAGACTGCTGTCGCTCGAAGGGCTGGATATCCGCGATGTCAATCCGGATGATCTGCCCTATGAGCCGTCCGTCATCGCGATGGATGTCAGCTTCATTCCGCTGACTGTCGCCTTGCCGGCCGCACTGGCTCTGGCGGTTGTCCCCGACAATGCGCCCGCTTATGCGGTGATCCTGATCAAGCCGCAATTCGAGGCCGGCAGAAAGCATGTCGGGCGCGGTGGCTTGATCAAAGATACCGAAATCCATGCCATGGTCTGCGAACAGACCGCCGAATTCGTCCAATCGCTCGGCTGGGAGGTTGATGGTATCGTGCCCTCGCCGATCCCGGGTGGGGAAGGCAATATCGAATTTTTACTCGCAGCACATCTCGGCCAAAACTGCTAGACTGCGCCCTGCACCGCCACAGATTGAAAGTGACCCATGCTTAAATTGACACAGACCCTGACGATTTCCCGCATGGGAGCGCAAGGGGACGGCATCGCGAGCAGTTCCGACAATGAGGGATTGACGGGCGATGTGTTTGTGCCCGGCACTCTGGCGGGAGAAACGGTCGAGATCACCCGCGACGGCGGACGGGGTGATCTGGTGCGGGTGCTCACGGCCTCGCCGGAGCGGATCGAACCGGTCTGCCACTGGGTTGGCCGTTGCGGAGGCTGCGCCCTGCAACACTGGCAGCGTGCCCCCTATGAAGACTGGAAGCGCCAGCTGGTCATCACCACGCTGGACCAGGCCAATATCGAACCGCACAAGTCCCTACAGGACACCGTGCATCCGACCCTGTCGGCCCATGGCGAAGGGCGCCGACGCGTCACCCTGCATGCGCGGCGCGAGCCAACCGGCTGGCAGGTCGGCTTTATGGAGCGCCGCTCGCATACCATCATTGCGATCGACCATTGCCCCCTGCTGGTCCCCGCTTTGACCGACGCGCCGATGCTGGCGCAGACGCTGGTCGAGGCTCTGGGCGGCGACAAGCCGCTCGATGTGCATCTGACGGCGACGATCAGCGGGCTGGATGTCGATATTCGCGGCCATGGCCCGGCCTCCGACGGCAAGCGCCGCGTTCTGGCCGATGTCGCCAGACGTTTGGGCCTCGCCCGACTGGCCATCCATGGCGACGTGATCGTGCAGATCGAAAATGCCTCGGTCGCCATCGGCGCCGCCGAGGTTGTTGCCCCTCCCGGTGCCTTCCTGCAAGCCACCGAGGCAGGCGAGCAGATGCTGGCCGACAAAGTGCTGGCGGCGGTCGGCAAATCCAAACGGGTGCTGGATCTGTTTGCCGGTGTCGGCACGTTCGCTTTGCGTCTGGCCGAAAAGGCCACAGTCCATGCGGTTGAATCCGACGCCAAGGCACTGGCCGCTCTTGATCGCGGCTGGCGCGAGGCCAAGGGCCTGCGCTCTGTCACCAGTGAGGCGCGCGACCTGTTCCGCCGTCCGCTGATCCCGACGGAATTGACCCCCTATGATGCCGTGGTGTTCGATCCCCCGCGCGCCGGGGCCGAGGCGCAATCGCGCCAGCTCGCCAAATCCAATGTGGCGCGCATTGTCGCGGTCTCCTGCAACATTGCCAGCTTTGCCCGCGACGCCAAGATCCTGATGGAAGGCGGCTACCGCTTGCATGATCTGTGGCCGGTCGACCAGTTCCTCTATTCACCGCATGTGGAAGTGGTAGGCTTGTTCGAACGGCCGCCCGCCGCCAAGAAAGTGCGGCGGCTTCTGGGATAAGCACAAACCGGACACATCCTCAGCTGGGACATCACCATGTTGCGTCAAGCTCTCTCGACCGATCTGCTCATTGCCGGGCTCACCGCCATTGTCGGTGACAAATATGTGCTGCACCATGCCGATGACAAAGCCCCGTTCGAGGCCGAGTGGCGCGGATTGTTCAAAGGCACCGCCTTGCTGGTGGTCAAGCCCGGCTCGGTGCAGGAGGTGGCGGATGTGCTCAGATTCGCGCAGGAGCACCGTCTGAAAATCATTCCGCAAGGCGGCAATACCGGCCTGGTCGGCGGCAATACGCCGGACGAGTCAGGCAGCGAAATCGTGCTGTCCCTGGCCCGCCTCAACCGCATCCGCGAGGTCGATGCCCTGTCGGACACCATGACGGTGGAAGCCGGGGTCACCCTGCTGCGCGCCCAGGAGGCCGCCACCGGGGCCGACCGCCTGTTTCCCCTCTCGCTCGCCTCGGAAGGCACCTGCACGATTGGCGGCAATCTCGGCACCAATGCCGGCGGCACCGCTGTGCTGGCCTATGGCAATGCGCGCGATCTGGTGCTGGGACTGGAAGTGGTGCTGGCCGATGGCCGCATCCTCAATGGCCTTGGCAAATTGCGCAAGGACAATACCGGCTACGACCTCAAACATCTGTTTATCGGTTCGGAAGGCACGCTGGGCATTATCACGGCTGCCGTGCTGAAGCTGTTCCCGAAGCCCAACAGCCTTGTGACCGTCTTTTGCGGGCTGGAATCACCCAAACATGCGCTCGATCTGCTGGAACTGGCCAAGCGCAGCGCTGGACAAGCCGTCACCACGTTCGAACTGTTGCCGCGGCTGGCCATCGATATGGTGGTCGATCACATGCCCGGTTGCCGAGATCCGCTGGGCGAACGCTTCGACTGGTATGTGCTGATGGAACTCTCCTCGGCCTCCGACCCCTATCTCGAGGAACGCGCCCAGAGCCTGCTCGAGGAAGCGCTGGACAAGGCGGTCATTGTGGATGCGGTGATGGCCAATTCGCTGGACCAGCGCAATGATTTCTGGCGGCTGCGTGAAACCCTGCCCGAGGCACAGGCCTTCAAGGGCGGATCGATCAAGCATGATGTCTCGGTCCCGATCTCGAACGTTCCTGAGCTGATCGCTCTGGTTGATGCCGAGGTCACCGCCGCCATGCCCGGCATCCGTCCGATGCCCTTCGGCCATCTCGGCGACGGCAATCTGCATTACAACCTGACCCAGCCGGTCGGCATGGACAAGCAGGCCTATATGGACCAGCGCGAAACCATGCACGCCATTGTCTACAAACATGTGCTGGCCATGGGCGGCTCGGTCTCGGCCGAACACGGGATCGGCCGGCTGAAAAAACATCTGCTGCAACAGGTCAAGGATCCGGTCGCGCTCGAACTGATGCACAGCCTCAAGCAGATGTTCGACCCCCACAACATCCTGAATCCGGGGCGGGTGCTGTAAACAGCAGAGACCTCAACAGGCCCAGTTTGGCCGATGAAATGTTTGGGCCTAATCGTCCTTTTTGCCCAGCATACCGCCCAGAATACCGCCCACCACGCCTGTGGTGGCCCCCAAGGCGCTGTTGGAGGACGAGGAGGAGACCTCGGATGCGGCCGGCAGATAGCGGGCAATTTCATTGGCCAGATTCATGATCGGCATGCTTTGCAGGGCGACATGCCCCGGCCCCGTCAGCTTGGCCATAAACAGCCCCTCGCCGCCGAACACAATATTCTTGAAACCGCTGACCATCTGGATGTCGAAAGTGATTGTCGGATCCATGATGCCGACATGGCCCGCCTGCACCAGCAGGCTCTCGCCAACCGCCAGATCGCGCTCGATCACCTCGCCCGACAGATCGAGAAACACCACACCCGGCCCCGTGACCTTTTGCAGGATAAAACCTTCACCGCCGAACAGCCCCGCACCCAAGCGTTTCTGGAACGCGATTTCGAGCGTCACAGATTTTTCCGCACACAGGAATGTCTCTTTCCGGCAAATCAGTGATTGTCCGGCCTGCAAGGGAATGGGCAGGATCGTGCCGGGGAAATGCGGGGCAAAGGCCACATGTCCGGCCTGACGGGCCGTAAAATGGGTCACAAAAAAGCTGCCGCCCGACAGGCTGCGCATCAGCCCGGAGAACAACCCGCCACCGGTATTGGTGTCCATCTCGATATCGGGGGTCATCCAGCACATGCAGCTGGTCTGGCTATAGACGGTTTCACCCGGCTCCAGATCGATGTTCAGGGTCTGCATCACAGTGCCCGACAGGGAATAGCGCATATCCGGTCTCCTCAAGCTGTGGTCCCGATCAACGGGTCAGAGCCATTTTTTCCAACGAAAAAACACATAAGGGAAAACCGCCGCTCCGACCATCATCAACAAGGCCATCGGATAGCCGAAGCTCCATTCCAACTCGGGAATGGTTTTAAAATTCATTCCGTAAATCGACGCGATCAAGGTGGGCGGCATGAACACCACTGCCATCACCGAAAACAGCTTGATGATATTGTTCTGTTCGAGATTGACGAGGCCCAAAGTGGCATCCAGCAGAAACTGGATCTTGTTGTTGAGAAAGCTCGCATGTTCTTCCAGCGAGGTGACATCGCGCAGGGTGGTTTTGACCCGTTCGCGCATCTCGAGCGGCACACGCGCCGTGCGGTAACTGGCCGACAGGAACAGCAGGATCCGCTCGACAGACACCAGACTTTCGCGCACCTTGGAAATCACATCGGCATGTCTGCCCAATGCCCGCAAGGTCGACTGGTAACCGGCATTGCGCACGGAAGGGTCGACTGTATCGGCAAAGACATTGCGCGAGAGCTTGTCGATCTGCGCACCCGCGGCCTGCAGCACATCGGCACCGCGATCCATGATGGTTTCGAACAGGCCGGCCATCACGGCTTCGGGCGTATCGCCACACCCGTTGGGGCGGCCGGCGCGGTTGACAAACATCTGGAAGGACAATGGCTCGACATAGCGCACCGTCACCAGGGTCTTGTCGGTCAGAATAAAGGTAATCCCGGCAATGTCGGCCATCTCGTCGTCAAGATGGTAGAACAGCCGCGCACTCATATAGCGCGCCCCGCCCTCGCTATAGAGGGTTTCCGACGGCTCGATGTCGCTCATTTCCTCGCGGGTCGGGATCGAGACGGAGAGGAATTGTTCGACCTTGCGATCCTCCTCGCGGGTCGGCTCGATCAGATCGATCCACAAGGCCTGGGCCGGAATGGGTTCCGTCAACGGCAGGACCCGCCGTTCGAGCTGGCCGAGGCCTTCACCGTGGGTATCGGACACATGCGTCGCCACCATCAACATGCAGGGCACTTTCCTCGAGAATCAGGGTTGGCAATCGTGGACCGCCAACCATGCCGGTGCAAGATGATGACGCTTTTTTGAAGCAGAGCCATCACCCTGCCAACAAGGCTGCCGAGGCGGCCTCTAGGCCGTCGGCTCCGTCCACCACGCAATCACTGAGCCCGGGGGCATCGGTGGCGATCTGTTCGGCGAAAAAGCGGGCCAGAGCAATCTGTGCCTCCTGCCCCTCGCCATCGGCCATCAGCCCCGCTTTCGCCAGGGCGACCGCCCCTTGGGTGATGCCGAACAAGCGCAGATAGGGTGTCGCGCCCGCCAGAGCCTTGGAGGGCGCCGGGACCAGGACCGACAGCAGGAAATCGGTGGCCGTCGTCAATGCCTGATGCGCCGCGCGCAACCGCATCGCCGTTTTGCCGAAGGCCGGCGAATTGCGGGCTTCGACATCCGCAATCACCTTTGCCATATCCGCCAATTGGGCGCGCACGGTGTCACCACCATTGAGCGGCAGTTTGCGGGTGACCAGATCGATCGCCTGGATCCCGTTGGTCCCCTCATAGATGGCGGCGATGCGCGCATCGCGCAAATGCTGGGCCGCGCCGGTTTCTTCCACAAATCCCATACCGCCATGGATCTGGACCCCGAGCGAGGCCATCTCGATGCCGATATCGGTCGAATAGGCTTTGGCAATCGGGGTCAGCAAGGCGGCGCGGTCATTGGCAATCTTGCGATCCGCCTCCGTGCTGCCGCGATGGGCACGGTCGAGGGCTTCGGCGGTCATGAAACAGATGATGCGGCTGGCCTGGGTTTGCGCACGCATCTGCACCAGCATCCGGCGGATATCGGGATGCATGATGATCGGGCTCATCGCCTCCTCGCGCCATTCCTTGGTCCGACCCTGCCGACGGTCGCGTGCATAGGCCAATGCGCCCTGATAAGCGCGATCGGCAATCCCGACGCCTTCGATTCCCACCGCCAGTCGCGCCGCATTCATCATGGTGAACATGCAGGCCAAACCACGGTTTTCCTCGCCGATCAGATAGCCGATGGCCCCGCCTTGATCCCCGAAAATCATGGTGCAGGTCGGCGAGGCATGGATGCCCATCTTGTGCTCGATGCTATGGCAATAGAGATCATTGGCCGCACCCAGCGATCCATCGGCATTGACCAGACATTTGGGCACCAGAAACAGCGAGATGCCCCGCGTTCCGGCAGGCGCATCCGGCAAGCGTGCAAGAACCAGATGCAGGATATTCTCGGTCACATCATGCTCGCCATAGCTGATGAAAATTTTCTGGCCTGAAATCCGGTAGGTGCCGTCTCCCACCGGTTCGGCACGGGCGCGCAAGGCATTCAGATCGGATCCGGCTTGCGGCTCGGTCAGGTTCATGGTGCCCATCCAGTCACCCGACACCAGCTTTTCGAGAAAGGTCTGTTTGAGGAAATCCGAGCCATGCGACTGCAGGGCTTCGATGGCTCCGGCGGTCAAGAGCGGCCCCAGCGCAAAGGCCATCGAGGCAGCCGTCCACATTTCGCCACAGGCCGATTGCAGCATTTGCGGCAATCCCTGCCCGCCGAATTCGGGATCGGCCATCAGGCCGTTCCAGCCGGCTCCGGCCCAATCCCGATAGGTCTCTTTCCAGCCCGGCGGCATGGTGACGCGACCATCCTGCAAAACGGCCCCGTGCTGGTCGCCGATCCAGTTGAGCGGGGCGATCCGGTCGGTGGCGAATTTGCCGGCCTCTTCCAGAATGGCATCGGCAAGGCCTTCGTCCACTTCCGGCAACAAACCGTCCTCCACCAGCCTGTCAAAGCCCGCCACGCGCAAAGCCAGCCTGATATCGTCAACCGGTGCCTGATAGTGCATTGTCGCCTCTCCCTGATACGCCGCGCCTCTCGAGGGCTTTACAGCCGAGCTTAATCCTTGCTCTGATGATAGACCAAGCCTAAAGCAGCGCGTAAGCAATTTTGTCAAACGGACCGGACCATAGTGGACACAAACCAGACTTCAGCCAATCCTGACCTTGGTGGCATAGCCCCCTATCGGGAGACCGTGCGCATTGTCCCTGATTCGGCCGGTCTCGAACGCGCGGGCGCCTTGTTGCGCGCGGGCGCGCTAGTCGCCTTTCCGACCGAGACCGTCTACGGTTTGGGCGCGGATGCGACGCAGGCCACGGCGATTGCCGCACTCTATGCGGCCAAGGGCCGTCCTCAATTCAACCCGCTGATTGCCCATGTCGCCACGCTGGAACAGGCGAAGAAAGAAGGGATCTTCAACGCCACCGCGCTCGCACTGGCCGAACGGTTCTGGCCCGGCCCGCTGACGCTGGTGGTCCCGCGCCAGCCCGAAGGAACGGTCTGCGATCTGGCCTGTGCAGGCCTCGGCAGTATCGGCCTGCGCCTGCCCTCGCATCCGATTGCCCGCTACCTGATCGAAAAAGCCGGGCGGCCGATTGCCGCGCCCTCTGCCAATCGCTCGGGACACATCAGTCCGACCACGCCCGACCATGTCTGGGACGACCTCAACACCCGCATCGATGCCGTGCTGGAAGGCTATGCCAGTCCGGTCGGGGTCGAATCCACCATCATCGCCTGTCTGGATGACAGCCCCGTAATCCTGCGCCATGGCGGCATCACGCGGGAAATGATCACCGATTGTCTGGGAATCAATATGGCCGATCCCCGCCCCACAGCCGATAGCACCCAACCGCTGGCCCCGGGGATGCTGGAGTCCCATTACGCACCCAATGCGATCGTGCGCCTCGAGGCCGAAAGCGTCGGCCAGGGCGAAGCTGTCCTGCTGTTCGGCGCCGGGCAGCCTGACGGCATGGATGAGGCCACGCCCCGCCTCAATCTCAGCCCGCGCGGCGATCTGACCGAAGCCGCGGCCAATCTCTATGCCTATCTGCGCCGTCTCGACCGGCCCGGCATGAACAGAATTGCCGTGATGCCGATCCCTGACCACGATCTGGGCGCCGCCATCAATGACCGCTTGCGCCGCGCGGCCGCACCCCGCCCCTGACGGGTTGCCTCGTTTCAATCGACGAGCTGGCAGGCCAGCCGATATCGACCACCACGCGGCCCCGCACAGTGCCATCCAGAATGGCGCGGGCCGTGTCGAGCACATCGGCAAAGGCAACATGGGTGGTCATGGCCCCGAGCTTGGTGCGGTCCAGATCGATCGACAGCCGCCGCCATGCCTCGCGCCGCTTGGCAACCGGACACATCACGCTGTCAATGCCCAACAGGGCGATACCGCGCAGAATGAACGGCGCGACCGAGGCCGGCAAATCCATGCCCTGCGCCAGACCGCAAGCCGCCACAGCCCCGTGATATCGGGTCTGGGCAATCAGATTGGCCAATGTGTGGGAGCCAACCGAATCCACCGCTGCCGCCCAGCGCTCCTTGCCCAGCGCACGGCCGGCTGCGGAGAGTTCGGCACGGTCCATGATCTCGGCCGCTCCGAGGTGTTTGAGATACTCAGCCTCGCCCGTGCGTCCGGTCGAGGCGATCACATGCCAGCCGAGCCTGGACAGCAGCGTCACCGCCACCGAGCCAACGCCGCCCGCCGCACCTGTAACCACAACCGGACCATCGGCGGGGGTCATGCCGTGTTTTTCCAACGCCATCACCGCCAGCATCGCGGTATAGCCTGCCGTGCCGATGGCCATGCACTCGGCCAAAGTCAGCCCCTCGGGCTTGGGAAGCAACCATTGCGCTTTGACGCGGGCACGCTCGGAATAGGCGCCCAGATGGGTTTCGCCGACACCCCAGCCATTGAGGATCACCTCATCGCCGGCCTTGTAATCGGGCGAAGCGGAATCGATAACAATTCCGGCAAAATCGATCCCCGGAATCATCGGGAACCGCCGCACCACCGGCGATTTGCCCGTGACGGCCAAACCGTCCTTGTAATTGACGGTGGAATGGGTGACGCGAACCGTCACATCGCCATCCATCAGGAAATCATCACCAACCTGCTGGAAACCGATGCTCTGGCCAGCCTCGGTCTTTTCAATGACAACCGCTTTAAATGTCGACATCTTTACGCACCCCGCATGGTTAGGCACTGGCAGGGACAGGCCTGACCACGGCCGTCTCGCTAATCGGCAGATTGATCAATGCCGAGATGATCCCCAAGCCGATCGACAGCCACCAGACCACGACATAGGACCCGGTCATCTCGTAGAGCGAGCCGCCGAGATAGACCCCGAGAAAGCCGCCGAGCTGATGCGAGAAGAAGGCAAAGCCGTACAGCATCGCCATGTAGCGGGGCCCGAACATCAAAATCACCAGACCCGATGTCGGCGGCACCGTCGACAGCCATAACAGACCGATAGCCCCGCCGAAGATCAGCGCATTGGCGGGAGAGGCCGGAGACAGAATGAAATAGAGAATGGCCAGCGAGCGTCCGAAATAGATCAGAGCCAGCAAATAGCGCTTGGGCACGCGGCTGGAATAATAGCCCGACAGGAGCGAGCCAACCGCATTGGCAAGGCCGATCAGGGCCAAAGTCCAGCCCCCCACCCAGGCCGGCATGCCCAGATCATTGAGATAGGCCGGCATATGCGCGGTGATGAAGGCCAGCTGGAAGCCGCAGGTGAAGAAGCCCAGCACCAGCAGCACGTAGCTTTTGTGGCGGAAAGCTTCCGACAAAGCCTGCGAGATGGATTGCTTGGGGGTCGCCGAGACCGCTTCCTGGCTCAATGCACGAGTGGCCAGCGGGATCGACAAAGGCAGCACCAGCAACAAGGTGAAGCCGAACATGACAGCCGTTTCCTGCCAGCCAATGGAATCGATCAGCGCGCTGGCAATCGGAGGAAACAGGAACTGCCCGAATGAGCCAGCCGCCGTGCCGGCCCCGAAGGCAATGCCGCGCCACTGTTCCGGCAGCACCTTGCCGAAAGCCGCCAGAACAACGTTGAAGGAACAGCCCGCCAGACCAAAGCCGATCAGCCCGCCCGCGGCCACCGTCAGACTGGTCGGTGTATCGGCATAGGCCATCATCACCTGCCCCAGACCATAGAGCACAGCACCGACACACAGAACGCGTGTCGTGCCGAAGCGGTCAGCCATCGCACCGGCGAAAGGTTGGCCCACCCCCCATAACAGGTTCTGGATCGCTACCGAGAACGAGAACACCTCGCGGCCCCAGCCATGGCCTGTCGACATCGGGATCTGGAACAGGCCGATCGAGGAGCGCGGACCGAAGGTGAGCATGCCGATCAGGCAACCCGCCGCAAGGATGAGCAAAGGGGCATAGGTCCGCAGTGAACCGGCTTTATTGTCCCCGCTTTGTGCTTGTGCCATGCGACCGGTTCCTTTTGCTCGAAACAGGCATCCGGCATTTGAGTGAAACCGCTGTGCCCTGCCAAATTTAATCTCACACTTATATCATCATCCCAGCGTTTGACATAGATCAAGCATGTTCCTGACGCAGAACAGCCACACTTCACCCGCATCCATCCCTCTCCGACAAGCCACTGGTCAGACCGCATCGAGTGCAGTATAATGCTTATGCTCAAAATGAGTATTTGGTCGTAAATCTGCGGCCATTTTTATGGACTTTGATATGCTCAAAACGAGCATAATGGAGGCTCTGATGGCTTCGATGCAGCAGGCGACGCAGAACACCGCTCAGGACGCAACCAAGGGATTGGTCGCGGCAGGGTTGCATGGCCAGTCCATGTCGGCACCAGTGGCGACCTCCACGCAGGTCTGGCCGGCCATCGACATGCCGGAGGTCGAGTGGACCCCCGCCGTGGAGCGCGAAACCGCCCCCATCTACGAGCGTCTCAAAACCATCATCCCGTCGATCGAATGGCCGTTCCATGCGCCCTATATCCACGCGATCAACCGGATCAAGAAGCAACGCAATGCGGTGATCCTGGCCCATAACTATCAGGCTCCCGAGATCTTCCACGGAGTTGCCGATGTGGTGGGCGACAGCCTGCAGCTGGCGCGTCTGGCCACCAAGGCCGAGGGCGACGTGATCGTGCAATGCGGTGTGCATTTCATGGCCGAAACCTCCAAATTGCTCAATCCGCACCGCACCGTCCTGATCCCTGACAGCCGCGCCGGCTGTTCGCTGGCCTCTTCGATCACCGGTGCCGATATCCGCCTGCTCAAACAACGCTATCCCGGTGTGCCGGTCGTGACCTATGTCAATTCGACCGCCGATGTGAAGGCCGAAACCGATATTTGCTGCACCTCGTCGAACGCCGTGCAGGTTGTTGAGAGCCTCGGCACCGACCGGGTGATCTTTCTGCCCGACGAATATCTCGGCAAATATGTCCAAAGCCTCACCAAGGTGAAACTGATCCTGTGGAAGGGCCATTGCGAGGTGCACGAGCGCTTCACCGGCGAGGAACTGCGGGCCTATCGTACCGCCGATCCTTCGGTCCAGATCATCGCGCATCCCGAATGTCCGCCCGACGTGCTGGCCGAAGCCGATTTTACCGGATCGACCGCCCATATGATCGATTGGGTCAAATCGCGCCGCCCTGCCAAAGTGGTGATGGTGACCGAATGTTCGATGGCTTCCAATGTCGCGGCCGAAGTGCCGGATGTGGAATTCATCAAGCCATGCAATCTGTGCCCGCATATGAGGATGATCACTTTGCCGAACATCCTGCACTCCCTCGTCCATATGACCGAGGAAGTGCTGATCGATCCGGCGATTGTCGAGCGGGCGCGTCTGCCGATCGAGCGGATGATCAATCTGAATGCCTGATCCCTGCCAGAGGCGGACCATCCGATGAGCATAGCCTTTCTGAACCCTTTACTAATAGAGGACAGTGTGCGCCGCGCCCTTGAGGAAGATCTGGGCCGCGCCGGAGACATCACCACCACCGCGACCATTCCGGCCTCGGCCGGTGCGCGGGCGGTCATTGCCTCGCGCGAAGCCGGCGTCATCGCCGGTTTGCCTATGGCTGAAGCCGCCTTCCACATGATTGCTCCGGGCTTGCGCTTTACCGCCCTGATGGGTGACGGAAGCCATGTCAGTCCCGGGGATGTGGTGGCGGAAATCGAAGGCTCGGCCCGCGCCGTGCTGTCGGCCGAAAGGGTGGCCCTGAACTTTCTCGGTCGCCTGTCGGGCATTGCCACGCTGACCAACCACTTCGTGCAGCAGGTCGCCGGCACCGAATGCCGGATTGTCTGCACCCGCAAGACCACACCGGGCCTGCGCGCTTTCGAAAAATATGCTGTCCGCTGCGGCGGTGGCTTCAATCATCGCTACGGTCTCGATGATGCAGTGCTCATCAAGGACAATCACATCGCCGTTGCCGGTGGTGTGGTTGCGGCGTTGCGGGCGGCCAAAGCCTCGGTCGGCCATCTGGTCAAGATCGAGATCGAGGTCGACACCCTTGCCCAGTTGCACGACGTGCTGGCCGAAGGCGCGGATGTGGTGCTGCTCGACAATATGGGTGTGGACCAACTGCGCGAGGCTGTCGCGCTGGTCGAAGGGGCGATGCTGACGGAGGCCTCCGGCGGGGTCAATCTCGACACTGTTGCCGCCATTGCGGCAACCGGGGTGGATATGGTGTCTGTCGGCGCGCTGACCCATTCACCACGCGTGCTGGATCTGGGTCTGGACATCCAGGTCCGCTAACAGGCTGCCTTATTGCGCGACAGGATCGACCGCCTGCAGCCCCAGCAGCCCATATTCCACACCATAGCCGATCAGCGTTGCCGCGATCACGCCGAGAAAGCGTGTCTCCATCGCAAGAGGCGGCATCAGACCGGACTCGATGCGCGGGCGCATCAGCAATTCGCACAGGAAGGCCAGGATCAGCGGCCAACTATAGGAGGGAAACCGCCCATGGGCGATCTCGGGAAACAGCGTGGCCAAAACACCGGTAGCCACGCCCGTCAGCACCATCACGGCAAGGAATACCTGTGTCGTGATGGTGGTTTTCATGACAATCAGGCCTGACCGGCAGGCTTGACGCCCAAAGCGGCCTGTGCGGCGGCCAGACGGGCAATCGGCACGCGATAGGGCGAGCAGGACACATAATCCAGGCCGACTTCGTGACAGAAGGCGACAGAAGCCGGATCGCCGCCGTGCTCGCCGCAAATGCCGAGCTTGATATCGGGACGGGTCAGACGACCGCGCTCGACGCCGATTTTCACCAGTTCGCCCACGCCTTCGCGGTCAATCGTCACGAAGGGATCGGCGGGCAGGATACCCTGTGCGGTGTAGGGACCAAGGAAACTGGCAGCATCATCGCGCGAGATCCCCAGACAGGTCTGGGTCAGATCATTGGTGCCGAAGGAGAAGAATTCTGCCGTCTCGGCAATTTCCTTGGCCATCAGGCAGGCGCGTGGCAGTTCGATCATCGTACCGACCTGATAGGACACCGGCATCTGTTTTTCCTGCCGCACCGCTTCGGCCATCGCATCGATCCGGCCCTTGACCAGATCGAATTCGGGCTTGCCGAACACCAGCGGCACCATCACTTCGGGGATCACCGGTTCGCCGGTATCACGCGCCGCATCGACCGCGGCCTCGAAAATGGCCCGAGCCTGCATTTCGGCGATTTCGGGATAGGCAATCGCCAGACGGCAGCCACGGAAGCCGAGCATCGGGTTGAATTCGTGCAATTCGGTCGCGCGGCGGCGCAGCTTGTCTTCCGACGCACCCATGGCCTTGGCCACTTCGGCAATTTCGGCATCCGAATGCGGCAGGAATTCGTGCAAAGGCGGATCAAGCAGGCGGATGGTGACCGGCAGGCCCTTCATGATCGTGAACAGATCATAGAAGTCACTGCGCTGCATCGGCAGCAATTTGGCGAGTGCGGCACGGCGGCCTTTCTCGTCATCCGCCAGGATCATTTCACGCACCGCGACGATGCGTTCGCCCTCGAAGAACATGTGCTCGGTGCGGCACAGGCCGATGCCTTCGGCCCCGAAACTGCGGGCGGTGCGGGCATCCAGCGGCGTATCCGCATTGGTGCGCACCTTGAGCTTGCGGATAGAGTCCGCCCATTCCATCAGCGTGCTGAATTCGCCGGACAATTCCGGCTCCAGCATTTTGACATGGCCCTGCAAAACCTGCCCCAGCGAGCCGTCAATGGTAATAAAATCACCCTTTTTCAGCTTCACGCCGCCGGCCGTCATGGTCTGGGTGACGTAATCGACGCGCAAGGTGCCGGCACCGGAGACGCAGGGCTTGCCCATGCCGCGCGCCACCACGGCCGCATGCGAGGTCATGCCGCCACGCGTGGTCAGAATGCCTTCGGCGGCGTGCATGCCGTGAATATCCTCGGGCGAGGTTTCGACGCGCACCAGAATGACCTTGCGGCCAGCCGCCTTGGCGGCTTCGGCCTCGTCCGAATCGAACACGATTTCACCGGCAGCCGCACCTGGCGAAGCCGGCAGGCCCGAGGCAATGATCTTGCGCTCGGCTTTGGGGTCGATGGTGGGATGCAGCAACTGGTCGAGAGCGGCAGGCTCGATACGGCCAACCGCTTCCTCGCGGGTGATCAGACCCTCGGCCACCATATCGACGGCAATTTTCAACGCGGCCTTGGCTGTACGCTTGCCCGAACGGGTTTGCAGCATCCACAGCTTGCCGCGTTCGATGGTGAATTCCACGTCCTGCACATCGCGGTAGTGCTTTTCGAGCAGGCCGCAAATGCGGATAAATTCCGCATAGGCTTCCGGCATCGCCACTTCGAGCGAGGGCTTGTCGGATTCGGCCTCGATGCGGGCGATTTCGGTGATGTTTTGTGGCGTGCGAATCCCAGCTACCACATCTTCGCCCTGTGCATTGATCAGGAACTCGCCATAGAGCTCCTTTTTGCCGGTCGACGGATTGCGGGTAAAGGCCACGCCGGTCGCCGAGGTCTCGCCGAGATTGCCGAACACCATCGACTGCACATTGACAGCCGTGCCCCATGAAGCCGGAATGGCATGCAATTCGCGATATTTGATCGCGCGCTGGTTCATCCACGATCCGAACACCGCGCCGATCGCGCCCCACAACTGCTGCTTGGGATCTTGCGGAAACGGCTTGCCGCTCTCGCGCGCCACCAGATCCTTGTAGGAGACAATCACCAGCTTCCATTCCTCAGCCGTCAAATCGGTGTCGAGCTGATAGGCTTTGCGGTCCTTGTATTCTTCCAGAATGTCTTCGAAATGGTGATGGTCGATATCGAGCACCACATTCGAGAACATCTGGATAAAGCGGCGATAGCTGTCATAGGCAAAACGGGCATCGCCCGAGCTTTTGGCCACCGCTTCGACCGTCACATCATTAAGGCCGAGATTCAGCACGGTATCCATCATGCCCGGCATCGAGGCGCGCGCGCCCGAACGGACCGACAGCAGCAGAGGATTTTCGGAATCGCCGAAGATGCGGCCTGTCAATATGCCGACTTGCGCCAGTGCTGCTTCGACCTGCCCTTCGAGTTCGGGCGGATAGGTCTCGTTATGCGCATAATAATAGGTGCAGACTTCGGTTGAAATCGTCAGACCGGGAGGGACCGGCAAGCCGAGATTGCTCATCTCCGCCAGATTGGCACCTTTGCCACCCAACAGGTTGCGCATGCCGGACTGGCCTTCCGCGCTTCCGTCACCGAAAGAATAAACCCATTTCATCATGCGATTGATCCTTTATTTCGCAATTGCGAACGCGCCCATCCCTTTGCCGATCGACGCAGAAAAATCAATCCTGCAAAAGGACAATGGCCTTGTTTTGCGTCCAGAAAACGCCAACTGGTATACCAATTAGCCCCTGAACAGCGTCTGAACACGACAGACGCGCGGCATTTTACACGCTTTGATTGAACACGGCGCACGCAAATCCGAATCGTGAAGGGGGATTTAGCCCTGTATCAGCCCGAAATCTGCAACCGAACGGGTTGCCTCACGCAGTTGCGACAGCAGGCGAAGGCGATTGACCCGCAATGCGGCCTCGTCGGCATTGACGGTCACACGGTCAAAAAAAGCATCAACAGCAGGACGAAGCGTCGCCAGCGCGCCCATCGCGCCTGCGAAGTTTTCGGTCTTCACTGCCTCGCTGACTTGATGGGTGACAGAGGCGAGGGCCGCGGCCAGAGCCTTTTCCTCGTCAAGTTGCAACAGGCTGGCGTCGACCGCGCCAGCAAACGCGCCTTCCCCGTCTTTCTTCTCCTCGGCGCGCAAAATATTGGCGGCGCGCTTGTAGCCCGCCAGCAGGTTTTTGCCGTCGTCACTGTCAAGCAGAGAACCCAGCGCCTCGACACGGCGCACGATCATCAACAGATCATCGAGCTGGCCCGAAGCCAGCACCGCATCGATCAAATCATGCCGCGCCCCGGAATCGCGCAAATAGACTTTCAGGCGGTCGTGGAAGAAGGACAGGAGATCGCCGGAAACCCCTGCATCCGTCACAGCAGAGCGGGCCTGAACAATCACCGCGAAATGGCTTGAAAGGCATGGGGCCAGAGCCAGGTTCAGCTTGTTCTCCAACACCAGCCGCACCACACCCAAAGCGGCGCGACGCAGGGCATAGGGGTCTTTCGAGCCGGTCGGCTTTTCATCGATCGCCCAGAAACCCACCAGCGTGTCGAGCTTGTCGGCCAAAGCCACGGCGACCGCCACCGCATCATGCGGCACCCGGTCGGACGGGCCTTGCGGCTTGTAGTGATCCTCGATGGCAGCGGCTACGCTTGCAACTTCGCCCTGCATTTCGGCATAGCGGCGGCCCATCAACCCCTGCACTTCGGGGAATTCGCCGACCATTTCGGTGACCAGATCGGCCTTGCACAATTGCGCCGCACGCTTGGCTTGGGCACCATCGGCACTCACCACGGGGGCCAATGCGGCCGCCAGTGCCGTGATCCGGTCGATGCGCTGCCCCTGCGTACCCAGCTTTTCGTGGAACACGATATTGAGCGCGCGCAATTTGGCCAGACGTTGGTCAAGCAATGTGCCTTGGGTGGCTTCAAAGCCGGGCAGCGGCTTCTGGTCCAGCTCCCAGAAATGGCGGGCGTCGGACAGGCGGGCACGCACCACGCGCTCATTGCCGGCAATCACCTGCTTGCCGCCATCGGAGGCCTCGATATTGGCGGTCAGCAGGAAATGGTTCGACAGGCCGCCGGTTTTGGGATCGCGCAGCACGAAGCATTTCTGGTTGGCGCGAATGGTCGCCCGCACCACTTCGGGGGGGATCACCAGAAAATCGGGATCGAACGAGCCCATCAGCACGACTGGCCATTCGACCAGTCCTGCCACTTCTTCCAGCAGGCCGTCATCTTCCACCAGTTCCAGCCCGCGTGCAAAAGCTAGATTTTTGGCATCATGCAGAATGATATCCTTGCGGCGGTCACTATCCAGCACCACTTTGGCGCGTTCAAGGCTTGCGACATAATCATCGAAGCGGCGCACCTGAATGGTTTCGGGCGCATGGAAGCGGTGGCCGCGTGTGGTGTCACCCGACACCAGTCCGTCGATATCGAAATGGATCACCTCGACGGCTTCGGTTTCAGGCCCGAACGTGCAGATGAGCGATTGCAGAGGGCGCACCCAGCGCAAAGCGCCCGCCTGTTGCGAAGCCTTGCCCCAGCGCATGGATTTGGGCCACGGGAACTGGCGGATGATGGCAGGCACGATCTCGGCCAGCAATTCGGGCACGGCGCGGCCTGCGGTTTCCACCAACGCCACGTAGAAATCACCCTTTTTGGGGTCGGTTTCGATCTTGGCTTGCGACAGATCGGTCAATCCCGCGCTTTTCAGAAAGCCCTGGATGGCTCCATCGGGCGCACCGACGCGCGGGCCTTTTTTCTCCTCGCGCTGGTCGGGCTGGCGGGCCGGCAGGCCGGCAATATGCAAAGCCAGACGCCGCGGCGTCGCATAGGCCTGCGCCCCCTCATACACACAACCGCGCTCGACCAGAGCATTGGTGACCAGAGACTTCAAATCCTCGGCCGCCTTGCGTTGCATGCGGGCCGGGATTTCCTCGGAAAAGAGTTCGAGCAGAAGGTCAGGCATGAGGGTCAATTTCCTGAGATAATTTCAATCACGTCACATCGACAAATCGACAACAAGTTCTGGCAGGCCCATTTCCGCCACAGCGTGAGGCAGCGGCAGAAAATGGCACCTAAGCCCCGCCCGCTTCGGTTTTCAGCCAGGCCTCGCCGCAGGCTTTGGCCAGTTCGCGGACCCGCAGGATGTAGCTCTGCCGCTCGGTGACCGAAATCACCCCGCGCGCGTCCAGCAGATTGAACACATGGCTGGCCTTGATGCACTGGTCATAGGCCGGCAACACCATCAGATGGCGTTCGCCGGCATCGCCCTTGCCCAAGAGCGAGCGGCATTCGCCCTCCGCATCCTTGAAATGGGCAAACAGCATGTCGGTATTGGCGTGTTCGAAATTATGGCGGGAATATTCCTGCTCCGCCTGCTTGAACACCTCGCCATAGGTGACCTTGTCGTCACCCTCCAGACCATTGAAATTGAGGTCATAGACATTCTCGACGCCCTGCACATACATCGCCAGACGCTCCAACCCGTAGGTCAGCTCCCCCGAGACCGGGGCACATTCAATGCCGGCGACCTGCTGAAAATAGGTGAATTGCGACACTTCCATGCCATCGCACCAGCATTCCCAACCCAAGCCCCAAGCGCCCAATGTCGGGCTTTCCCAGTCATCCTCGACAAAGCGGATATCGTGCAAAGCGGAATCGATGCCGATCGCTTCCAGGGAGGCCAGATAGAGCTCCTGCAAATTCGGCGGATTCGGCTTCAGGATCACCTGATACTGGTAATAATGCTGCAAGCGGTTGGGATTTTCGCCATAGCGGCCATCCTTGGGGCGGCGCGAGGGCTGCACATAGGCGGCCCGCCATGGCTTTGTCCCCAGCGAGCGCAGGGTGGTGGCCGGATGGAAGGTGCCAGCCCCCACTTCCATGTCATAGGGCTGCAAGATCACACAGCCCTGTTGCGCCCAGAACTGGTGCAGGGTCAAAATCAGTCCCTGAAAGGACCGATGCGGCGAAACAGCGTGGGTCATAGACAAGATCCGGAAAGCCAAGGGGTCAAAAGATGAGCGCACCCTAGAAGCGTGGGAGGCGAGAATCAAGGCCGACCTTGCGCCAATCGCCTGCCAAACCCGCCCCGAACCGGCTTTTTCAAAGCCCCATATGGATCAGGCTGTGCCCGCGGGCAATCGCTTCGTCCTCGGGTGTCCGGTTGCCCTCTGCATCATGCAGCACCAGGGGTTCGAGCATCACCAGCGGCGCGCGCGAGCCTTTGACCCCCGACACCAAAATCCGCATGGCCGGACGGCCCGCTTTGCCATGCACCGGACGGATATGGATCTCACCAAACCGACCCTGCATCGCCTCAAGCAACAAAGGCAACATATCGGGGCGATGGATCATCACAAACCGTCCTTTGGGCTTCAAACTTGTATGCAGGGTTTTGATCCATTGCCGCATGCCCTCATCATCGAGCACATGGGCGCGGACGCGCGGCTCGTCAGGCGAGGTCTGGACCCGTCCGGCGGGGTGGAAGGGCGGGTTGGACAGGATCATATCGGCCAGATCGGCCCCGAGTCCCTGCGCTTGCCGCACCGCAAAGGGGGCCAGCACATCGCCCTGCAACGCTTCTACCCGCTCGCCGAGCCCGTTATGCAGGCTGTTATGGCGGGCCAGAGCCACCATACCGGCATCAATATCGACCAGCCGGACCTTCAACCCGTGACAGCGGGCAGCAACCCCCAGTCCGACCACGCCCGATCCGCACCCCAGATCGAGCAGCAGGCCGCTTGCTTCAGTGGGCAGACAGGCCGCCAGCAACACCGCATCGGTGCCCGATTGATGGCCGGATTTTGTTTCAAAGACCGAGATCAGCCCCCCGAAAAACGCATGAGGACCGTTAAATCGTTCATCTTGCATCATTTCCTCACGGTTCCATCTCGCCAAGTCCGCCAGAAAGCTCTATGAAAAGCAGGTGCAGCAAGCACTGCTCGACTTCGGCACGAACCCCTGCAAGCCTAACCCCTGTTTATCGACCCTCTCTTTGCCAAGGACTTTCTCGCGTGGGCGTTGTTATATCACTCGACGACAAACTGTCATCCTCCCCCAGCATCGAACCGTTGATGCGGCTTGTTGCTGCCGATATGGAGCGGGTCAACCAGCTGATCATTTCCAAGGTTGGTTCGGATGTCGCCCTGATCCCCGAGATCGCCCGCCACCTGATCGATTCCGGCGGCAAACGTCTGCGCCCGATGCTGACTTTGGCCACCGCCGCTTTGTGCAACTATACCGGTGAAGGCCATATCAAACTCGCTACCTCGGTCGAATTCATGCACACCGCCACTCTGCTGCACGATGATGTGGTCGATCAAAGCGAGCTGCGCCGCGGCAAACTGGCCGCCCGCATGCTGTGGGGCAACGAGGCGTCGGTGCTGGTCGGCGATTTTCTGCTCGGCCAGGCCTTCCGCATGATGGTGGATGTCGGCTCGCTGCAAGCCCTCGATGTGCTGTCCACCGCCGCCACCGTGATCGCCGAAGGCGAAGTCATGCAGCTGTCGGCGGCCAAAAACACCGCCACCACCGAGGATGAATATCTGGCCGTGGTGCGCGCCAAAACCGCCGCCTTGTTCGCCGCCGCCTGCGAGGTGGGCCCGATCATCGCCGGACATGGCAAGGCGGAGATTTCGGCCTGCCGCAGCTATGGCACCAATCTCGGCATTGCCTTCCAGCTCATCGATGATGCGCTCGATTACGGCGGCACCGCCGCCAAGCTGGGCAAGAATGTCGGTGACGATTTCCGCGAGGGCAAGATCACCCTCCCCGTTGTGCTGGCCTTCCGGCGCGGCAATGATGCCGAACGCGCTTTCTGGAAAGAGGCTCTGGAAGCGGGCGAAACCTCCGATACGCATCTGGACAAGGCGATGGGCCTGATGACCAAGCACCGTTCGATCGAAGACACGATCGAACGCGCCCGCCATTATGGCGCGATGGCCCATGATGCGCTGGAGCTGTTCCCGCAAACCCCGATGAAGGCGGCTCTGGTCGAAGCCATCGAATTCTGCATCTCCCGCGCCCATTAAGGGGCAGCCAGCGGGCTTGCTAGCCGATCATCGTGGGCTTGACCCACCAATCGGGATGCAGGCGCGCGATGAGGCTGGCGGCGGCTCGGGCTTGGGTCGCTGTTTCGAACAGCCCGAACACGGCCGATCCGGAGCCAGACATGCGGGCCAGTTGGCACCCTTGCTGGCGGCCTAGAGCAACGACACAATCGGCAATCACCGGTGCAATCGCACTGGCTGCAGCCTGCAAATCATTGCCGGGCAGCCGCAATCGGGCCACAAACCCGGCCGCCGACGCCACCGACAATTCCGGATGCGGCGGACGGCCGGTCCGCTCGCCTTTCACCAGACCCAAGCGAGCGAACACATCGGGCGTGGCGACACCCACCGGTGGTTTGACCAGCAGCGCAGGCAATCGGGGCAGGTTTAAAGGCTCGCCCAGCCTGTCGCCGATGCCGCGCATCATCACAGGGCGCGACTTCAGACACACCGGCACATCGGCCCCGATCAGGCGGGCGGCTTCCAGCAACTCGGGATCGTCCAGCGAAAACCCGTTCAGCCGCGCCAGCAGACGCAAGGCAGCAGCGGCATCCGCAGAGCCACCGCCCAACCCGGCCTGTGCGGGCAGATATTTTGTCAGGGTCAGATGACCGCCGTGCAAAGCGGGTTTGAAGTGCCGCAACTGCCGCACCGCTTTCAAAACCAGATTGTCCTGGTCATCGCCCGCCGCTGTCGCAAACGGGCCTTGCACTGTCAGCCCTTCGGGTCTGGCGGGGTCAAGGGACAGATGATCGGCCACCGAGGCAAAGGCGACCAGACTTTCAAGCTCGTGATAGCCATCATCGCGGCGACCACACACATGCAGGCTCAGATTGAGCTTGGCACGGGCACGGGTGGTCAGGCGCATGCGGGGCCTCAGCCGCCATTGCCGGTTTTGACCGCCGCGGGCGGGATAATCGGCTTGACCTCATCGGGCAGGCCATGTTCGATCTTTTTCAAAATCTCGACCAGATCATCCGGCTCGGGTTTCAGATCGCGTGCATGGTTCCATTGGAAACCGGCTTCGATCTTGCGGCCAACCCGCCAATAGATGTCGCCGAGATGGTCATTGATGGTGGGATCGGACGCCCGCAATTCCAGCGCACGCTCGAGAAAGCGCAAGGCCTCCTCATAGCGGCCAAGGCGGTAGAAAGCCCAGCCGAGACTGTCAACGATATAGCCGTCCCGCGGGCGTTGTTCCACAGCCTTGCGCAGCATGTCGAAGGCCTCGTCAAGGTTCATGCCCTGATCGACCCAGGAATAGCCCAGATAGTTCAGCACAAGGGCCTGATCGGGCTGCAAAGCCAGCGCCTGCCTGAAATCCTTTTCCGCCTTGGGCCATTGCTTGATGCGCTCATTGGCAATCCCGCGGAAATAATAGAGGCTCCACGACACCTCGTCGCCATTGGCAGAGGCTGCGGCAACCGCCTTGTCATAGGCCTCTGCCGCCTTGGCAAAATCCTTGCGCGAACGGTAGAGCGTACCAAGGGTCGAGGGCACCTCGTAATCCTTGGGATTGTCGCGCGCGAGTGTTTCGAGCAGGGCAACGGCCTTGTCGCCCTCGCCCATCTGCTCGAGATTCAGGGCCTTTTGCAATTGGGCTGTCCGGTAGAACGGAGTCGAAGCCGGCATCGTATCATACAGCTTGTTGGCTTCTTGCGGGCTTTTCAGCCGCTCGTAGATATCGCACAGGGCAACCACCGCCAGCTCGTGCTCGCTGTCGAGCGACAAGGCAAGCCGGAGATAGATCAGCGAGGCGGTTTCATCACCATCGCGCCCGCCCGCCATGGCCAGACCGTAAAGGGCTTCGGCCGCGCCGGTTTTGACGCTGGCAATCGAGCGGGTTACCGGCAGGCCCGACTTTACGGCCTTGCTGCTGTCGGCCAGCAGCGGATTGCGGCGCATGCCCTTGTCGAGACCGTCATAGATCGCTGCAGCCTCCTGGGTCCGTCCCGTGCGGGCCAGAAACCGTCCGAGCGCATCGACAATGCGCATGGTGCGCGGGTCGGCCTGATAGGCCGCGCGATAGCGGCGCTCGGCCTCCTCGTTCATACCGCCCAGATCAGCCATAAAACCAGCATTGAGATCACGGATGATCGCGAAACTGTCCTCGCCCTTCAGGCGGTCCACCGTCTCGATCGCTTGCTTGAACTGGCCCGAACCGGCCTGCGCCCAGGCATAGAGCAGGGTCGCTGTCACATCGGCCTGGCGTCCACGCCCGCCGCGATTGAGCAGGCTTTTGGCCTTGTCATATTGCTTGCTGCCCAGGGCGCGCACACCCAGCACCAGTTGCGACAGGCTATTGCCGGGATCGCGCACCAGCATGCGTTCGGCCAACCCGGACGCGGAAGCGATATCGCCATCCGCCAGATAGGCAATGAAAGCCCGTTCGACCAGATCGTTGTTGCGCGGATCATGAACCAGCAAGTTGCGGTAATAAAAGGCGGCCGCAGCGGTATCGTGATCAGCCACAGCAATCAAGGATGCCAGATAGCTGCCCGAGAGTGTGGATTTTTCTTTGACAGTCCTGTCCTGCCGACTGTTTGACGCTCCATTGGTCTGCGTGGCCATCACATCCGCAGGGGCGCACAGCACCAGGGCAACCGCGAGGGTGCAGGCAGTCGAAGCAGCCTTGAATGCAGCAACGGACGAGCGGAACATTCTGATCAAGCCGGAAGCGGCTGCGGGGTGAACGGGCAAAGACACGGTCAGGGATGATCTCTCTCTGTCTGGAACGAAACGATGGCACATAGCACGAAGATGACAACGGCAGGGCCACCACGGACCCCACCCTCACCAAACAGTGTCCAACATGGGCTTTTATCAGCCGATCGGCAAGTGGCGAAACACGCTATGGTTACGCAATTCAAACCGCGGGCCGCGCTTACATATTGGGATAGTTGGGCCCGCCGCCGCCTTCCGGCGTCACCCAGGTGATATTCTGGGCGGGATCCTTGATATCGCAGGTTTTGCAATGCACGCAATTTTGCGCATTGATTACCAGCCGGGGGTCGGTTTTGGCGTCCGCATCCGTATAGACAACCTCATAGACCCCTGCGGGGCAGTAGAGGCGGGCAGGCTCGCCATACAGCAGATAATTGCGCTGCACCGGCTGTCCGGCATCGGTCAGTTTCAGATGCGCGGGCTGGTCTTCCTCGTGATTGGTGGCCGAGATAAATACCGAGGACAGCTTGTCGAACGAGACGACCCCGTCGGGCTTGGGATAGACAATCGGGGTGACGTCTGCCAGCGGCTTCAGGCTGGCATGGTCCGGCCCGCCATGCGACAGGGTGCCGAAGGGCGACCAGTTGAACAGACTGTTCAGCCACATATCCATGCCGCCCAAGGCCACGCCCAGCACAGTGCCGTATTTGCTCCAGAGCGGTTTGACATTGCGCACAGGCTTGAGATCGCGACCGATCTCGCTGTCGCGCCAACCCTTTTCGTAGTCGCCCAACACGCCGCCCGCCCGGCCGCTATGGATGGCGATCACGCAATGTTCGGCCGCCTGCATGCCCGACAGCATGGCGTTGTGCGACCCCTTGATCCGCGGCACATTGACGAAACCTGCCGCACAGCCCAGAAGAGCGCCGCCCGGAAAAGCCACACGCGGCACCGATTGCCAGCCGCCTTCCGTGATGGCGCGCGCCCCATAGGAAATGCGTTTGCCGCCTTCAAAGGTCGAGCGGACCAGCGGATGCGTCTTGAACCGCTGGAATTCGTCAAACGGCGACAAGGTCGGGTTTTTATAGTTCAGATGCACCACAAAGCCGACCGCCACCAGATTGTCCTCGAGATGGTAGAGGAACGAGCCGCCGCCGGTCTCCATATCGAGCGGCCAGCCGAACGAATGCTGGACCAGACCGGGCCGATGCTTGGCCGGATCGATTTCCCACAATTCCTTCAGGCCGATGCCGAATTTCTGCGGCTCGCGGTCATAGGACAGCCGGTACTTGTCGATCAGCTGCTTGCTCAAATGCCCGCGCGCGCCTTCCGAGAACAGGGTAAACTTGCCAAGCAGCTCCATGCCCCGGGTAAAACCGTCTTTGGTCTCGCCATTCTTGCCGATCCCCATATCGCCGGTGGCGATACCGGTCACCTGGTTGTGCTCGCCATACAGCACTTCGCTGGCGGCAAAACCCGGATAGATTTCAACACCCAGGGCTTCGGCCTTGGCCGCCAGCCAGCGGCAGACATTGCCGAGCGAGACGATATAGTTGCCGTGGTTGGACATCAGCTTCGGCATCAGGAGATTGGGCAGACGGACGCCGCTTTGCTCGGTCATCCAGATGAATTGGTCATCTGTCACTGGTGTCTTGAAGGGGTGGTCATCCTCGCTGCGCCATTCCGGCAGCAATTTGTCGACCGCCACCGGATCCATCACCGCGCCCGACAGGATATGCGCGCCGACCTCTGAGCCCTTTTCAACCACCACCACCGACAGCTCAGGGTCGATCTGCTTGATACGAATGGCCGCGCTGAGACCGGCTGGTCCCGCGCCGACAATCACAACATCGAATTCCATGCTCTCGCGCGGGGCTGTGCGTGCGTCGTCCTGTTCCATGCGCTCGTTCTCCATCCGACCTTCAATCTCATTCATCTATGGCCTGTCATAGGGCGTGCATCAAGACTGGCAAGATGGATTTACGGATAATTTGCTGTGTCCAGCCTGCACCATAACAGTGGTATTCAGGGCCAACGCCCTTTACAATGGACCCATGGCCGCTGATGATCTGGGCTTCATGCCCTATGGTGAACCCGCCGAGGAGATTTTGCGCTGGTATCGCGATGCCGGCGTCGATTGCGCTTTGGATGAAACACCGCGCGACCGGCTGGCCGAAGCGCGCGCGGCCCTCGAAGCCCCGCGGCAGGCCGCTTTGGCCGGGCGCGGCACCCCGGGCAGCCAGACCGCAGGCGGACAACCCGTCGCCACCGGACTGGACCTGCACATCGCCCAAGCCGCCGCCGAGGCCAAGGCCTTGGCCGACAAGGCCACCAGTTTGGATGAATTACAGACCGCTCTGACGCTTTATGACGGCTGTCCGCTCAAACAGACGGCCAAAAGCCTGATTTTTTCCGCCGGCAATCCGCACAGCCGGATCATGTTTGTCTCCGACGTGCCCGGTCCCGACGAGGACCGTTTGGGCGAGGCCTTTATCGGTCCCGCCGGACAGTTGCTCGACCTCATGCTGAAAGCCATCGGGCTTGACCGGCAACAGGTCGCCCTCGGTCTGGTGATCCCGTGGCGCCCTCCCGGCAACCGCACCCCGACCCAGCAGGAGCTTGCGGTGTGCGAACCTTTTATCCGCCGCCATATCGCGCTGGTCAAACCCGACCTGCTGGTCTTTCTCGGCACCTTGCCGGCCCATCTGCTGCTCGGCGTCCAGGAAAACCAGATCAAATTGCGGGGCCGCTGGTTCGACTACCACGATGGCGACCACACGATCCCCACTCTGGCCACCCTGCCGCCCTCCCACCTGCTCAAACATCCGGCGCAGAAAGCGCAAGCCTGGCGCGATCTCAAAGCCCTGCGCGAGGCGCGTCATGCCTTGCTGCCACGCGAGTAGTGCAGCAGTTCATCCACAGGCCAGATGCGTTGGTCAGCGGCCACAAAAAAGCCGCCCAGAGGCGGCTTTTATTGATTTCGGAATTCAGCCGATCAGGCCAGACGTGCCTTGACCTCGCCCAAGCCCTTTTCAACAAAGGCCGGACCGTTCTTGTCCATCGAACCGCGCAGGATCACTTCGGCGGCTTTGACGGCGGCTTCGGCAGCGGCAGCGCGGACATCGGATGCTGCCTGGGCTTCGGCCTGGGCAATACGCTGTTCAGCCAGAACGGTGCGGCGACGGACAAACTCTTCGAGCTTTTCCTCGGCCTCGACGCTGATGCGCTTGGCTTCCAGCTTGGCGTTGACAACGATTTCGGTGGCTTCGGCCTCGGCCTCGAGCCGCTTGCGCTGGTAATCCGCCAGAACCTGACGCGCTTCTTCGCGCAGGGTGCGGGCTTCGTCCAATTCGCGGGCGATCTGTTCAGACCGATGATCCAGAGACTGGATCAATGTGCGGAAAGCACCGACTTTCCAGAGGATCGCCACAAAGGTGACGAAAGCGGCGGCGACCCAAAATTCAGCGTCTAAATGCATCAGGGCCTCCTCAGGCTTTCAGAACCTGCGCCACTGCGGCATTCACATCGCCGGCAGCAGGGGCAGTGCCTGTCAGGTGGACAACGATATCCGACGTCGCGGTGGCAGCAATGTCTGCGACATGCTCCATCGCCTGCCGGCGTTTATCAAGAATGTCATGCTCGGCCTTGTGAAGACGGGCCGAAAGCTCGGCATCGACCGCACGACGCTTGGTGTCGCTTTCGATCTTGATGGCATCGCTGGTTTCAGCGGCAATCTGCTGCGCATGGGTTTTGGCTTCGGCCAGAGCCTTGGCATAGGCCGAAATCGAATGGTCGGTTTCGAGCTTGAAGGCCTGGGCAGCTGAAATATCGTCATTCAGGATCTTGTGACGATTGGCGAGAATGCCCTCGACGCGCGGCAGAGCCACACGGGCCATCAACAGATACAGCGCGCCAAACACCAGGGCCAACCAGACCAACTGGTTTGCAAAAGTGGCATTGTCAAAGGGTGGAAACACGCCGCTGTCATGGTTTCCACCATGGGCTTCGGTTCCTGACTGAAC
>CANFLM010000016.1 GCA_947447895.1 Hyphomicrobiales bacterium
ATGATCTCTTCCCGTTCCAGACCTTCAGGATCAATACACGCGAGCTTTTGGCTCGATATATTGGATGTCGTTGCTCATCGTATAGGTGTGCACCGGACGATAATCGATCTTCACCTTGGCGCTCTTTTCGTCGAGCCAAGCCAAAGTATGCTTCATCCAGTTCACATCATCACGGGCCGAGAAATCCTCGCGCGCATGGGCGCCGCGGCTTTCCTGCCTGTTCAGCGCCGAATCCATCGTCACCACCGCCTGGGAGATGAGATTGTCGAATTCCAGCGTTTCCAGCAGATCGGTGTTCCAGATCAGCGAACGGTCGGTGACACGGATGTCGTCCTTGCCGCCAGCCACCTTGTGGATCAGCGTATGGCCTTCTTCCAGCACGTCGCCGGTGCGGAACACCGCGCAGTTGTTCTGCATGGTGCGCTGCATGTCCATCCGCAATTCGGCCGTAGCGGTGCCACCCGAAGCGTGGCGGAAACCGTCCAGACGCGACAGGGCCAGATCGGCCGAGGTTTTCGGCAATTCGGCATGGCGTTCACCGGCTGTCACCAGTTCGGCGGCGCGCAGACCGGCCGCACGACCGAACACCACCAGATCGATCAGCGAGTTGGAGCCCAGACGGTTGGCGCCATGCACCGACACGCAGGCCGCTTCACCGATGGCCATCAGGCCCGGCACAACACGGTCCGGATCGCCGTCCTTCTTGGTCAGCACTTCGCCGTGGAAATTGGTTGGGATCCCGCCCATGTTGTAATGCACGGTCGGCAGCACCGGAATCGGTTCCTTGGTCACATCGACGCCAGCGAAAATCTTGGCGCTTTCCGAAATGCCGGGCAGACGCTCGGCCAGGATTTTCGGATCGAGATGGTCAAGATGCAGGTAGATGTGATCCTTGTTCTTGCCGACGCCGCGACCGCCACGGATTTCCATGGTCATGGCGCGCGAGACGACGTCACGCGAGGCCAGATCCTTGGCCGAAGGCGCATAACGCTCCATAAAGCGCTCGCCTTCCGAATTGGTCAGATAGCCACCTTCCCCGCGTGAACCCTCGGTGATCAGGCAGCCCGCGCCGTAAATGCCGGTGGGATGGAACTGCACGAATTCCATATCCTGCAAAGGCAGGCCCGCACGCAGCACCATCGCATTGCCGTCACCGGTGCAGGTATGGGCGGAGGTGGCCGAGAAATAGGCGCGGCCATAACCTCCGGTCGCCAGAATCACCAGATGCGAACGGAACCGGTGGATCGTGCCGTCATCCATTTTCAGGGCCACGACGCCACGGCAGCGGCCTTCGTCATCCATGATCAGGTCGATGGCGAAATATTCGATGAAGAATTCGGTCGCATTGCGCAAAGCCTGACCATACAGCGTATGCAGAATGGCATGGCCGGTGCGGTCAGCCGCCGCACAGGTGCGCTGGGCGATGCCCTTACCGAAATCGGTGGTCATGCCGCCGAACGGACGCTGGTAGATCTTGCCTTCCTCGGTGCGCGAGAACGGCACGCCCCAATGTTCCAGCTCGTAAACGGCAGCCGGCGCATTGCGGCACAGATATTCGATCGAATCCTGGTCGCCCAGCCAGTCTGACCCCTTCACGGTGTCATACATGTGCCAGCGCCAGTCATCCGCCCCCATATTGCCGAGCGAGGCCGAAATACCACCCTGAGCCGCAACCGTATGCGAACGGGTCGGGAACACCTTTGAAATACAAGCGGTGCGCAGACCAGCCTGAGCGCAGCCCACTGTCGCGCGCAAACCTGCGCCGCCCGCACCCACCACCACGACATCAAAGGTGTGGTCGGTGATCGGATAGGCCAGACCATTCACGGATGGTGCTGCTGTTGAGCCCTGTTGCGATGCCATGGTTTCAGCCTCCAAAACTCAATTTAAGAACAGCAAACAGGCAGACCACTGCGATGATGGCCGAAAAAAACGTGTTGAGCCCGAGCGCGATGACTTTCGCGCCTTCCTCATGCACATAGTCCTCGATGATCACCTGCATGCCTATCCGCATATGGGCTACGCCGCTGACGATGAACAGCAGCAACAGCACCGCAACCAGCGGTTGAGCCAATACAGCGCGTGCGGCAACCGCATCTTTGCCGACCGTGCTCGCCAGCACGACAACCAGCGCCAGCGCCAGCAGCATGGTGGCCGCAGCGGTCAGACGCTGGGTCCAGAAATGGTCGGTACCGGTCTTGGCCGATCCAAGACCACGCACCCGTTTCATCGGTGTTTTCATTGAAGTGGCATCGGACATGGTTTTTTACCTGACTGAATACACGACGACCCAGATCAGGCCGGTCGAAAGCACAGAACCCACAAGGGTCAGAACAGCGAACAGATGGCGCTCATGCGCGCCAAAGCCCCGGCCCGTATCCCAGACAAAATGGCGGATGCCGCCGAACATATGGTGCAGCAGGGCCCAGCTGTAGCCGACAAGGATCAACTGGCCCAGCCATGAGCCGAGAAAGCCATGCACAAGCGCGAAACTCGATGCGCTGGTGGCAGCCGTCATCAGCCAGACGGCGAGAATGACAGTGCCGAAATACAAGGCTGCACCGGTGATACGGTGGACAATCGACATGATCATGGTCAACGCAGGGCGGTAGATCTGCAAATGCGGCGACAACGGACGGTGGAGAGGCGGTTTCGAATGAGCCATGGACACTTTCGCTTTCCCGTAGCAAGTTTGTGCAGTGCTTCTAAACTGATCTGCACCATTCTGCAATCATAGGTCGCTATGACCATTAGGCTAGGGCGAGCAGAAAAAAAACCCCTCCCTGCCATTTTTACTGAACAATCAACGCCCAATAGTCGAGATCGAGGATCACGGAGGGGTCATAAGCCTTGCCCTCGAGATAGGGGAAATCGTGGCAGGGACGGTTTTTGGTGGCCACGAGCCGCAATCTGAGCGCGCCGACATCATCACGGCCGGGCAAAGTGGCCTTGTCGAGCACTTCGCTCCAGGCAAACACCGTATCTCCGGCAAAGAGCGGCGCGACATGGCGGCCCGCATTGATGGCGGCCAGATGAAAAGCATTGCCCAAACCGTTGAAGGACAGGCTACGGGCCAGCGAGATCACCACACCGCCATAGATCAACCGCTTGCCGAACCGGCTCCCGGCCTGATGGAAGGCATCAAAATGCACTTTTGCGGTGTTCTGGTAGAGCCGCGTCGCCATCTGGTGCTCGGCTTCTTCCACCGTCATGCCGTCGACATGGTCGATGCGTTCGCCGATCTCGTAATCGGCAAAGCGGAACAGCGATCCCGACAGCACAGGATCATAATCATCGGGCACGATCACCGGACAGGCATCGCCCAAGGCATCGGCCTCCAGACAGGCCGGCAGATCGGGAACATGGGGTTGCAGCGCCGGACTGGCCGGATCGGCCTTGCGCACCATCACCCAGCGCACATAATCAAGCACCACATCGCCATGCTGGTTAACCCCGCGCGAGCGGACATAGACCACACCGGTTTCCCCGTTGGAGTTTTCTTTGAGGCCGATCACCTCGGAGGTCGCCGACAGCGTATCGCCGGGATAGACCGGAGCGAGAAAACGGCAGGAGGCATAACCGAGATTGGCCACCGCATTGATCGAAATATCCGGCACGGTCTTGCCGAACACGATGTGGAACACCAGCAAATCATCGACGGGGGCCTGCGGATAGCCGATGGCGCGGGCAAATTCATCCGAGGACTGCACCGCAAACCGCCCTCCGTAAAGCGCGGTATAAAGAGCCACATCGCCGCCGGTCACGGTGCGCGGGGTCGCGTGGGGGATCACATCACCCAGACGAAAATCCTCGAAAAATCGTCCCGATCCGGTTTTGGCAATGCCCATGATCTGATCTCCCTCAAAGCCGTTATTCTCGACCAGGATACCGCAACGCAGCAAGAGGGGATGCGTGGTCTTTTAGACTAAGACAGCACGAGACCCCGAACAAAAAAATCCCCGGACAGGCAGGCTGCTCCGGGGATCATGGCCCAAACCTGTCGGCGGTTCTCACATGGTGGAGGTGAAGCCGCCGTCGATCACCAGTTGGTGGCCGGTAATATAGCCTGCGGCATCGGAAGCCAGAAACACGGCCGCCCCGCCCAATTCGGCCGGCTTGCCCCAGCGCTTGAGCGCGGTGCGGTTGTTGATGCGGGTGACAAACGCCTCGTCGGAGAGCAAAGCCGTATTGATTTCGGTCTCGAAATAGCCGGGGCAGATCGAGTTGCTGGTAATCCCGCTTTCCCCCAATTCGGCTGCGAGCGAGCGGGTAATCGCGGCAAGTCCGGCCTTGGAGGCGACATAGGCATGGATGGTGGCGCGGCCAAGCAGGCCGGTGATCGAGGTGGTGAAGATGATCCGCCCGAATTTCTGGGCCTTCATCGGCTTGGCAGCCGCCTGGGCGAGGAAGAAACAGGCTTTCAGATTGGCATCGGTAACCCGGTCCCAGTCATCGCCCTTCCAGTCCTCGATGGCATTGCGGTGCTGGATGCCGGCATTGCCGACCAGAACATCCAGACGGCCATGGGCTTTGACGATCCGCTCCACGGCCAGTTCGGCAGCATGGGAATCGGTCACGTCGAAGGCTTCGACCGAGGCCTTCTGGCCACGGTCATGCAGCAGCTTGGCCTGTTTGGTCAGCGCCACGGCATCGCGGCTGTTGAGCACGACATGGGCGCCTGCAGCCGCGAGCTGCTCGGCCATTGCCCACCCAAGACCGCGGGAAGCGCCGGTCACAAGGGCCACACGGCCGACAAGGGAGAAAGGATGGTGAGACATGGTTCAAACTCCTGAATTCAAAATATTGTAGGCCGGTCAAATGGTCGCTTCGATCATCTTGCGCAGTTCGGGCGTCACGTCCGGCATGACACCGAACCACGCCTTGAAGGCCGGGCGGGCCTGATGCAACAGCATGCCCAAACCATTGACCGTCGTATTGCCGCGCTGCCGCGCTGCCGACAGTAAAGGGGTTTCCAGCGGAATATAGACAATATCCGAAACAAGTGCGGACTTGGGCAACAGATCCAGCGTCAAATCCATTTCAGGCTGGCCCACCATGCCCTGCGAGGTGGTGTTGATGACCATGGCTGCGCCTTGCAGCGCATCATGCCGGTCATTCCAGGCCACCGTCTTGATCGGACCGCCGAATTCGCGGGCCAGATCCTCGGCGCGCGAGGCGGTGCGGTTGGTAAGGCGGATTTCCTTGGCGCCCTCGTCGATCAGGCTGACCAGAACGGCCCGCGCAGCGCCGCCGGCACCCAGAACCGTGATCGGACCGGCATCGGCGCGCCAGTCGGGTTTGGCCTCGCGGATACTGGCAATATAGCCGAAGCCGTCATTATTGGTGCCCGACAGCGAACCATCGGCCCCGACAATCACGCAATTCATCGCCCCGATGCGCTTGGCGACCGGATCGAGATGGTCGACGATTTTCATCGCCTGTTCCTTGTGCGGAATGGTCAGGTTGCATCCGGCAAAGCCCAAAGCCGGCAGAGCGCGCAAGGCTTTTTCCAGACCCGCTTCCTTGATCGCCAACGGCACATAGGCGCCAATGAGCCCGTGCTGGGCCAGCCAGTAATTGTGCAATTTGGGCGAGCGCGAATGCATCACCGGCCAACCCATGACACCGGCAAGAAGATAATGATCGGGATGGCTCATCTGGAATATCCTTTGTTGATTACGAATTGGCAGCACGAATGGCTGTGATGGCCAATTCGGCCAGTTCCTCGTCCTCGGCCTCGGTCAGGCCGGATACGGCGACAGCACCCACCGTCTGCCCGTCGATGATCACCGGCAGGCCGCCGCTGAACCCGATGAACCGCGGATCGCTGTAGTAGGCAATATTGAAACCCGTTTCGGGGTGACGGGCATTGCGACCGATCAGGCTCGACGGACGTTTGAGGCGGGCGGCGGTGAAGGCCTTGTTGGTGGCGACATTGACCGAGCTGAAGGCCGCACCGTCCATCCGCAACAGGCTGATCAACTCGCCGCGCGAATCGACCACAGCGATCACCGCGCTTTTGCCGCGCTTTTCGGTTTCTGCCCGGATCACCTCAACGGCGATTCGGGCATCATGGTCACTCAAGGTCAGTTCTTGCCGCATGGCTGTTTCCCCGCAATGGATTAGGCAGCCGTTGGCTCCATCGCACCACCGAGGAACAATTGCCCCACGCGCGGATCGTTGAGAAGCGTTTCAGCCGTTTCCGCCATCCTAGTGCGCCCGAGTTCAAGCACAAGCCCGTCATCGGAGATCTGCAATGCACTTTTGGCATTCTGCTCCACCATCAGGATGGTGACGCCCTTGGCGCGGAGATCTTTCAGAATGTCGAAGGTCTCCTGCACCATCAGGGGCGACAGGCCAATGGAGGGCTCGTCGATCAGGATCAGCTTGGGATCGAGCAACAGGCCGCGGGCGATTTCCAGCAATTTCTGCTGTCCGCCCGACAGGGTCGAGGCCTGCACATCGGCCTTTTGCCGCAGGATCGGGAAACGGTCCATCGCCGCCTCGATCCGCTCGTCGATATCGATGTGCGAAGGGGCTGCGAAACCGCCCAATTCGAGATTATGGCGCACCGTCAATTCGGGGAAAATATTGCGGCCCTGCGGTACATAGCAAATGCCGCGTTCAAGCAACTGGCGGGGCGTGTTGTTGGTGATGTCGGCACCGTCGAACGTGATGGTACCGGTCCGCGCCTTCAGCATGCCGAAAATGGTTTTGAAGACGGTGGATTTGCCCGCGCCATTGGGGCCGATCACCGTGGTGATGGTGGCACGACGCACATTGAAAGTGGTGCCATTGAGAATGGTCATCGCCCCATAGCCGGCGACAATATTGTCAAGCGCCAAAACGGTGTTGTGTTCAGTGTCCAAGATAGGCCTCGATCACTTCGGGGTTGGAACGGATCGCGTCGGGAGTACCTTCGGCAATCACTTTGCCTTCGGCCAGCACAATGATGCGATCGCACAGGGCCATCACGAATTCCATATTGTGCTCGATCACCACGAAAGTGGCGTTCTGCTCCGCATTGATTGCCTGCAAACGCTCGCGCAGATGGCCCAGCATGGTCAGGTTAACCCCGCCTGCAGGCTCGTCGAGCAGCACAAGCCGTGGTCCCGCCATAAAAGCCATGGCGGCATCCAGCAGCTTTTGCTGGCCATAGCTGAGACCGCCGGCCTTTTCATCCGCCACATGGCTCAACCGGAAAAACTCGATCATCCGGTTGGCATCATCGGTCAGGCCGGCATCGCGCGCGCCGAACAGCCGCGTGCCCATGCTGCCTCTGTGCTCCTGACCGGCGAGGATCAGATTGTCGCGCACGGAGAGTTGCGGAAACACCTGCAGCAGCTGGAAGGTCCGGCTGACACCCAGCCGGTTCAGATCGCAAGGGCGCAATCCGGTGACCAGCTGCCCGTCCACCCTCACCTCGCCCTCGGTCGGCTGCAACTGGCCGAGCACGCAATTGAACAGCGTCGACTTGCCAGACCCGTTCGGACCGATAATCCCGAGAATTTCGCCCTCGTTGACACTGAAGGACACACCGTCGACAGCCGTCAAACCGCCGAATTGCTTGCGGATATTCGTGACTTGCAAAACCGGAGTCATTGGCCTGCTCCTCCTTGAGTGTCTGACTTGGTCTGGGCGACCTTGTCCTGGCCCATCGCCTGGGCCTGGGCCGAGCGCTCCGACGAAATCTTCTTCTGGCGCAGATGCGAGATGATGCGCTCACCGAGGCCGATAATGCCGGTCGGGCAGAACATCATCAGGACCATCACCAGCATGGCATAGATGATCAGATAATAGCCCTGCGCAATGCGCAGCCATTCCGGCAGCAGCACTTCGGTGGCCGCTCCGATGAACGGACCGAAGAAGGTGCCCGAACCACCCACGATCACCATCAGCAGCAATTTGAGTGACAGGGTGAGCGAGAAGGAATTGGGCTCGAAAAACTGCACGAGGGGCGCATAGAGCGCACCGGCAAAGCCGCCGATCGACGATCCCATCGCAAAGGCCATCAGCGTGTAGCGGCGGGTATCGACCCCGAGCGACAAAGCCCGCACAGGATTTTCACGCAAGGCGATGAAAGCCCGTCCCCAGGGCGAACGGATGATCCACCAGACGCAGAAAGCCAGCATGGAGGTCATCAGCAAGGTGAAGAAATAGAAATCCTGCGCCTTGCCGGTATTCCATCCGAACAGGATCGGACGGGGAATATCGGTCAACCCGTAAATGCCGTTGGTCAGCCATTCCTCGTTGCGCATGACCAGGAAGACCAGCGTCGAAAAGGCCAAGGTCACGAAGGCCAGATAGTGGTGCTGCACGCGCAGCGCCGGATAGCCCAAAATCCAGCCGATGGCAAAGCACAGCGCACCCGAGCACAGGAAAGCGATCGGATAGGGCACACCAGCCAGCGTCATCAGGCCGGTGCAATAGGCCCCGATGCCGACAAAGGCTCCCTGGGCCATCGAGATCTGGCCGGCATAGCCCAGTGTGAGATTGAGACCGAGTGCCGCCACCGCATGGACCATCCACATGGCAACCAGCAACAGGCCGAATGGACGCAGGAAGAAGGGCAAGACAATCAAGCCAACCATCAGCAGCACGAAAACCCTGCCCTTGAAGGCGCGGGAGGTGAGAAAATCCATCATACCGTGCGCTCCTCTGCGCGACCCATCAGGCCCTGTGGACGCCACAAGATCACGACAATCAGCAGGATCAGCGGAATGGCGCCGCGATACTGGGCCGAGATATAGGCCGCAGCCAGATTCTCGATCACGCCGAGGATCAGACCGCCGACAATCGCCCCGCGCACCTGGTTAAAGCCGCCGACAATCGCCGCGATAAAGGCCGCCAGACCAAGCGTGTCGCCATTGGTGAATTTGGCCAGATAGATCGGGCTGATCATCAGCGATGCCAGAGCCACCAAAAGCGCATTGATCAAAAAAGTGTACATGATCATCCGCTCGACCGGGATGCCCAAAATCCGCGCCACCGAAGGGTTTTGCGCCGTCGCCTGCATGGCGCGGCCGAGGCGCGTCCCGTTGAGCAGTTTATTGAGACCGAGCACAGCCCCGCTGGCGATCAACAGAATGAAAATGCTCTGGCTGGAAATCACCGCACCGAAGAGATTGAGATCTTCCGAGGGGATCATCGCCTGGAAAGGCTGGGCTTGCGAGGAATAGAAATCCTTCACCGCCTCCTTGAGGAAGATCGACAGCGCGATCGTTGAAATCACCAGCGGCAGCACGCCGTGCTTGAGCATGGGATCGACAATCGCCCGCTTGAACAGGAGACCGAGGATCAGCAGCGAGGCGATCACCGCAATACCCACAGCAGGCCAGAACCCGACACCGAGAATTTTGATGGCCCACAAAACGAAAAAGGCGGGGATCATCACAAATTCGCCCTGTGCGAAATTGATGGTTTGCGAGGTCTGCCAAAGCAACATGAAGCCGACGGCAACCAGAGCGTAAATCGCCCCTGTCGCCAGACCGGACACGAAAAGTTGGATAAAAGCGGCCATTCCTATGGTTCCGTTCTGTGGCGGGCCCCGCAAACCAGGTGCCCTGCCTTTGGGCAAAGGGTGGTGTCGGGTGACCCCATACGCAACGGCAATCCATCTGAGTACAGGCGACCCGCCCCGATGCGACAACCGGTCATTCCAGATAAAATGCTCATTGCAAAGAAGACGCATGACGCGGACCCTGCCGCGTCGGACAAGCCGTTCCGCAGATCACTCCGGTGATCCTCGCAAGCCGGCAAGGCCTGTCGGATGGATCGCCCTTGAGACGATCGACCCGATGTCGGGGATCGGCCGGACAGGCCGGCCGATCCGCCAGAGACCATTTTTTACTTGTTCAGCTTAGGCAGAATTTCGACGATCTTCTGCTTGCCGTCGACGATCTCGGCCAGGAAGCTGGCGCGATCGATATCACCATTGGCATCCCATGAGGCTTCCATCAGAATGCCGGGTTCCTGTTCAGGCTTGATGGTCATGCCATGCAGGGTCTGGGCGAACAGCTTGGAGTCGAACTTGCCGATTTTCTCGGTCACAGCCTTGACCATGTAGACGGCGGTATAGCCCTTGATGCCGTTGTGATCGTTGACATAGTTGAAGCGGGCCTTGAAGCGCTTGGCAAAGTCCTGAATGGCAGGAATGGGCGCATCGGCGGTCAAACCGACATGGCCGCGCACGCCATTGGCGGCATCACCGGCCAGTTCGACCACTTTCTGGCCGAGCAGGGTGGTTTCGCCGATCAGCGGGGTCTTGATGCCCTGCTTGCGGGCTTCCTTCAGGAAGCGGGCGCTTTCTTCTTCATTGGTGTAGACGAAAATCGCGTCGGCATTGGCCGCTTTCACCTTCACCACGTCAGCCGAGAAATCGGCCTGGCCGGATTCGGTGGAAATATCGGCAACAACCTTGATGTCGCTCTTGGCCATTTCCTTCACGAAATTGTCACGACCGCCTTTGCCGAAGTCATTGTTGACCCAGACCACGGCCACGCTTTTGGCCTTCAACCCGTCGCGCATGTAATTAGCCACTTTCGGGATCGAGCTTTGCTGGCCGAACGAGGTGCGGAAGATGTATTTGCTGCCCTTCTGCGTAATGGCAGCCGCTTCACCGCCGACGATTTCAGGCACTTCGGCCTGTGCGGTCAGAGCCAGATCGACGAGCACCGAGCCGGAAAACACCGGACCGAGAACCACATAGGGGTTTTTGTCGAGAACCTTCTGGACCTGTGTGCGCGAAATACCGGCATCCGATTGGGTGTCGAGATGTTCCAACTCGATCTTGCGGCCCAACAACCCGCCTTTGGCGTTGATTTCTTCGACAGCCAGAATGATCCCGTCGCGCCAGTTGGTGCCCGACACCGCACCGGGGCCCGACAATTCAACGATGTTGGGGAGATAGATGGTTTGCTGGGCATTGACGCTCTGGGCAGCCATGGCCAGGCCACCGGCCAGCAAGACACCCATCAAACGAGATGTGTTCATGATCATATGCAGTATCCTTCCCTGGAATAAAGTCCGATTTGTTCAGTCAAATCTTATCCGTCAATGCGACGTGTCATGCGATGCTATCAGCCTCTTGATCCGGCGCAAAGCTTCCATAGCCTTGTTGCCTCCCGAAATCATCCCCTCCACCGTCACACCACACCGGTCACACGTTGCTGCAACCCGTTTCCGGTTTACTGTTCACCGGCAAATGTTCGCTAGACGAACAAATGTCCTGCCTGCGAACACTATAGGAAACAAACGACCCCTCGTCAATCTCCTATTTTTTCCAAAATATCCGATTTTATGTACTTTCTTTCCGAGGCCTGTGTCCTTTGCGACGCCTGTTTCCTTTCCGAAGCCTGTTTCAGGATTTCTTCGGCACGGTCTCCGTCACCGCGACTGTTTGCGCGCCTTTGAGAATATGGGCTTCGAGCAGACCCACCGCCCGATCGGCATCGCGGGCCAGAGCGGCATCGAGAATCAGCTTGTGCTCGTTGGCCGACTGGGCGCGCGGGAAAGGGCGGGTTTTGAGCGACAGCATCCGGTAACGCTGGCTCTGCTCGTACATCGCCTGCCGGAACAACAGCAACCAGCGCGATCCGCAATTGGCGATCAGGGCCGTGTGGAACTCCTCGTTATAGCGCTCCCAATCCGCACCCCAACGGTCGGGATCATCTTCCACCACAGCCTCGACCCGCGACAATTTGTGATAGCAGCCAACGATTTGCGCCTCCCATTCAAGGTCGGCACGGGCAATCGACTGGCGCAGGGCATGGCATTCCAGCAATTGCCGCATCTGGGTGATGTCACGCAAATCCTCGATAGACACCGGCGGCACGGTGAAACCGCGCTGGCCTTCGGCCACCACCAGACCATCGGAGGCCAGCCGCGACAGGGTTTCGCGCATGGTGTTGATGCTGACCTCGTAGGATTTGCTCAACCCTTCCAGTTTCAATTTGGCGCCGGGTTCGAGCGCCCCCATGATCACGTCACGCCGCAAGCGGTCATAAAGCTGCGCGGTCAGCGTGCCCGTGGAATCGGTTTTGGAATGGTCATCACTCACGATTTTATCCTTCATGGTCTTGCGCGCGTCCCGATTGAAATTAATTCGATCGCGACCTCAATTCAAGCATTGCCGCAAAATTAAAAAAAAGATATGAGATTTGTAGAAATCTAGGAGATTAAAAAATGTTCGCGTGGTCCATCGCTACCGTCTGTCTGGGCGGAACATTGGAAAGCAAGCTGTCAGCCATTGCCAAAGCAGGCTTTCGCGCTGTCGAATTGTTCGAGAATGATCTGACCTTCTTCAATGGACGGCCCAGCGATGTGCGCCGCATGGCGGATGATCTGGGCCTGTCGATTGTCGCCTTGCAGCCGATGCGCGACTTCGAGGGCATGCCGGCCCCCGCCCGCCTGCGCAATTTCGAACGTGCCGAGCGCAAATTCGACCTTATGGACGAATTGGGCGTCAATCTCCTGTGCCTGTGCTCCAATGTCAGCCCCGATGCGATCAATGATGACCGTCAGGCCGCCGCCGATCTGGCGGAACTGGCGGATCGGGCCGGTGCGCGCGGCTTGCGGATCGGGTACGAGGCACTGGCCTGGGGCACCCATATCAAGGACTGGATGCAGGCCTGGCATCTCGTCGAACTGGCCGATCGGCCCAATCTCGGACTGGTGCTGGATAGTTTCCATGCCTGTGTGCGCGGCAATCCGATTGCGCCGATGGCCGATTTGCCCGGTGACAAGATCGCATTGGTGCAGGTGGCCGATGCGCCCGGCCTGCTGATGGATGCGCTCGCACTCAGCCGCCACCACCGCTGCTTCCCCGGACAGGGCGATCTGCCCGTCGATGCCTTTATCGAGGCCTGTCTGGCCACCGGCTATCGCGGTCCGGTCTCGCTCGAGATTTTCAATGACCAGTTCCGCGGCGCCCTGCCCGGACAGATCGCGCTGGACGGCATGCGGGCGCTTGAGGCCTGTGCCGAGCGCATCGCCAAAACCGGCCGCACGCCGGATATCAAACGTCTGCCCGGTGCGCATCTGCCTGCACCGAGCACGGTGTCCAAGGTCGAATTCGTCGAATTTGCCACATCCGGCCCCGAAGGTGACAAACTCGAAACCGTCCTGCGGGGGCTGGGCTTCCAGAAAGTCGCGCAACACCGTTCCAAGGAAGTGGTCCTGTTGCGCCAGAACGATGTCAACATTGTCATCAACCGCGAGCGGGACGGCTTTGCCCATTCTTTCTATCTGGTGCACGGCACGTCGGTCTGCGCGATGGCCTTTGCGGTTGACCATGTCGACCGGACACTGGAGCGCGCCAATGCGCTGGGCGCGACGACCTATCATGGCCGGATCGGCGCGGGCGAGGCAACCATTCCGGCCGTGCGCGGGGTTGAAGGCAGTCTGATCTATCTGATTTCCGACACACCGGAAGGACTGGGCTTCTGGGAACGCGATTTCGTGTTCGAGCCTTCGGCCCAAGCCGGTGGCCCGATCACCGGCATCGACCATCTGTCCAACACCGTGAGGCGTCCGGAATTTTTCACCTGGCTGACCTTCTACAAGGCGGTGCTGGGCTTCGAGGATGTGCCGCAGGTCGAAGTGGCTGACCCCTACGGCGCCTTCTATAGCCGTTGCGTGCGCACGCCCAACCGCTCCGTGCAAATTCCGCTGAATGTGTCGGATGGCGGGGCCACCGTGCTGGCCCGCTTCCTCGATGCGACCTCGGGATCGGGCGTGCAGCAGATCGCTTTTGAAACGCCCGATATTTTCGGTTTTGTCGAAAAGGCCCGCGCGGAAGGCGTCACCTTCCTGCCCATTCCCGACAATTACTATGCCGATCTTGCGGCCCGCTTCGATCTCGATCCGGCTTTGCTGGAACAGATGCGCAGTCTGGGCATTTTGTATGACCGCAGCGCGGGCGGCGAGTTCTTCCATATCTATACGGAATCATTCGACGACCGTTTCTTCTTCGAAGTGCTGGAGCGGCGCGATTACGATCTGTTCGGAGCGGCCAATACGCCGGTGCGTCTGGTGGCACAGGCCCGCTCGCAAGACGCCCGCCGCGCCATCAGCTGAGATCCGGCAGCCCCGCGAGCCTGCTTGAGTGGCTGCCGTATATCCTTTCTCAGCCCTGACGGGCGGCAATCGCGGCAGCAATGGCCAGCGTGCGGCGGCCCATCTCGGCATGCATCAATTCCACCATGCGTCCGTCAACCGTGATCACACCCTTCGACCGGTTTTCGGGCAGATCGAATGCCGCGACGATGGCCCGCGCCTGTTCGACCTCCTGGTCGGAGGGAGCAAAAACCCGGTTGGCCGGACCAATCTGGTTCGGATGGATCAGGGTCTTGCCATCCATGCCCATATCGCGGCCTTCCTCGCATTCGCGGATCAGTCCGGCCTCGTCCTGCAGGCCGTTATAGACACCGTCGAGAATCTCGAGGCCATAGGCACGTGCCGCTGCGACTGCCGTGGACAGCCAGCCCAGCATCGGCAGGCGTCCAGGTGTCAGGCGCGCGCGGGTCTCTTTGGCCAGATCATTGGTGCCCATCACAAAACAGCTCAGGCGGCTTGCAGGCCGAGCCGCAGCCGCGGCAATGTCCCCGAGGTTCAAAATCGCCAGCGGCGTTTCGATCATGATCCACAATCTGGTATTGGCCGAGACACCGGCATCCACCAGGGCTGACTCGCAACGGGCCACCTCTGCGGACGTCGAGATTTTGGGAAACAGGATCGCATCAGCCCCGGCTTTGGAAGCGGCCGCCACATCCGCGTGGCCCCAGGCCGTATCGAGCCCGTTGACGCGCAAGATCACCTCGCGACTGCCGAAACCACCTGCGGCAATCGCCGCACAGGCCTGTTCGCGCGCCAGATCCTTGGCATCGGGTGCCACCGCGTCTTCCAGATCGAGGATCAACCCGTCGGCATCCAGCCCCTTGGCCTTTTCAAGCGCGCGGGCATTGGAGGCGGGCATATAGAGAACACTGCGGCGGGGTCTGAGAGAGGCGGACATCGGGCCATCCTTGTGAGCGGAGCAAATCTGGTATGCCAAAATCAACTGCACAGCAGGATAGCCTGAAAAGTCTGCCTGTCACGTGACCAAAAGGGCTAGGGTGGGGACAGTGTCCGGTCTATTCAACTAATAGGCCTCTTTACCTTGTGCCGTGCCGGCGGGCAGACTGGCGCACGTCGAAAAGGATAGCGGAACTGTGCGGATCGCGTTTTGTGCGGATATTCATGGCAATCGGGCGGCTTTCGAAGCCTGTTTGCGCGAGTGCGAGCGGCGCGGCTATGACCAAATGGTGGTTCTGGGGGACGTGGTCGGCTATGGCCCCGATCCGCAATGGTGCACCGACCGGGTGCGCGAGCTGGAGGCCAAAGGCGCACTGGTGGTGCGCGGCAACCATGATGCGGCCCTGCGCGAGGGCACGGCCAGCATGAACGAACTGGCACGCACGGCCATCGAATGGACGCTGACCCAGCTTGATTCTGCCTCTGTCGATTATCTGGCCGCCCTGCCGCTCTCGCACCGGCAGGACGAGCGGCTCTATGTCCATGCCAATGCCTGGGCGCCGGCTTTGTGGGACTACATCAATTCCCCGCGCGAGGCCGAACGCTCGATGCGGTTGACCGAGGCCCGCCTGAGCTTTTGCGGCCATACCCATGTGCCCGTGCTCTACCACATGAGTGCCAAACGCCCCGCCGCCGCCTTCACGCCCCTGACCGGCAAACCGATCCCCCTATCGACCATCCGGCGCTATCTGATGCTGGTGGGCGCTGTCGGCCAGCCGCGCGACCGCAATCCGGCGGCCTGCTGGGCCTTGTATGACACAACAAAGCGCGAATACACCATCTACCGCGTATCCTATGACATTGAAGCGACAGCCAGAAAGATCAGGGAGACCGCCATGCCGCAAGCCATGGCCGAGCGTCTTGCCAAACGGTTGTTTGTGGGGAGTTGAGTATGGAAAGCCATCGATTGCGTGCCGGTCGGGTGATCGACGGGTTTACACTGGAAGAATTGGTCCATACCGGCGGGATGGCCGCCCTGTGGCGCGTCACCAAACCGGACGAACCGCGCTCCATGCTGATGAAAGTGCCTTTTCTGGGAGAAGGCGACGACCATTCAGCCATCATCGGCTTTGAGATCGAGCATATGATCCTGCCGCGCCTGACCGGACCGCATGTGCCCGCCGTGATCGCGGTGGGTGATTTTGCCGTCCTGCCGCATCTGGTCATCGAACGGCTGCCCGGCAAATCGCTCGATTCCCGCCTCAAGGATGCGCCGTTGTCACCCGAGGATGTGTGCTGGCTGGGAGCCAAAATCGCCACCGCCCTGCAGGACATCCACCGCCAACACGTCATCCATCTCGATGTCAAACCCGCCAATATCATGCTGCGCGACAACGGCCCTGCGGTGATGATCGATTACGGCCTGGCCCGTCACGATGAATTGCCCGATCTGCTGGCCGAAGAATCCGATCTGCCGATCGGCACCAGTGCCTATATGGCCCCCGAACAGGTGCTGGGCATCCGCACCGATCCGTGCAGCGATATTTTCGCCCTCGGCGTGGTTCTTTATGAAATGGCCAGCGGTGAAAAGCCGTTCGGCAATCCGACGACCCGTGCCGGCATGCGCCAGCGGCTCTATCACGAACCTCGCCCCTTGCGGGCGTTGCAACCGCACATCGCCCCATGGCTGCAGGAAATCATCCTGAAATGTCTGGAGGTCGATCCCGACGACCGCTTCCAGTCGGCAGGACAGCTGGCCCATGCGCTGCGCAATCCCGATCAGGTGGTTCTGACAGAGCGGGCGGCACGCACCAAGTCGCCCGGCTTTGTCAAACGCGTCAAAAACTGGTGGCAGGGACAGAACCGGGTGATCGCCGCGCCCATGCGGGTGGCGGACCGGCTCGACAAGGCCCCGATCATCATGTGCGCACTGGATTTTTCGGTCGACGAGGCGGACGCCATCTCCGACGCGGTCAAGCGGCTGGTCCGGCGTCTGCTCGAAACCGATCCGGAAAGCCGGCTGGTCTGCCTGACCGTTCTCAAAACCTCGCTGGTCAAGCTTGACGAAGCGCTCGACCAGGGCGGCCGCAACATCTATCTCAAGCGGCTGGTCGCACTCAAGGACTGGGCGCGCAGTCTCGATCTGCTGGAAGAAAGCGTCAGCTTCCACGTCATCGAGGCGGTCGATCCGGCACAGGCCATTCTTGACTATGCGGGCTTCAACAGCGTCGACCATATCGTGATGGGAGCGCGCGGCCATTCGACGCTGCGGCGCTATCTCGGCAGTGTCTCGTCCCGCGTGGTGGCCGAAGCCTCCTGCTCGGTCACCGTGGTGCGGTTGACGCGCACAGCCGAAGACGAAGAGCCGTCAGGCGGCGGGCAGGACGGCGCGCCAGAGGCCGCTCATACCGGCGGGTAGGCATGAATGACGCCGTGCCGGTCACGCACGCGGGCCCGATCCGGCGTCTCGATGGTCACCGCATCCGACAGGATCGAGACTTTTCCGAAGCCGCCGGGGATATCAAGCACATAGACCGGCTGCGCCAGGCCCGAAAGGGGACCGCGCAGCCCTTCGACGAGCGCCTTGCCTTCGGACAGGCTGAGCCGGAAATGTGACGTCCCCGGCGCGAGGTCGGGGTGGTGCAGATAATAGGGCCGGATGCCGTGTTCGACAAAGCCGCGCATCAGCGCGACCAGCGTGTCGATCCTGTTATTGATGCCCTTGAGCAGCACAGTCTGGCTGAGCAGGCCGATGCCTGCCGCACGCAGATTGTGGCAGGCCTTGGCAAAAGCAGGCGTGAATTCACGCGGATGGTTGGCATGGATGGCCACCCAGTTGATCTTGCCCGAAGCCGCCAGCGCTTCGGCCAGTTCGGGGGTGATGTGGTCGGGCGAGACAACCGGAACGCGCGAATGCCAGCGGACGGTTTTGATATGGGGAATTGCGGCCAGAGCCTCCACCACCTGCCGCAAGCGGCGCGGTGACAGGATCAGGGGATCACCGCCCGTCACAATCACCTCCCAGATCGACGGTGTGTCGGCCAGATAGGCGATGGCCCGGGCCAGTTGTTCCCGGTTCAACCCCTCGCCCTTGTCAGGACCGACCATTTCTCGGCGGAAGCAGAAACGGCAATAGACCGGGCAGATCGACACCAGCTTCAACAAAGCCCGGTCGGGATAGCGGTGTACGATCCCCGCACAGGGGCTGAACGCATGGTCGCCGACCGGATCATCCCGCTCCTGATCGGTGACCAGCCCCTCATCCAGGCTGGGCAGAAACTGGCGGGCAATCGGACCGTCAACATCCCCGTCGGCGATCAAATCCAGCATCGGGGCGGTCACGGCGATGGCATAGCGTTCGGCAATCGGCGCCAGCCGCTCCTGCGCATCCGCATCGATCAGGCCGAGGGCAGCCAGTTGCGCGAGCGAATGGGCGGATTTCGGCGATTTGCTCATAACAGGGTCCGGTCGGGGGTCAGGCTGTGAAAGGCGCGAGCGGTGTCCATAGCACATCATCGATGCGCGGGGCACCGGTCAGCAGCATCACCAGACGGTCAAATCCCAGCGCAATGCCCGAGGTCGGCGGCATCAAAGCAAGCGCTGCCAGCAAATCCTCGTCGATCGGATAGGTCTCGCCATAGATCTGGTGCTTGAGGGCCATATCCTCCTCGAAACGGCGGCGCTGCTCGTGCGGATCGGTCAGTTCGCCAAAGCCGTTGGCCAGTTCGACCCCGCAGGCATAGAGCTCGAACCGTTCGGCAACCCGCGGATCGGCAGGGCAAGGACGCGCCAAAGCCGCTTCATGCACCGGATAGTGCGAGAGGATGGTGGCGCGGCCATGTCCCAGTTCGGGCTCGATTTTCTCGACCAGAATCCGGCTGAACAGGTCGGACCAGCTGTCATCCTCCGCCACCCTGATGTGCTGGTCACGGGCAGCGCGGGCCAGAAGGGACAGGTCCGGCACCCCGTCAGGGGTAGTGGCCAGCAGATCGATCCCGGCAAAGCGGGCAAAGGCCTCCTGCACAGTCAGCCGTTCGGGCAAGGCAAAGGGATCGGCACCATGGCCACGAAACCGCAGCTGCGTGCTGTGGCAGGCTCGGGCGGCGTGCCGGAGCAGATCGGCGCAATCGGCCATCAGATCATCGAGCGACCCGTCGACCCGATACCATTCCAGCATGGTGAATTCGGGCGCATGCAGCACACCGCGCTCGCGGTCACGAAACACCCGTGCGAAATCGAAAATGCGGGTTTCGCCGGCCGCCAGCAGCTTTTTGCAGGCAAATTCCGGGGATGTGTGCAAATAAAGCGGTTCGGTCCGGCCATCATGGCGGCGCAGATTGACCGGAACGCCGTGCAGATGGGTTTCGTTGCCGGGCGAGACCTGCAACTGCCCGGCCTCGACCTCGGTGAAGTCGCGGGCCTCGAACCAGCCCCGCAAAGCGGATTTGACAGCATTGCGGGCCAGCAGCAGCGGACGGCGGTCGCGGTGCCGGGCAGGCGACCAAAACGGCGACACTTCACTCATGACAAGCCCCGATCAGGCAACAGCCCGTTCTTGTTGATGCCATCAAATATGGCACAGAGTGATTTTACACTGGCAACCGGCGGTCGAATATGGGAAAAGCGCGCGCGCAGCTTACAAACCAGCTGCACGGATTTGATCTGCCAAAACTGTTTCGATGCCCGCGCCAGAGACGGGCCTAAGCCAAGGATGAGTAACGTGAAGGTCATCGCCAGTTCGCTTCGCAAGGGCAATATTGTTGAAAAGGACGGACATCTCTATGTCATCCTGACAGCAGAAAACATCCATCCCGGTAAGGGCACGCCTGTAACCCAGCTTGATATGCGCCGGATTAGCGACGGCGTCAAAGTGTCGGAGCGTTACCGCACCACCGAGCAGGTCGAGCGCGCCTTTGTCGAAGACAAGGATTACAACTTCCTCTACGAGGATGCCGACGGCTTCAATTTCATGAACAATGAAAATTACGATCAGGTCTCGGTCTCCAAGGATGTGGTCGGTGATCGCGCCCCCTTCCTGCAGGAAGGCATGAAGTGCATTCTGTCGGTTTACGAAGGCAATGCCGTATCGATCGAACTGCCGGCCCGCATGGTGCTGGAAATCGTCGACACCGAACCGACCATGAAGGGCCAGACGGCCTCGTCCTCGTTCAAGCCTGCCAAATTGTCGAATGGCGTGCGCACCATGGTGCCTCCCCATATCGCAGTCGGCACCCGCGTGGTCATCATGACCGAGGACGCTTCCTACGTCGAACGCGCCAAAGACTGATAGGTCTCGGCATATCCCTGACCGACCTCTGTCTTGCGCTATGCCGCAAGACAGGAGCCGCAGGAGAGATGTGACAGAAGGGGTTTTTTCATGCGTGCTTTGCTCGATGTCGTGCTGATGGCGCTGGAAATGTTCAGCTGGATGATCATTGCCACGGCGGTGCTGAGTTGGCTGATTGCCTTCAATGTCATCAATATGCGCAATGATTTTGTCCGCGCCGTCTGTCAGGGTCTCTACCGCATCACCGAGCCGGTCATGCGCCCCTTGCGGCGTGTCCTGCCCTATATGGGCGGCGTCGACCTGTCGCCGATTGTCGTGCTGCTGGTGATCATGTTTGTTGAAAAAGTGATCGTCTACTACATCTATCCCAATGTCTTCTGATCGTGTGTGATGCGGTTTGGTGATGATTGATCCGCTTCCCGCCTGCCGTATTGTCCCCGAGGGACTGGCTGTTCTGGTGCGTCTGACGCCCAAAGGCGGACGCGATGGACTGGACGGGATCAGCGCCCTGTCAGACGGCCGCAGCGTGCTCAAAGCCCGCGTGCGTTGCGCCCCCGAAAACGGCGAGGCCAATGCCGCTCTCGAAGCGCTGCTGGCCAAGGCTTGCGCGGTTGGCCGCAGCCATGCCAGCGTGACAGCGGGTGCAACCAGCCGCCTCAAAACAGTCACGCTCTCGGGCCAGCCCGATGTTTTGCTGGCTGCACTCCAAACAAGCCTGAACGGATAATCGATACGCCCTCGCCATTCGACGATGAAGGATCACGAGCATGACCGCACAACCGATTGACGGAACCGCCATTGCAGCCGACCTGCGCGCCAGGGTGGCAGCCTATGCCGCCGACATTCTCGACCGTCACGGCGTGGTGCCGGGTCTTGCCGTTGTGCTGGTGGGCAACAATCCGGCCTCGCAGGTCTATGTCCGCTCCAAAATCAAGATGACCAAGGAAGCCGGCCTGAATTCGATCGAGCATGTCCTGCCCGAGACGGCGACACAGGCCGAACTGCTGGCGGTCGTAACAGCCCTCAACAGCGATCCCTCGGTCGACGGAATTCTGGTGCAGCTGCCGCTGCCTGACCAGATCGATGCCGATGCCGTGATTGCCGCCATCGATCCCGCCAAGGATGTCGACGGCTTCCACCCGATCAATGCCGGACGGCTGATGACCGGCACCGGCGGCTTGGTGCCCTGCACGCCTCTGGGCAGCCTCAAACTGCTGCAATCGGTCAAACCCGATCTGGCCGGCCTTGAAGCCGTAGTGGTGGGACGCTCAAACATTGTCGGCAAGCCGATGGCGCAGCTGCTGCTGGCCCAGAGTTGCACCGTGACTGTCGCCCATTCCAAAAGCCACGATCTGCCGGCCATCTGCCGCCGCGCCGATATTCTGGTGGCCGCTGTCGGGCGTCCCGAAATGATCAAGGGCGACTGGATCAAGCCCGGCGCGATCGTGATCGATGTCGGCATCAACCGCGTGCCGGACCCTGCCAAAGGCGAGGGCAAGACACGGCTGGTCGGCGATGTCGACTTTGCCTCGGCCTCGGCCCATGCCGCCTTCATCACGCCGGTGCCGGGCGGTGTCGGGCCGATGACCATTGCCTGCCTGCTGGCCAATACCATGACAGCCGCAGCCAAGCGGCGCGGCTGGCCTGATCCCGCGCTGTAAGCGGCTTTCCCCCGACCTGTCTCTGACCGGCTGATTTTGTCCCGATTCGGACAGGTTCCGTTCATGTTCCGGCACGCTTTGTCCCGAACAAGGACTTGCAAAAGCTCGGCTTTTACCACTTGTTAACGCTGTTCACAGGACTGGATAACTCAGGCTGTGAATTGTGTTGCCGCTGGCCGGAAAAGAGGTCGCGAATCGCGCAATCACGATTCGGACATGGCCCGTTCCCGCTCGCCCCCGATCTGTCCCGATCCGGGACAGGGTGGCCGGGAGCTGTTAAGGGCGGGTTAACCATAACGGCCATCAAGCCTTGCCAGCTTTTTGAATCATCGGACCAAAACCGCCAGTCCCGATTCGGACATGGCTTGTTCCTGCTCGCCCCCGATCTGTCCCGATCCGGGACCGGACAGTCAGGCGGGGTTCAGTTCCGGTTAACCATCCCGAAGCTTTCGCCTTGCCTGATTCCCGAAAGAACGGGCCCGAACCGTTTATGCCGATTCGGACACGGCTTGTTCGCGTTTGCCCCCGATCTGTCCCGATCCGGGAAGCCCCCGACAGGCAGCATGAACGAATGGTTAACCATCACGAGGATTCGGACTTGCCGGCAGGCTGAATGAACGCGCGAAAACGGGGGATGCCGATTCGGACACCGGATGTTCTGCATCCGGACGAAATTGTCCCGATACGGGACATCAATTCAGGAAACGGATTTGCGGACAATCCGCACAATATCCTTCATGATCGCGTCCATCGCGTAATCCTTCGGCGTGTAGATGGCTGTCACGCCCATATTGCGCAGCACATTCTCGTCATCGGTCGGAATAATACCGCCGACCACCACCGGAATATGTGCCAGACCGGCATTGCGCATCCGCGCCATCACATCGCGCACCAGAGGCACATGCGAGCCCGACAGGATCGACAGCCCCACCACATGCGCTTTGGTATCGACCGCTTGGGCAACGATCTCTTCGGGGGTCAGGCGGATTCCCTCATAGGTGACCTCGAAACCGACATCGCGGCCCCGCAAGGCAATTTGCTCGGCCCCGTTGGAATGGCCATCGAGCCCCGGCTTGCCCACCACCATCCGCGGGGTCTCGCCCAGCAGGTCGGCCAGATCGGCCACCACCATCCGCACCTCTTCGGCAGCGGGATCGGTGCGGGTGTCGACCGTCACGCCGGTCGGTGCGCGATAGCGGCCAAACACCTGCCGCAGGGTTTCTCCCCACTCGCCGGTGGTCACGCCTACTTTGGCGCACAGGATCGAGGCGTCCATGATGTTGGTGCCGGACCGCGCCGCCTGTTCCAAATCGGCCAGTGCCTTGGCCACCTGTGGTGCATCGCGCTTGGCGCGCCAATCCCTGATGCGCAGCACCGCATCGGTTTCCACCTGTTCGGAGACAGTCATCACCGTGCCTTCGCCTGCTGTCAGCGGCGATTGTTCGCTGTCGCCCCAGCGGTTAACGCCTACCACGACCTGACGACCCGATTCGATCCCCGCAATCCGGCGCGCATTGGATTCCACCAGAGCGCGTTTCATCAAACCCTGTTCAATCGCCGCCACCGCGCCGCCCGCCGCCTCGATCTCCGACAAAGCCAATAATGCGGCCTCTTTCAACTCGGCCACCTTGCGTTCGATCTCGATCGAACCGTCAAAAATATCGCCATATTCGAGCAGATCGGTCTCGTAGGCCATCACCTGCTGCATCCGCAAAGACCATTGCTGGTCCCAAGGACGCGGCAAGCCCAGTGCCTCATTCCAGGCCGGAAGCTGCACCGCCCGCGCCCGCGCCCGTTTGGACAGGACCACCGCCAGCATTTCGATCAGGATCCGATAGACGTTGTTTTCCGGCTGCTGCTCGGTCAGTCCGAGCGAATTGACCTGCACCCCGTAGCGGAACCGCCGGTGCTTTTCATCGGTCACCCCGTAGCGGTCACGGGTGATGTCATCCCACAATTCGGTAAAGGCGCGCATCTTGCACAATTCGGTGACAAAGCGCATGCCCGCATTCACGAAAAACGAAATACGGCCGACAATCTCGCCAAAGGCCTGATCGGTAAATTGCCCCGATGCCTTCACCTCGTCGAGCACGGCAATCGCCGTGGCCAGCGCAAAGGCCAATTCCTGCACCGGCGTCGCGCCGGCCTCCTGCAGATGGTAGGAACAGACATTGGTCGGGTTCCATTTCGGCATGTCGGACGTCGCAAACAGGATCGTGTCACGGATCAACCGCATCGAGGGGGCCGGCGGAAACACATAGGTGCCGCGCGACAGATATTCCTTGATGATGTCGTTCTGCGTCGTGCCCTGCAACAGGTGGCGCGGCGCGCCCTGCTCGTCCGCCACCGCCACATACAGGGCCAGCAGCCAGGCGGCCGTGGCATTGATGGTCATCGACGTGTTCATTTCGACCACAGGCAGCTCGTGAAACAGCGCCCGCATGTCGCCGAGATGGGCAATCGACACACCGACCTTGCCGACCTCGCCGCGCGCCAGCACATGATCGGGGTCATAACCGGTCTGGGTCGGTAGATCGAAAGCCACCGACAGGCCCGTCTGCCCCTTGGCCAGATTGGCCCGGTACAGCGCGTTTGAGTCCGCCGCCGTCGAATGGCCCGCATAGGTCCGGAAAATCCACGGCTTGTCGGCGCTGACAGGCTTGGCTGGGGAGGCGCCTTGTGCGCGGGCGGACGGAATTGCGGACGTCGTCATCTCGGCACCACCATCGGTGAGGGGTCTGCTGTCAGGCTCTGTTGCAACGCAACATTCCGCATCATGCGGCATCTTTGTTCGCCTGTCACTCAGCATTAAGATGAAGAGAAAGGTCAAACCAATCGCAAAAGTTGCAAATTTTTTGGCAAAATAACCAGAATTTATGCCGGCCTCAACTTTTAGCTTATGGCGCAGTGCAACATTAGCGTTCATCATCACGACACTCATACCGGGTCCGGCTAAACCGGAACCGGAAGACGCCCCCTGAAGAAGCCCCCTATTGTCGAGGAGCTCCCGATGACGATCACTCCGCATGATGCGCCGTTGAAAGATCTGTATGCCATTGGTGAAATCCCGCCGCTTGGCCATGTGCCGGCAAACATGTGGGCCTGGTCGATCCGCAAGGACCGCCACGGACCGCCCGAACAGGCCATGCAGCTCGAAACGCTGCCGACATGGACAATCGGCGATGACGAGGTGCTGGTGCTGGTGATGGCGGCTGGCGTCAATTACAACGGGGTCTGGGCCGCCCTCGGCGAGCCGATCTCGGTGCTTGATGCCCACAAGACCCCCTATCATGTCGCCGGGTCCGATGCGTCGGGCATTGTCTGGGCGGTCGGCCGCAAGGTGCGCCGCTGGAAGGTGGGTGACGAAGTGGTCATCCACTGCAACCAGGATGACGGCGACGACGAGGAATGCAATGGCGGCGATCCGATGTTTTCCGCTTCGCAGCGCATCTGGGGCTACGAGACGCCGGACGGCTCCTTCTCGCAATTCTGCCGCGTGCAATCACGCCAGCTGATGCCGCGTCCGCGCCATCTGACCTGGGAAGAAAGCGCCTGCTACACCCTGACGCTGGCGACCGCCTACCGCATGCTGTTCGGCCACGCACCGCATATGGTGCGCCCGGGTGACAATGTGCTGGTATGGGGCGCGTCGGGCGGGCTTGGCGTGTTCGGCCTGCAACTCTGCGCGGCTTCGGGGGCCAATGCGATCGGCGTGATTTCGGATGAATCCAAACGCGATTATGTGCTGGGTCTGGGGGCCAAAGGCGTCATCAACCGCAAGGATTTCGACTGCTGGGGCCAGCTGCCCAAGGTCAATTCACCTGAATTCACCAGTTTCATGGGCGAAGCCCGCAAATTCGGCAAAGCCATCTGGGATATTACCGGCAAGAAGGATGTCGATATTGTGTTCGAGCATCCCGGCGAGCAGACCTTTCCGGTCTCCACTTTCGTGGCCAAACGCGGCGGCATGATCGTGTTTTGCGCGGGCACGACGGGCTTCAACATCACCTTTGATGCCCGCTTTGTCTGGATGCGGCAAAAGCGGATCCAGGGCTCGCATTTCGCCCATCTCAAACAGGCCAGTGCGGCCAACCAATTCGTGATCGACCGCCGCATCGACCCCTGCATGAGCGAAGTGTTCGACTGGAACAACATTCCGCTGGCCCATACCAAAATGTGGAAAAACCAGCATGCACCGGGCAATATGGCGGTCCTGGTCAATGCCCAGCGCCCCGGTCTACGCACCTTTGACGATGTGCTGGAAGCCCAGCCCCATCTTGCAACGCGCTGAGGCGACACCAACGACCCATCGACTTGCACTGCGATCTTCTGGCTGGATCACGCAATAAGAATTAGCCAGCGGGGTCACAACTCGGCTAAGAGAGGGGAACAATCCCCTCACCCTTGCTCGAGGATCCGCCGTCCATGTCGCCCCATCATCATTCGCTCGTCTTGCGACTGGCTCCGGTATTCTTTGTCTTGCTGTGGTCGACCGGCTGGATTGTCGCGCGCGCCTCTGTCGATCATGCCGACCCGCTGACCTTTCTTGCCCTCCGCTTTCTGCTGGCAGGCACGGTGCTGGCCGTGATTGCCGTGGCTGCGGGGGCCAAATGGCCGCGCGGCAGGCATATGGTGCATGCCCTGGTCTCCGGGATTTTCCTGCACACCATCTATCTCGGCGGGGTCTGGTGGGCTATCCGCCATGGCCTGCCGGCCGTGATTTCCGGCCTGCTGGCTGCCATCCAGCCGATTGCCACCGCGCTGCTGGCACCGGTGTTTCTGGGCGAACACATCACCCGCAGGCAATGGATCGGCATCGCGCTCGGCTTTTTCGGCATGTCCGCCGTGCTCGCGCCCAAGCTGCAGAGCCTCGGCCTTGATGCGCTGACCGCCGACATCATCCTGATCGGCATGAATGCCATCGGCATGCTGTCGGCCACCATCGGCAGTTTCTACCAAAAGCGTTTTATCCCCTCGAGCGATCTGCGTACATTGAGCGTGCTGCAATATTGCGGGGCCTTTCTGACCGTGCTGCCTGCGGCCTATCTGCTCGAGCCGATGCATATCGAATGGACCGGCACCATGATCATCGTGATGGCCTGGTCTGTGCTTGCCATTTCGGTCGGCGCCATCGGGCTGTGGCTGTTCCTGATCCGCGAAGGCGAGGTATCGCGCGCTGCAGCCCTGATCTATCTGATCCCGCCCACCGTGGCCATCGAGAGTTTCTTCCTGTTCGGCGAACAGCTGACGCTGGTACAAGCCGTCGGCATGGGCCTGTCGGTGCTGGGCGTGGCCCTGACCATCAAACGCTAGACCTCATGCAATAGCCTGCCCCAGTCCTGGCATGGGGCGGCCTGTGATCCCTTGTCCTAAGACAAAGGGGGCATTGATTAGTGCAAGGCAGCAAGGCATGCTGCATTGCAACTTTTCGCAGGAACACCGCCATGACGAACCCAGCATCCGTGTCAGCAACCGCGTCCCCTGCCACCATTGTCTCGCAAGCCCGATTGGCGGCCGATACGGCGCGCCTTGTGCTGGATCTGGCAACACGCAGCGTGCGCAGCCGCGTCAGTGTTGATGGCGCCCTGTCATCGGCTTTGCTCGAACAGGAGCAGCGCGCCACCCATGGTCTGGCCTGGCTGGCGACCTATAGCGAGGCGATCCGTGAATTGGCCGCCTATGGCGAGCGTCTTGAAAGCGAAGGCCGTCTGGGCGAGATCGAAGGCCTGCTGGTCGGCATCGGCACCGGCGAATATCTGGCGCAAATCTTTGGCGGCATTCCGATGAGCCAGGGCGAGATGGTGCGGTTGGGTGATCTGGGCCTGTCGGCATCCTCGGTCGCGTCCTTCCTGACACCAGAGGTCGAGGCGCTGCTGCAAACCGGCAATAGCGCGCCGCATCGGGCCCGCCTTGTCACCCTGATGGGACAGCAACAGGGCGCAGCCACGGTGGGTGACCCCGGCCTTGACGAGACACTGGAATCCATCCGCTCGGAAATGCGCAAATTCGCGGCGGCTGAAGTCGAGCCCTTCGCCCATCAATGGCATCTCGACAATGACTATATCCCGATGGAGGTGGTGGAAGGCTTGGCCGGCATGGGCGTGTTCGGCCTCACTCTGCCCGAGGAATTCGGCGGCATGGGACTGGGCAAGGAATCCATGTGCGTGGTCTCCGAGGAATTGTCGCGCGCCTATATCGGGGTCGGCTCGCTCGGCACCCGCTCGGAAATTGCCGCAGAACTGATCCTGTGCGGCGGCACCGAGGAGCAGAAAGCCCATTGGTTGCCCCGCATCGGCAGCGGCGAAATCCTGCCTACCGCCGTCTTTACCGAGCCCAATACCGGCTCCGATCTCGCCTCGTTGCGCACCCGCGCCGTCCGGTCGGGCGACACCTATCGCATCACCGGTAACAAGACATGGATCACCCATCCGGTCCGCGCCGATGTGATGACCATGCTGGTTCGCACCAATCCGGATGCACCGGGCTATAAGGGCCTGTCGATCCTGCTGGCCGAGAAGCCACGCGGCACCGATGCCGATCCCTTCCCCGTTGCGGGCCTGACGGGCGGGGAAATCGAAGTGCTCGGCTATCGCGGCATGAAGGAATATGAACTGGCCTTTGACGGCTTTGAAGTGCCCGCCGCCAATCTTCTGGGCGGCGAGGAAGGCAACGGGTTCAAACACCTGATGCAGACCTTTGAATCCGCCCGCATCCAGACAGCCGCCCGCGCGGTTGGCGTGGCCCAGTCGGCCCTCGATCTCGGCCTCCGCTATGCGCAGGACCGCGTGCAGTTCGGAAAGCCGCTGGTCGGTTTTCAGCGTGTTGCCGACAAGCTGGCGATGATGGCGGTTGAAATCGCCATTGCCCGCCAGATGACCTATTATTCAGCCCGCGCCAAAGATGCCGGCAAACGTTGCGATCTGGAAGCGGGCATGGCCAAACTGCTTGGAGCCCGTGTCGCCTGGGCGGCGGCCGACAATGCGCTGCAAATTCATGGCGGCAACGGATTTGCGCTGGAATATGCCATTTCGCGGGTGTTGTGCGATGCCCGCATCCTCAATATTTTCGAAGGCGCCGCCGAAATCCAGGCCCAGGTCATCGCCCGCCGCCTGCTCGAGGAGCGCAACTGATCAACCGATCGTCTTGCGCATCAGGATGCGGTCATAGCCATTCACGATGGCGTGATCATATTCGACAAAGCCAAGATGTCTGTAGATCGCGCGGGTCTTGTGCATGAGGCGGTTGGTCGAGAGCGTGACCGCATCACCATCCTGCTCTTGTGCCAGCCTTTCGGCCCAGGCAATCAGTTTTTTCCCGATGCCCGCGCCCTGACATAGGGGATGCGTTGCAAGAGTATCGATACAAAATTCTTGCCCGGTTATGTCTATCACCAGGACACCGGCAAGCTGTGCATCCGCGACCGCGATATAGACCCTGCTCTGGCTGATCAGGGATTGATAATCTTCAAGCATCGGTTGCGGCTGCTGCCCGATGACAGCAATATAATCAATAAAGGCACGGCAGACACAGTCGGTCACACCCGCGGCATCAGCGGAAACTGCAAGGCGGATCGTGGTCTGCATGTTCACAATTCCAAGACAAGGGTTTGATGCAAAGCTCTGACCATCGGCTCAACAAAGCCGAGCGTGAGACACAAAACCGTGTGATCAAACTGTTCACTGAGCGATTGGGTTATCGCTATCTGGGTGACAAGACAGACACGGACAACAGCTGCATCGAAGAAGCTGTGTTGATCGCTTGGCTGGAAAAGCGCGGATATGATCAGCAACATATCAATCGTGCGGTTGAACATGCCAGCATATATGCTCAGCTGGAACATTGCGCGATTGCGAGCTGGGAACCCTCACAAGCTAATCTCACACACTATGTCGCTGATTTGAGATGAGAGCAAGTGCTGGCAGAAAAGTAGCATAGTGGGTGTGTATGCTACAAAACCGCAGCTAACGATCACATAAGCTATTGAAAAGACTGAGGGAAATGGTGCTGCCACGCAGGATTGAACTGCGGACCTCTCCCTTACCAAGGGAGTGCTCTACCACTGAGCTACGGCAGCAAGGGATAAGCTCCCTAAGCGGCGCGGACACTGCCACAAGGTAGCCCGTCACGCAACCGTCTAGCCGGATTTATTTTCATTTTTATCAAGAAAGATGCCCGCCAATCCGGTTTGATCCGGCCGGACCGGGTCATTTCGGTCTCTTTCGGCAAGCTTTTACGGGGCTGGGCAGCGGCGGCACATGATCACGACACTTGTCAGGATCGGGAGATCGGCTTAGGGATTTGATCATGATGGCCGCGGTCGAATCGTCCTTGTCTGCAATGGATGGGTCCGGCGGGGCGGAGACCGGTTGAAGCGGGTTGTGGACAGGCGAATGACGGATCAAGCCTTGCGGCGAAAACAGCGTTTGGCGGCGGCCTTGCGTGAAAATCTCAAGCGCCGCAAAGCCCAGCAGCGCGTGCGGTCCGTGCCAGAACCATCGGGACCTGATGCGACGGCAACAGCCCCGCAAGCCACTACGCCGGACGATGCCGGACGCATCACAAGCCTTGCTCCAACGGGCGATCGTTGAGCATGTTGAACAGGATGAAGTGACGATGGATCGTATCCGGATTGTCGGTGGACACCCGCTCATTGGCTCGCTGACCATCGGTGGCGCGAAAAACGCCGCCCTGCCGCTGATGATTGCCAGCCTGCTGACGCGTGAAACCCTGACGCTCCATAATGTGCCCCGCCTGTCGGATGTGCGGCAATTGCTGCGCATCATCGGCAATCACGGCGTCGATGCCGCCATCGGCGGCAAACGGCTGGGCCAGAGCGAGGACCAGGGCGACAGCATCACGCTGTCGGCACGCGATATTGTCGACACGACCGCCCCTTACGAACTGGTCTCGCGGATGCGGGCCAGTTTCTGGGTCATTGCGCCCCTGCTGGCGCGGATGGGCGAGGCGCGCGTGTCACTGCCCGGCGGCTGCGCGATCGGCACGCGTCCGGTCGACCTGCTGCTGATGGCACTGGAAGCATTGGGCGCGGACATCGAGATTGAAAACGGCTATGTGGTCGCCCGTGCGCCCGACGGCCTGCGCGGTGGGCATATCGTTTTCCCCAAGGTGACAGTGGGCGGCACCCATACGGCGCTGATGGCGGCGGTGCTGGCCCGCGGCGATACGGTGATCGACGGGGCGGCACGCGAACCCGAAGTGGTCGATCTGGCCGATTGCCTGATCAAGATGGGGGCCAAAATCACCGGGGCCGGCACCAGCCGGATCGAGGTCGAAGGCGTTGGCCAGTTGGGGGGCGCCCATCACACGGTGCTGCCGGACCGGATCGAGACAGGCACCTATGCCATGGCCGTGGCCATGACGGGGGGCGATGTGCTGCTCGAAGGCGCCCGCGCCGATCTGCTGCAATCGGCCCTTGATGTGCTCGCCAAAACCGGCACTGACATTCTCGCCGATGACCAGGGCATCCGCATCCGCCGTCAGACCGGTGCCATCATGCCGATTGATGTCGCCACCGCACCGTTCCCGGGATTTCCAACCGATCTGCAGGCCCAGTTCATGGCCCTGATGACGCGCGCCCAGGGCACCTCGCATATCCGTGAAACCATTTTCGAAAACCGCTTCATGCATGTGCAGGAACTGGCCCGTCTGGGCGCCCAGATCAGGCTCGACGGCGATACGGCGATTGTCGAAGGCCGCAACAGGCTGAAAGGCGCGCCGGTGATGGCGACCGATCTGCGTGCCTCGGTGTCGCTGGTTATCGCCGGACTGGCCGCGGAAGGCGAAACCACCGTCCACCGAGTCTACCATCTGGATCGCGGTTTTGAAGCACTGGAAAAGAAACTCGCCCGCTGCGGCGCGGAAATCGAACGTCTTTCCAGCGACGGCTGATCCGGCCTTCCCCTAAGGCCGCGGTTGCCGCAAACGCCATAGGGCGTTAACAAGAGCCTGTTGCGGATCAAAGGAATGCCATGACCCATCGCCCAGGCCCGATACAGAATGACGATTTGAAGCTGATGGCCATCGACAGCGAGGATCTTGCTGTGTTTTCCGCCCATTTGCAGGATGCCGAATTGCGCGTCGACCAGATTGCCTTTCTGCCGAAGCAGAAGCGCTTTGCCTTTGTGGCCGAACGGCTCGACCGCCAGACCGTGCCACCCACCCGCAAAAGCACCGGCGTGCATTTCGAAGGGGTGACCCAGGCCCGACAACAGAACATCACCCCTCAGCAAGGCGGCCAGACGCTGCATCTGCTGGCGGTGACATTTACACCCGGTGCGGCCCCTGCGGGGCAGGTTATCCTGCATTGCACGCAAGGTCAGCTGATCAAACTGGATGTCGCGTTTTTGGAAGCTGCGCTGGCCGATCTGCCGGCCGACAGCAAGGAGATATGATCATGGTTACCCGTCTCTCGAGCCGTGCGGACTCTTTTGCGGAGGACTTTGCCCAATTGCTCGCCATGAAACGCGAGGTCTCCGAAGAGGTCGATACCGTTGTCCGCGACATCATTGCCGATGTGCGCCAGCGTGGCGATGCGGCTCTGGTCGATTACACGCAGCGGTTCGACCGCTTGCAGATCACTGCAGGTCAATTGCGCGTGACCCGCGCCGAGATCGAAGCGGCGATCAGGCAATGCGATCCCGAAACGCTCGAGGCCCTGAAGCTGGCCCATGCCCGCATCAAAAGCCACCATGCCCGCCAACTGCCCAAGGATGACCGCTACCGGGATTCGATCGGCGTCGAACTGGGCCACCGCTGGACAGCCATCGAGGCCGTCGGTCTCTATGTGCCCGGCGGCACGGCCAGCTATCCCTCGTCCGTATTGATGAATGCGGTGCCAGCCCAGGTGGCCGGTGTGCCGCGCATTGTCATGGTGGTGCCGACACCCGACGGGCAGCTCAATCCGCTGGTGCTGGCCGCGGCCGATATGGCCGGCGTCTCGGAAATCTACCGCATCGGCGGCGCGCAGGCTGTCGCTGCCCTCGCCTATGGCACGGCCTCGATTGCGCCGGTGGCCAAAATCGTCGGCCCCGGCAATGCCTATGTGGCGGCGGCCAAGCGGCGGGTGTTCGGTCAGGTCGGCATCGACATGATCGCCGGACCGTCGGAAGTGGTGGTGCTGGCCGACCACCATGCCAATCCCGATTGGGTTGCGGCCGATCTGCTCGCGCAGGCCGAACATGATACGGCGGCCCAATCCATCCTGATCACGGATTCACCGGCATTGGCGGATGCGGTCATTGTGGCGGTCGAAGGCCGCCTCAAGACCCTGCCACGGCGCGACATTGCCAGCGCAAGCTGGCGCGATTTCGGGGCGGTGATCACGGTCGACAGTCTGGAACAGGCGATCCCGCTGGTGGACCGGCTGGCCCCCGAGCATCTCGAAATCGAGGCCGCGCAAGCCGAGGAACTGGCCGCAGCAATCCGCAATGCCGGCGCGATTTTCATCGGCGCGCATACGCCCGAAGCCATCGGCGATTATGTCGGCGGCAGCAACCATGTCCTGCCGACAGCCCGATCGGCCCGCTTCTCCTCGGGCCTTGGCGTGCTGGATTTCATGAAGCGGACATCCTTGCTCAAATGCGATGCCGATGCGTTGCGGATCATCGGTCCTGCGGCGGTCGCGCTGGGCAAGGCCGAAGGGCTGGATGGCCATGCGCTTTCGGTCTCCACGCGTTTGAATTTGGGATGAGGCGCGATGACTGGAACGCAACGGCACGCGCTGGCCTCCATCGCGCTTGACGAGGTCTCGATCGGCCGCACCACGCCGGAAAAGGAGCACGAGCGGGCGGTGGCGATCTATGACCTGATCGAGGCCAACCACTTTGCGCTTCCCGGCCACGAGGGCGGCCCCTATGCCCTGACGCTGTCGATGATCGACAACAAACTGTCCTTCGATATCCGCAACGAAAGCGGCGACCGGCTGATCACCCATGTGCTCTCGCTCACCCCGTTCCGCAGGGTGATGCGCGACTATTTCATGATTTGCGAAAGCTATTACGAGGCCATCCGCACCGCCAGTCCGACCCAGATCGAAGCCATCGATATGGGGCGCCGCGGCCTGCACAATGAGGCGGCGGAATTGCTGACCGAACGCCTGCAAGGCAAGGTCGAACTGGATTTCAACACCTCGCGCCGTCTCTTCACCCTCATTGCCGCCCTGCACTGGAAAGGCTGAGGGGCATGGACACCCAAAAGGGCCGACACATCCAAGCCGTGCTGTTTGCCTGTGGCTTCAACGTCATCCGTTCGCCGATGGCCGAAGCGATTGCCCGCCATTTTTTCGGCCGCACGCTGTATATCCAGTCGGCCGGTGTGACCAAGGGTACCGTGGACCCCTTCACCATTGCCGTTCTGGAAGAAATCGGCATCGATGCCAGCAAGCACAAACCGCGCACCATCGAAGAGCTGGATGACTGGGAAGGGTTGAATTTCGACCTGATCATCTCGTTGAGCCCCGAAGCGCATCACAAGGCGCTGGAACTGACCCGCACGGTCTCGGCCGATGTCGAATATTGGCCGGTGGCAGACCCCTCGCTGACCCAGGGCTCGCGCGACCAGATGCTCGATGCCTATCGCGAAGTGCGTGACCAGCTCGTGCGCAAGATCACCGCCCGCTTGCGCGATTGACCGGCACGCCCGAATAGCGCAGTTGTCAAAAACCCATGCGGCGCAACAGGGCCACAGTCACCATCCCGGCCGCCAGCGCCAGCACATCGCGCCTCGATTTGAACATCACCAGCATCGCGACAACCAGTGCGATCAGCGCGGCAGGGCCGCCCATCACACCGAGCGGCACGACCGTTGAAATGATGATGGAACCGGGCAATGCACCCAGAGCGCGCCGCAAGCGTGGCGAAGGCGGCAAATGGTCCATCAGCCAGACGCCGCCCAACCGGCACAGATAGGTGGCGGCCGCCATGCACAGCAGAGCCAGCAAGGCTCCCCATGACGTTCCCAACGGCTCCAGCCAGTGATCAGACATCCGGCTGCGCCTCCGGCATCAGGGCCCCCGTGATCGCGCCTGCCAGCGCGCCCACCACAATGAAGGCATAGCCTTGCACCAGCTGCATCACGACAATCGACACCACAGCAGCCACCAGCCAAGGCACAGCGGCCTGTCTGCCTTTCCACAGCGGGATCAGCATCACCGCAAAAATGATCGGCATGACGAGATCGATGCCCCATGTTTTGGGATCGGGCACAAGCGCACCCAACAGATAGCCCGGCACCGTCACCAGCAACCAGACCAGCCAGAGCAGCACGCCCGATCCGACAAACATGCCGTAATCGCGCCCGCCGTCCTGGTGGTAGCGCACGCCCAGAATCCAGTTGGCATCCGTGAAAAGATACAGGCTGAACCAGCGCCACATCGGCGAGGCGGTTTTGAACCAATGGTGCAGCGCGGCGCCCATCAGGATCATGCGGGCATTGACCGCAAACACCACCAGCGTGATGGCCAGCGTCGAGCCGAAGCTCCAGTGGTCCTGCCACAAGGCGAGCGAGACCAATTGTGCGGCCCCTGCAAAGACCAGCCCGCTTGACAGCATGGCTTCGAACAGGCTCAGGCCCTTATGCGCTGCCCCCGCACCGAAGGCGGCACCGAACACCATGATGCCGGGCAAAAGCGGCAGGGTCAGCCGCATCCCGAGCCAGCAGCCTGCCCAGCTGACAGGGCTATAGGCCGGAATGTTCGTCTCTGTCCCGGGGGAGGATACCGGCGAACCAGCTGGCTCAGACATCTGCCGTTTTATGGGTTTTGCCCCAATAACCGCCCAGAAGCACAAAAGCCGCTCCGAATAGAGATGCTGCCAGATAGACATCGAGTGGCTCCGGCAGCACCCACGGCAGTTCTGCGACATGCGGCACCAGCCAGACATCATGGATCATCATGCCGCCGGCCAGCCAGCCCAAGAGGCCTGCGCCGGCCCACAACAGGATCGGAAACCGCTTGATCGCCTCGAGAATGATCGACGAGCCTGCAATGATCAGCGGGATCGAGATCAGCAGGCCGAGCACCAGCAAGATCATGTAGTCTTTGGCAATGGCGGCAATGGCCAGCACATTGTCGAGGCTCATCACCACATCGGCAATGGCAATGGTTTTGACAGCATGGAACAGTCGGTCATGCCCTTTGATCTCCTTGCCATGCCCGTCATCGGCATTGAGCAGATCGAAGGCGATCCAGAACAGTAACAATCCCCCGATCACCCGCAGGAACGGCAGGGCCATCAGAAAGGTTACAACAAAGGAAAAAATAATCCGCAGCCCGATCGCTGCAGCCGCACCGAGAATAATGCCTTTGTTCTTGGTTTTGGCAGGCAGATCGCGGCAGGCCATCGCAATCACAACAGCATTGTCGCCGGACAAGATGATATTGATCCAGATGATCTGGATCAGGGCTGCAATAAATTCGGGATTGAAGGTCACGTCTGCCACTCTCGATCTTAAAGAATTCGGGAGCGCCATCATGTCCGAGAAAACGGCCATTCCGGCCCCGAACGATCCGATCAAGCCCGCAGGCTTTCTCCGACCGGATCCGGAAAGAATGGTACAGCTGCCCCGGCTTGAACGGGGGACCTCTAGATCCACAATCTAGCGCTCTAACCAACTGAGCTACAGCTGCCCTAACGACGCGGGCGGACCCTATGACGATGCCGCAATTTTTTCAAGACCAAGTTGAACATTTGTTGAAAAAGAAAAGCCCGGACCTGGGTCCGGACTTTTCAAAATTCGATATTCAACGGTTAATCTGTCGATAAATCAACAGATTAGGATTTGCGACGACCGGCCTGCGACGCAGCCTTTGTCACTTCGGCCGTGGCCTTTTCAACAGTCGCATGGGCATCGGCAGCGGCCTTTTGCACCTTGGACTGCACTGTTGCGCCAACATCCTGCAGCTGGTGCTGCAATGCTTCGGCCTGCTTTTTCACGAATTCGGCCTGCACCTGCATCAATTCCTGCAGGTTCTTGGCGCGCACGACCTTCTGGGCGAAGTCGAAGCTGGCCGCAATATTCTGTTCGGTATAGGAAATGGTCTTCTGGGCCACTTCACGGCTCGATGCGCTGGCAACGGTCGCCTGTGTTTCTGCAGCTGCAGCAGCCTTGCTGGCCGCACCGATGAAACCGTCAAATGCCTTGCGGGCCTGTTCAACGCTCTTTTCGGCAAAGTCGCGCATTTCATTGGGGATTTCGTAGTTACCTGCGTTCTTCATCATGGCATTGCCCTCTATCGGAGCCCCGGCGCCAGACGATCCGGCGTTCTGTTGGCTCAATCTCTCGTATTGTGCAATGCAATATAATGTTGCGATGCACAATTGTCAAGCGCCCTGTAAACCCGGTCTGTCTGGAATTCGGACGATCAACAAGATGGCTGAAGTCTCGCAATGGTGGCGTTCCATTTGGGCTTTTTTAATGACTTGCCTGTAAACCAACCGGCATACTGCGACCGTAAAACGCCGGTATGGATCCACGATCATCGCCCTGTATGCGAAGGTTGTGTTTAACGCGGGGACTTTGGGTGACCAGCAGCAGTCGGGCGGGCAACCAGACAACGGGACGTCCTATGCGGTTTATTTGGGCTTGCGATGCCCGAAACCGGCTGATGACGGCTGCCTTGCCGCCGGATCACATCCTCGCGCCGTGGGACGGACAGGCTTTGCTGGACAATCCCTCCATCCGTGAACACAGCGGCGCACTGGCCGTGGCAATGCAGAATCACACCACCTTCAGCAATCTGGCCGTGCATTGGCATGGGCCCGAGGGCCAGCTGGATACCCGACTGTCGGGCGCGCCCGTCAATGACCGCGATGGACAATTCTCCGGCTATCGCGGTTTTGGCACCACCCAAGGCCTGATCCGCTCTGAAAGGCCTGCTGCCCGGCTTGTGCCGGAGCCCGCCAAATCCGCGCCTGCCCCCGGTTTTTCCGGTTCGGGCCTGTCGGACCGCGAGCAGCAGGCTTTCGACGAAATTGGCCGGCTGCTCGCCCAAGCTGTCACCGCCCATTCATCCGTGCGCGAAGACAGCCCTGCGGATGCCCCTGCTCCCGCCGCGCAAGAGCAACCGGCCTTTGCCGGTCCGGCACTGCAAACCGGTATCCAGAATTTCGAGATCGCCAAAGATGTGCAAGAGCTGCTCGACAGACTGCCGGTTGGCGTATTGGTCAGCCGCGGCGACGTGCCGATTGTCATGAACAGGCTGCTGCTCCAGAGCCTTGACTATCCAAGTGCCGATGAATTCCACGCGGAAGGGGCGATTGCCCGCCTGTTTCCCGACCAGCACAAAGGCGGCCAGGGATCGGAATGGATGGCCCTGACCACCCGCAACGGCGAGACGGTCGACATGCGGGTGATGTTCCAGACCATCGAATGGGGCGAGCTTGCCGCCTCCATGATGGTGTTTGTCCCGTCCAGTCTGGTCCTGCCCGGAGAGGACGCCGCTCCGACCGCTTCCGCGCCGGAGATCGAGACCCGGACGATTGTTGCACCCCCCGATCTCAAAGCCGCGCAACGGATCAGCGAGCTCGAGGCCATTCTCGATACCGCAACCGATGGCGTGGTCGTGGTCGATGCCCACGGCACGATCGTCAGCCTCAACAAGAGCGCTCAGGCCCTGTTCGGCTATGATCAGGCACAAGTCATCGCGCGTCCTTTCGTGATGCTGTTTGCACCGGACTCGCACACGCTGGTGCAGGACTATTTCGAGGGGTTCCGCGAAAACGGCGTGCGGTCATTGATGAATGACGGGCGCGAGGTGATCGGGCAGGTGGCGCAAGGCGGACATATGCCGCTGTTCATGACACTGGGCCGCACGGGCGACCATGACAGCCGCTTCTGCGCTGTGCTGCGCGACCTGACAGCATGGAAGAAAGTCGAGAGCGATCTCAACGATTCCCGCAAACAGGCCGAAATCGCCAATGCGCAAAAATCCGACATGCTGGCGCGCATCAGCCATGAATTGCGGACACCGCTGTCAGCGATTCTCGGCTTTGCCGAAGTGATGGTGGAAGAACGCTTCGGCCCGATCGGCAATCCGCGTTATCAGGACTATCTGCGCGACATCCATTCCTCCGGCCACCATCTGCTGTCGCTGGTCAATGATCTGCTCGATCTGGCGAAAATCGAAGCCGGAAAATTCGATCTCGATTTCACCGCCGTTGATGCCAATGCCACGGTCAAAGCCGCTTTGGGAATGATCCATCCTGATGCCGAGCGCAACCGTGTGTTTGTGCGCTCGTCCCTGAGCCTCGGCCTGCCCAGAATTGTCGCCGACGAACGCACCTTGCGGCAGGTGGTGCTGAACCTGCTCTCCAATGCCGTGAAGTTCACCGAGGCCGGCGGGCAGGTGATTGTGACCACCGGACTGACGCAGGATGGCGAAGTGGTGCTGCGCATCCGCGATACCGGCGTCGGCATGGATTCCGAAGACATCAAAACCGCGCTGGAATTTTTCCGCCAGACGGCCGCAGGCCGCAAAGCCGGCGGCACCGGCCTCGGCTTGCCGCTGACAAAGGCGCTGACAGAGGCCAACCGCGCCAGCTTCTCGATCAAAAGCGACCGCGGACGCGGCACGCTGATCGAGATTACCTTTCCGAGCAACCGCGTGTTGGCCGAATAATCAGCCTTCGTTCAACAGTCCGTCACGGGCCGCCAGCGCCGGAAACAGCCGTATCCACAAAGCGGCAATCAGCACGGTGCCGACCCCGCCCAGAACCACCGCGGGCACCGCACCCAGCAAAGCAGCCAGCACACCGGATTCGAATTCCCCCAATTCATTGGAGGCCCCGATAAACACCGTGGTCACCGCCGACACGCGCCCGCGCATCGCATCCGGCGTATTGCCCTGCACCAAAGACTGGCGGATGTTGACGCTGACCATATCGGCCAGGCCGGACAGATAGAGGCACAGCATCGACAGCCAGAACACCGTCGACAGGCCGAAACCGATCATCGACAGGCCGAACAGGATGATCGCGGCAAACAGCAAGGGGCCGGCTTTGCGGCGGATCGGCCATTGTGTCAGCATCAGGGCCATGGTGATCGATCCGCAGGCTGGCGCGGCCCGCAACAGTCCCAGCCCTTCGGGGCCGACATGCAGCACATCCTGTGCGAACATCGGCAGCAAGGCGGTGGCACCGCCCAGCAACACCGCAAACAGATCCAGCGAAATCGCGCCCAAAATCACCGGCTGCGATTTGATGAAATGGATACCGCCCAACAGATGCGGCACGGTAATCGGCTCGCGCGCCACCACTGGCGGGCGCGCCTTGATGCTGAGGATCGCGATTGTCCCCAAGGCAAAGCAGAGTGCACCGAGGCCGAAAACCACGTCCGGCCCCAAGACATAAAGCAGGCCACCTAATGCGGGACCCAACACTGTGCCCGTCTGCATGGTCGAGGAAGACAAGGCCAAACCGCCAGACAGCGCATCTCGCGGCAGCAAGCCAGGCAGAATGGCCTGAGTGGCCGGCATATAAAACGCCCGCGCCGCTCCTTGCAGCATGGTCAATAGAAAAACCGGCCAGATCGCGGTGATTTGCAACCAGACACACGCCAACATGCCCAGCGATACCGCGCAGGCGACAACATAGCCCAAGGCAATCACCTTGCGGCGGTCAAAACGATCTGCCACCTGTCCAGTGATCAATGCGAGGAGAGGAGCAGGCAAGAATGCCGCGAGACCAATAAAGCCGAGCGCCCATGCGCTTTTGGTCATGTCGTAAACAAACCAGCCCATCGCGACCGATTGCATTTGCAACGCCATCACGGTTGAAATGCGGGCCAGAACAAAGGCCCGAAAATCATGCAACCGCAACACAGACCAACCGGAAGAGGGCATCGGCTCAATCATTCAAAAGGGACATTCGATCGGAGATCAACAACACATACCCTCTTAGCGTAACACAGACCAACACTTAAGTCGCCGATCAAGGATGTCTTCGAGAAAGAGATCAACCCGCCAATGGCGGGTTGATGTCACTATGGCCACAGCCCTCGAGCGCAGCTGGATCAAGGCGCAACAGCCTCGATCCCTGTGGCCTCGACCACAGCGCGCGAAGCCGGTGAAGTCAGAAAAGCCAGAAAGATTTTGATCAGATCCTGCTTGGTGGTTGTCGCAGTCACAACGGCCGAGAAATCTGTCACCTTCTGCACGGCATCCGGTATCGGACCGACATAGGTAATCCCCTTAACGGGCAGCAGTTCGCTGACTTGCTGGAACCCGAATTCTGCATCGCCGCGCGCCACGACATTGCCCACGCGCTCGGCAATGATCATCTTGCTTTTCGGTTTCAGCTCGGCCTCAAGACCAAGCTTTTTATACATTTCATTTTCGATATAAACGCCGCTCGCACTGTCTGAATAGGCGATGGATTTGGCCTTCAACAGTACTGCCTTGAACGCTTCCAGCGTGCTGATGTCGGGTTTGTCGGCGCCGGCTTTGATGGCGAGAGCAATTTTGGAACGGGCCAGGTCCTGCTTGGTCTCGCCTTTGACCTGTCCTTTTTGCACCAGCGGCGCAATCGCCGAACCGACCATGATCAGCAAATCAGCCTTCTCGCCGCGATCAAGACGCACGGGGATTGCCTCATGCGCTGTACCCATCGAAGGACCCAAGACGATCTCGATTTTGTGACCGGAGACTTTTTCAAATTCGGGAGCCAGCTTTTCCAATGAAGCTGTATAGCCTCCCGAACTCCAGACCACCAATGTATCGGCCTGAGCCGAATGGGTGATCGCGCCCGCAAGCGCAATCCCCGCAAGCAGGCGCAACACCGAGTGCCGTGTCATACTGAACATCATTTCATCCCCCCTTTTTATTAGGGGCTGACATAGATAAGGTTTCAGTATTCACATTTTGACCCATTCTGAGATAGTCTTCAAGAGGTTGCTGGCTGGGCGATGATTGAACCGCCATTCACACTCTTTGAGAAATAAAAAGAAGTGAGCTTTCGGTATGCCGTTATAACGACGCATATGCCGCTTTGCCTGGTTCCAGAAATTCTCAATCCCGTTGATGTGATTTTTCTCTTCGGCGAATTTTTCGGAATGATTGATCCGAACATGGTGGAATTCTGAAACATCCAGAACATCGTA